>NZ_JBEPSM010000003.1:0-345635 GCF_040548815.1 Kaistia defluvii | reverse complement strand
CGACAAGGGTCGGCCGAACCCTGCTGGTCGGTTTCGGCTGGCCGGCGGCGCCCTGCTTCGCGCTGTCGAAGGCGCTGATCGACAAGGGTGAGATCGGCCGGATCGAGCATCTGACCATGCATCTGGCCGTCAATACGCGCGCCCTGCTGCTGGGCGGCACGGATGGCGGCTGGGGCGGCGACGGCAATTCGGCCGCCTCGACCTATACCGACCGAAAAATCTCCGGCGGCGGTTCGGCGGCCGTGTCGATGTCGCATCAGCTGGGCCTGATCGAGTGGCTGGCCGGCGAACCGATCATCGCCGTCAGCGCCAGCACCTATCCGCCGGTACGCGAGATCGACCTGCATGCCAGCGTCAATGCCGATTTCGCCGGCGGCGGCATGGCGGCGATCAGCAGCGCCTCGACGCATCCCTACCTCGCCCGGCCGCAATGGCACCTCGCGCTTTATGGCGACAGGGGCCAGATCTGGCTTGATTCCGTCGCCGACCATGTCCGGCTCGTGCGCGCCAATGGCGAGGTGGTCGAATATGGCGAAGCCGATGCCTCCGGCCTCTATGACGCCGGCGCCCCGACCAAGGCGCTGATCGAATGCGCGCTCGGCGCACCCGCTCCCACGGGCTTGACCGCCACCCTCGCGGCGCATGTCGTCGCCGTCACGGACGCCATCTACGAAAGCGCCCGCACCGGACAAAAGATACGGATCCCCACAGCATGACCTCCCAGACCACGCTCTTTTCCGGCGGCATCCTCGTCGATGGCCTCGGTTCCGATCCCGTGCGCGGCGACGTGCTGGTGCAAGGCGACCGGATCGTCCGCATCACCGACGGCACGGAGACGCTCGAAGCCGACCGCACGGTCGCCATTGACGGGCTGATCCTCGCCCCCGGCTTCATCGACATGCACACCCATTCCGATCTGCAGGTGCTGGTCCAGCCGGACCACACCTCCAAGATCACGCAGGGCGTCACGACCGAGGTGCTCGGCCAGGACGGCCTCAGCTACGCGCCGATCGACGAGGCGACCCTGGCCGAACTCAGAGCGCAATTGAAGGGCTGGAACGACGACCCGCCGGGCTTCGACTGGAACTGGCGCTCGGTCGCCGACTATCTGAAGCGCCTCGACGGCAACACCGCCGTCAACACCGCCTATCTGGTGCCGCATGGCAATCTGCGCATGCTCGTCATGGGCAACGCGCCCCGTCTCGCCACGGCCGACGAGTTGGATCAGATGAAGGCGCTGCTGCGCGTCGCGCTGGAGGAAGGCGGTGTCGGCCTCTCGACCGGCCTCACCTATGTGCCGGCGATGTATTCCGACACCGACGAACTGGTGGCGCTCTGCGAAGTCGTGGCGGAATACGGCGGCTTCTACTGCCCGCATCACCGCAATTACGGCCTCGACGCGCTCGGCGGCTATCGAGAGTGCTTCGACATTGCGCGACGCTCCGGCGTCGCGCTGCATCTCGCCCACACGCATCTCTCCTTCGAGTGCAATCGCGGCAAGCTGCCGGAGCTCCTGAAGATGTTGGACGATGCCATCGCCGATGGCGTCGACCTGACCTTCGACAGCTACCCCTATCTGGCCGGCATGACGACGTTGCTGTCGCAACTGCCGAGCTGGTCGCTCGCCGGCACCGGCGAGGAACAGATGGCGCGCCTGCGTTCGCCAGAAGATCGCGCGAAAATCATCGAGGCGCTCGACGTTACCGGATCGGACGGCCACCAGGGCCTGACCGTCAACTGGTCGACGGTGCATGTCGTCGGCACGCCCGGCGCGCCGGAACTCGAATGGGTGATGGAAAGCGACCTCGCCGCCGCTGCGAAGAAGGTCGGCAAGAGCCCGGCTGAGTTCGCACTGGACATTCTGCTCGCGACAGAGCGCAGCGCGCCTTGTGTCTTCTTCATCGGCCATGAAGAGCATGTGCGCGCGCTGATGCAGCGCGACGAGCATACGGTCGGCAGCGACGGCATCCTGGTTGGCGACCGGCCGCATCCGCGCTCCTGGGGCACCTTCCCGCGCATGCTGGAAACCTATGTGCGCGAGGAAAAGGTCCTGACGCTTGCCGAATGCGTGCGCCACATGACCAGCACCGCCGCCAACCGCCTGCGCCAGCCCGATCGCGGCCGCATCGCGGTCGGCGCCAGGGCGGATATCGTCGTCTTCGACCACATGACGGTGAAAGCGAACGCCACCTACGAGGTGCCGCGCCAGGCCGCCTCGGGCATTTTCCACGTCATGGTCAATGGCGAACTGGCGTTGCAGGATGGCGTCATGACCGGCGTCCGTGCCGGCCGCGTCATCCGCATGCCGGCCTGATCCCGTTTCCTCCGAAGGTTCCCATTATGTCCACTGCTCTTACTGCCTCCGACTGGACCGACATCCCCGTGGCCACGCCCGGCCTCGTGCTGGATCTCGACGTGCTCGACCGCAATCTCGACGAGATGGCGGCGATCGCCCGCTCGGCAGGCGTCGAGCTCTACCCGCATGCCAAGACGCACCGCATGGCCGATGCCGGCCGCCGGCAGATCGAACGGGGCGCGCACGGCCTCTGCGTCGCCAAACTGGGCGAGGCGGAAGCCTTCGCCGATGCCGGGATCGAACGGCTGTTCGTCGCCAACCCGATCTTTGGCGCCGAGAATGGCGCGCGGGCGCTGGCGCTCTCCCGTCGGTGCGATGCGCTGTTCGCCACCGACAGCCTCGCTGCCGCCGCCAGCATCGGCGCGGTCTTCGCGGCGGCGGGCGAAAAGGCCCGCATGATGCTGGCAATCGATTCCGGCCTCGGCCGCGAGGGGGTCTCGCCGGCCAAGGCGGTCGAGGTCGCCAAAGCGATCGCCGCCGCCCCGGGCGTCGATCTCGTCGGGATCTACACGCATGAAGGCGCCACCTATGGCGCCAAGGACAGGGTCGACCTGGAGGCGCGCGCGGTGGCCGCCGGCGAGCTGATGGTCGGCGTTGCCAAGGCGATCCGGGCCGAAGGCATCGCCCTGCCGATCGTCTCGCTCGGCGCCTCGGCCTCGGCCCGCGCGGTCGCCCACGTGCCGGGTGTCACCCAGATCCGCCCCGGCATCTATGCCTTCAACGACGTCGGCCAGATCGCGCTCGGCAATGCCACGCTTGATACCGTCGCCGTCCGCGTCATCGGCACGGTGATCAGCCATCCCGACCCCGACCGCGCCTGCATCGATGCCGGCTCGAAATCGCTCTCGACCGACCTCGTACCCGCCGCGGCGCACCGGCACGAATATCCCGGCATGGGCATGATCGTGAATGCGCCCGGCTGGGTCATCGACAAGATGTCGGAAGAGCATGGCTGGCTGCGCTGGCATGGCGAAGGCGAGCCGACGCCGCTGCCGGTCGGCACGCGGCTGGAGATCGTGCCGAACCATGTCTGCATGGCCTTCGCCATGCTGCGCCGCGCCGCCATCCTCCAGGACGGCAAGCTCGCCGCCAGCTGGGAAGGATTCGGGCCGGGCTCGTCGGAGTAGCGGCGGGTCTAACGGGGACGGAAGGCACTCTTTCGCCTCCCCTCGGGGAGCGGGGAAAGTGCGAGCCCGGTTTCTGGGGCCGGAAATTTGATCTAGGCTTCGGCCAAGGCAGACATTCGATCGGGGAGACCAAACATGTCGGACTTCAAGCTCGCGGCCGGCGAGGCGCTGTTCGTCGCGTCGCGCGGCGTCTTCGAACTGCACGGCCTCACCCGATGGGTCGAGAAGGACGGCGTCTGGACGGGCGAAACGCTGGGGCGCGCCGAGCAGCTTTCCGCGCTCGCCTCCCACCCGACGCTGCCGGTCATCTACGGCACGTCGCGGGCCGGCATGGATGGCGAGATCCATGCGTGGCGGATCGCCGGCGACAAGGCCGAAACCATCGGCGAGAAGAAGAGCGGCGGCGCCGAGCCCTGCCACCTCACCGTCGATCCCACGGGAACGCTGCTGGTCTTCACCAATTACACCACCAGCACGCTCGGCCTTCAGCGGCTCGCCGCCGATGGCAGCTTCGACGGCGAGATCGCGCTGGTGAAGCTTTCCGGCAGCGGTCCGGAGCTCGACCGGCAGGATGACGCGCATCCGCACCAGGCCTTCTTCGTTGGCGAGACGCTGTTCATCATCGATCTCGGCGACGATTCGATCCGCGAGTTCCGCGTCGATCCGGCCAAGCCGGGATCGGCGGCGCTGACGGCGACGCGCGTCACCAAACTTCCCGCCGGGTGCGGACCGCGCCATGCCGTCGTCCTGCCGGACGGGCGCCTTGCCGTCAGCGGCGAGCTGGGCTCCAACCTGCTGGTGGGCAGGCCCGGCGCGCCGCTCGAAGACTGGGTGAGCGTGCCGAGCACGACGCGGCCGGGTCCCGCCCGCACGCGCCACCGCCGCAACTATCCCGGCGACATCCAGCGCTCGGCCGATGGCCGCTTCGTCTATTTCGCCAATCGCGGCAACGATACAATCTCGACCTTCGATGTGTCGGGGGAGACGCCGAAGTTGGTCTCGGAAATCGACTCCAGCGTGTTCTGGCCGCAGCACCTGCTGGTGCATGGCGACCATCTGCTCGTGGCCGGCTGGGATTCGTCCCGCATTGCCGCGCTCAAGCTGGAAGACGGAGTGCCCGTGTCGGCGACGACCGCCTTCGAATGCGCCTTCCCCGGCTGGATCCTGCTGCAAAAGGCCTGACCGCCGACTGCTTGGCCCATTGGCCGGCATTCATCTGCCACGAGGAAAGGGATCGCGCTGTCTCGCGCGATCCGCCCAGGCAAGCGGTCTAGGGGGCAAGGCGCCTCTGGGCGGCTTCGTGCAGATCGCCCAGCAGCACGAGCTTCAGGAAGCTCTGGTCGTCATTGTCGAGGCCGATGCGCCGGAGTTCGAGGAATTCCAGCGATTCCGCAATGGAGAGCCCGCGAAAGCATTCGCGTCCGACGCCGTCGATGACGAGCGCGTTGGCCTGCTCCAGTTCCGCACGTTCCTCGGCCGTCAGATCGAGCAGCCGCACCGGCCGGCTCGCTGGCTCCGCACCAGCACCCGCCGGTCGCCGCATGTCCGGGAACGAAGCCGGCGGGGGGGTCGGCTTGCGCGGCAGTCTGGTCTTTTTTCCTAGCGACATGGAGTTCTGCCCTATCGGTCCTACTGACGCGATAAGGCAGCCGCAGCCCTTGGCAAATTCACAAACCGATCCGCGCAATTTGAACGATCTGACGATTTTGCCAGGCAGCCGGACGGCGCAGCAACAAACGCGAAGTTCCGCGGGAAAAACCCTAGTGGCGGGATTCCGACATCGACTTGGAGTGCTTCTCCATCGACATCAGCGCGTCGGCATGGCTGAGCAGATCGTCGAGCGATTCGTTGCTGCCCGGCTTTGCCTGGACGATGCCGATGCTGATCGACAGGGTGCACTGGGCCGGCGACAGGCGGTTGAAATAATCGAGCCGGGTGCGCAGGCTGTTGCGCAGGGTCTCGGCCGGGGCGAGCGGCGCCTGGACGAGAACGCAGAACTCGTCGCCACCCATCCGGCCCACCACGTCGGACTGCCGCACGCTGTCGCGCAGCACGCTGGCGCAATCGGCGATCAGGCTGTCCCCGACCGTATGGCCGAACTTGTCGTTGACCTTCTTCAACCCGTCGACGTCGATGAAGGCGATCTGGCAGCCGCTGCCGCTGGCGAGGATCGTCTCGGCGGCGCGACGAAAGCCACGGCGGTTGAGCAGGCCCGTCAGCTCGTCAGTGATCGAGAGCTCCTCGATATCGGCCTTGGCCTTGACCAGCTCGGCGGCGCGCAGGCGCACCCGCTCCTCCAGCTCGCCATGGATGCGGATGTTCTCGATCGCCAGCGAGGCGGCGTCGGCAAGCTTGATCAGCAGGCGCAGGTCATCGTCGGTCGGGGCATTCGCCTCGGCCCAGTAGACGCCGATGGCGCCGATGGGCTCATGGGTGCGGATTGGCACCACGGCGAGGCTGCGGATGAAGGTCGGCTGATAGACGGAAGCATCGAGGCGCGGATCGGCGGTGAGGTCGCGGATCTGGACCGATTGCCGGTTCAGCATCGCCCAGCCTTCGATGCGGCTCTCCTGCGGCACGCGAAGGCCCTTCCAGAGCGGAGCGATTGCATCCTCGTCAACGAAGTGGCAGGCGGCGCCGTCGCGCAGCACGAAGCTCGCGCCTTCGCTGCGCGTCAGCTGGCGAGCCGCGGTCTTGACGATCCGCTGCACCTGGCCGGGTTCGCGCGTGAACGACAGGGCCTGCACGGCCGAAAGCAGGATTTCGACCGCGCGAAAATAGCGTTCGGGATCACGCGGCAGCGTGTACGCGATGGTGCCCGGTATGTCCGATCCCTGCCCTTGCATGTCCGTCTTCGATCGCCTCGTACAGATTGCTTCCTCGTAGCAGATGCAATCATTCCGACACAATCATAATGGCGGTCCGCAAGCGAACAAGGCGCGACAATATGAAAGAAGCGATCCTCCCGCGAGATGAACCGCGGGAGGAGGATAGCCTAGCCGCTGACGGAGGCGAGGAACTTCTTGAACACGAAGCCACGCTTGCCATCGACGACGACCTCGCACCAGCCCTTGCACTGGACGACCTGGACCCGGTCCCCGGTCTTGAGCAGGCCGACCGTGGGGGCGCCATTGTCCGGATTGCCGCGCAGCTTGACGCCGCTGGTGATCCGGGCCGGCCCCGGCGTAGGCGAACCTGCCGCGACGCTCTTGGCCGGAGCGGCCGCAGCCGGCGGAGCTGCGGAATCGGAGGCTGGCGGGAGGGCAGCATCGGTCGCCGCCACGTCGGGCTCGGCAGCCGCGATTGCGGGATCCGCCGTCGGTGCGGGTTCATCAACCGGATCGGCCACAGCCGCCACCGGCTTCGCCTCGACCGGAGCTTGAGCTGCCGGCATCGCCGCGAGGGAATGCTCGGCAGCGGGCGCGGCATAGGCGGCGCGAACGCTCGGCGTCACCGGCTGGCCGCTGACCGCAGAGCCCGGCAGCATGGCGGAGCTCAGTGTCGGCGCGGAACCAGGAACGGCGTCCAGCATGTCGGCGCCGCGCAGCTGCGGCGATTCCGGCAGCGAGCGATCCTCCGGAGCGCGGTCATAGGACTGCTTTGCGGCGGGCGCGGGCAGCGCCGCCGGGGCGTCTGCCTTGACGATTCCGGCCGTCGACAGACCGTCCAGTTCGCTGGCGACCGGCGCATCCGTGCGGGCTGTGACCGAATGGATCGTCGCCAGTGCGCCACCGCCGACCAGGGCGAGCAGGGCAACGACGCCGAGCAATTGCCGGTTCAGCACGCGACGCCGGCGGGTTGCGTCGGCGAGTTCGCTCCGCTCCGCGTCGAAGGTGGGCTCCTCGCCATCGGCGATGCGCAATTCATCGACCGCGATCGAGAGGCGCTGCGCCAGTTCGCCGGCAAGCCGGTCTTCCAGCGCCACGGCCGCCACGGCGGCAGCCGGCTTGGCAGCCACGTCGGGGCGCCGGCCTCGCGCCAGCAGCAGCTCGACGGCGAGCCGGTCCTGCTGCGGCAGTCCAAGCTGCGCCGGCGGGTCAATCGTCGGCTCCGCCGCGAGATCTTCTTCTTCGAATTCCGCCTGGATCAGGGGAAGGGCTGCCGGCGCCGGGGGCTCGGCCTTGGCAACTACCGGCCTGTCGGGCTCCCAGGACGCCGCGATGTTGCGCAGATCGCCCATCAGCGCCGCCTCGAGTTCGGCGGCCAGATCTTCGAGTTGCGACAGGGACGTGTCCGGCTCCGGCTCGGAACGATGCAGAACCAGTTTCGGGAATCCCCGAACCTTCAGATCGAGATTCTCTTGCAGACGGAGGTCTTCCAGGGATGAAACGCCTTCGGCGGCGGGAGTCGACGGATCGGAATCAGTCAGCTCAGCGAGACTGCGCACGCGCAAGGCGGCGCTCGATTTGCCCGAATGGATCATGGTACTCATCTCTACTTTGTTTCGACACGTAACCCCCGCTCCCGCCAAAACAGATCGAAAATTGTTCTCGGTTAATATTTCCTGTTGTCATAGACGTCTGAAATAGGAAACGAATAAACGCCTCCAATACTGAATCGCGATAAGGAATAACGATCCATCGTCATCATGGAGGAGAAATGCGGCGACTCTTTGCCATTGTTGAGGCCAGAGTCATAAGGGCCGCGATCGGCTGCAACTTCTGGGACGTTGCTTAACGCGCCTGATGATCAGAACGGGGGCGTAACGTTCGCAGCGTGAAGATGTAGACCGGAATGCCTGAAATCAGCACGAGCAGCGCCGCGAAGGGCGCGGCGGCGGCGTAGGCGCTGTCGTTGGTGTGCGACCAGACCTCGGTCGCGAGCGTCACGACCCCGGTCGGGGCCAGGATCAGGGTCGCCGTCAGTTCGCGCATCAGTTCGAGCGCAACCAGCGCCAGAGCGGCGCCGAGCCCGGGGGCAAGCGAGGGCAGCGTGACGGAGAGGAAGGCCTGCAGCGGGCTGCGGCCGAGCGTGCGGGCGACCTCCTCGATCTCGCGCGGCACCAGCTCGGCCGAAGCGCGGATGGCCGACTGCGCGAGCGGCAGGAACAGGATGGCGTAGGCGGCGAACAGCACGGCGCGGGTCTGATAGATCGCCGGCAGCAGGCGGATCGACAGATAGACCAGCGCCAGGGCGACCACGAGGCCCGGCAGGCCATGCACGACATAGGGCAGGCGGTCGGCGAAGCGCGCGAAGAAGCCCCGGCTGCGCAGAACCAGCAAGACCAGCGGCAGGGCGATCAAGGTCGTGACGACGGTTCCCGGCAGGGCCAGCGACAGCGAGCCGAACAGAGCGGGCCCGAGCGCGTCGAGGCCGCGACCGGCCGAGACGCCCTTGACCAGCCAGTAACCGAGCCGGCCGAAGGGTACGCCGAGCGACACGATGGCCACGGCGATGAAGCCCAGCATGACGAGCGGCTGCGCGCGGCCGAGCCGCGCCGGCGAGCCGCGCCGCGCCGTGTTGCGGCCAACCTTCGAGAAGCGGACGCCGCGGCGGAGCCACATCTCGCCAAAGGCGACCGGCAGGCAGAGCAGCATCAGCAGCGCCGAGAGCACGGCGGCCGAGGCATTGTCGAACTGCAGCTCATATTGCTGGAAGATCGCGGTCGTGAAGGTCTGGACGCGCAGCAGCGCCAGCGCGCCGAATTCCGACAGCATGTGCGCCGCGACCAGCAGCGCGCCGCCGCCAAGCGCGGGCAGCGTCCGCGGCAGCGTCACCTTCCAGAACGTTCTGCCCGGCCCCTTGCCGAGCGAGCGCGACACTTCCTCCATGCCCGGATCCATGCTGCGCAGCGAGGCGGCGACGGGGAGGAAGATGAGCGGGAAGCTCTCCATGCTGAGGATAAGGATGGCGCCGGGCATGCCCTGGAAGGTGGGACCCAGCGACTTCCAGGCAAAGCTGGCGACGAAGGCCGGCATGGCGAGCGGCAGGCAGCAGAGCACGCGCCACAGCCATTTGCCCTTGAGATCGGTGCGCTCGGTGAACCACGCCGCCGCATAGCCGAGCAGGCTGGCGAAGAAGGTCACCGACAGGCAGAGCGTGACGGTATTGCCGAGCAGCATGAGCGTGCGCGGCCGGGCGAGTTCGCTCCAGATGGCCTGCCAGCCGGCGCCCCAGGAGCGCATCAGCACATAGATCACCGGCAGCGCGATCAGCGCGGTCGGGATCAGTGCCAGCGCGACGAGCCAGCGCGAGGCCGGTGCGGAACCTGCCGCGCCGCGCCGGGACGAGCCATCGGAAGCGCTGGCGGCGCTGGTCAAGCGAGATCTGCCTCGCGCAGCAGCGCGAGCGCTTCGGCGGCATCGCCGAGATCGGCCGGCGTGACCGGCGCCGGATCGAGCTGGTCGAAGGGCTTCAGCGGGAAAGACGAGACCACGCCGGGACGCAGCGGATATTCGGCGATCGCGCCGACGATCGCGGCCTGGCCTTCGGCGCTGACCATGAAGGCGACGAAACGCTGGGCAGCTTCCGCCTTCTTCGAGGTTTTCAGCACGCCGGCACCGGACACGGTGATCAGCGTGCCGGGATCGCCATGGCCCATGAAATAGAGCGCCGAGTTCATGTTGTCGGGGCCCAGCTCCTGCTCGAGCGCGTACCAGTAGTAGTTGTTGCTGAGCGCCACGGCGATATCGCCGCCCTCGACCGCCTCGACCGCGGCGGAATCGCTGTTGTAGACGCGGCCGTACTGGCGCAGCCCCTTGAGCCAGGCGAGCGCGACATCCCGCCCCTTGAGCAGCGAGACCGCAACGACCTGCTGCTGGAAGGCGCCGCTGTTCGGTGCGAAGGCGACCTTGTCGGCCCATGCCTCGCCGGCGAAATCGAGCACGGTCTTCGGCAGCGCCGATTCCTCGATCATCGACTTGTTGTAGACGACGACCCGGCTGCGCGCGCCGGCGCCGATCCAGGATCCGTCCCGGGCGGCATATTTGGCGGGAATCTGTTGCAGGGTGTCGGCATGGAGCGGCGCCAGCAGGCCCTTTTCGGCGATGGCGACGAGCGAGGGGCTTTCTTCCGACCAGAAGACGTCGGCCGGCGAATTGGCGCCTTCCTCGATCAGCTGGCTGGCGAGCTGGGCGCTGTTGCCGTTGCGGGTGACGACCGCGATGCCGGTGGCGGCGGTGAAGGCAGCGACCAGTGCCTCCACGGGCGGACGGTGCTGGCCATTATAGAGCGCCAGCGTCTGGTCCTCGGCCCGCGCCGGAACCGGCAGGCCCGACAGCATCGCGGCGCCGGCAGCGCCGACGCCCAAATGCATCAGCTGGCGCCGGGTGACGTCGTACATTGGAATAACTCTATGTTATTGATGTCGATTGCTTTTCGTACCAATACCCGTGCGGCGGCCCTGTCAACTCCGTAGCCCCTGGCGGCGGCGGACGCCATTGTCACAGCCTGTCTGGAAAGCACCTAGGCGCGGATGCGTTGACCGGCCGGATCGTAGAGCGGATCGAGATGCGCCCGCGCCGGAACCCGCTCGCCGGCAACTTCGAGTTCGTAGCGTCCCGACAGCACGAAATCGCTGTCGACCCCGGCGGCGCGCCGCACATAGCCATAGCCGATCGGCAAGCCGACCGTGTAGCCGTAGCCGCCGCTCGCCAGCCAGCCGACGCGCTCGCCATCGCGGTAGATGGTCTCGCGGCCGAGCAGGACGATCGACGGATCCTCAGTCGTGAAAGCCGCGAGCAGGCGCGGCAGTGGTTTTTCCGCCTGCGCTTCCAGCGCCTCGCGGCCGAGAAACGGGATCCGCTTCTTCAGCTTCACGAATGAGCCGAGGCCAGCGACGAGCGGCGAATGATCCGGGCCGATCTCGGCGCCCCAGGCGCGATAGCCCTTTTCCAGCCGCAGCGTCTCGATGGCGCGATAGCCGGCGAGCCGCAGACCCGCCGGACGCCCCGCCTCGATCAGCGCGTCATACAGCGTCAGCGCGAACTCCATCGGCACATGCAGTTCCCAGCCGAGTTCGCCGACATAGGTGATGCGCAGCGCGAGCACCGGGCAGCCGGCGATGGAAAGCCTGCGCGCGCGGCCGAACGGGAAGGCGGCATTGGAAATGTCGGCATCGGCCAGCGGCTGCAGGATGTCGCGAGCACGCGGCCCCATCAGCACCAGCACGGCGTTCTGCGAGGTTATATCGGTCAGGCGCGCATCGAGGCCGGCAGGGATGTTCGACTGGATCCAGTGGAAGTCATGCGTGGCGAAGCCGGTGCCGGTGACGATGTAGTAGCGATCCTCGGCGAGCCGCGCGACGGTCAGGTCGCATTCGATGCCGCCCTTCCGGTTCAGCATCTGCGTATAGACGAGATGGCCGACCGGCTTGGCGACGTCGTTGGCGGCGATCCAAGAGAGCGCCTTCTCAGCGTCGCGCCCGGTCAGCTCGAATTTGGCAAACGAGGTCTGATCGAACAGCACCGCCGCCTCACGCGCCGCGCGATGCTCGCGGCCCACCGGCTCGAACCAGTTCGGCCGCTCATAGGTGTAGCGGTCCTCCGCCACCTCGCCGGCGGCCACATCGGCGAACCAGTTGGCGCGTTCGAAACCGAGCTTTTCGCCAAACACCGCGCCGGCCGCCGCCAGCCGGTCATAGAGCGGCGAGCGGCGCAGCGGCCGCCCGGAGAGGAACTCTTCCGAAGGCCAGGCCATGGTGTAATGGCGGGCATAGGCCTCCTGCGTCCGGCTGCGGATCCAGGAGAGGTCGTGGTGGTTGCGGCCGAAGCGGCGGATATCGACCGGCCAGAGATCGAAGGGCGGCGCGCCGTTCACCAACCATTCGGCGAGCGCCATGCCGGCGCCGCCGCCCGACGCGATGCCAAAGGCGTTGAAGCCGGCGCCGACGAAGACGTTCCGCACCTCCGGCGCCTCGCCGAGAATGAAATTGCCGTCTGGCGTAAAGCTCTCGGGCCCGTTGATGAACTGCTTGATGCCGACCGTCTCCATCGCCGGCACGCGGCCGAGAGCCTGCTCGAGGATCGGCTCGAAATGATCGAAATCGGATTGTAGCAGCTGGAACTCGAAATCGCGCGGCAGCGGATCGACATCCCAGAGCTTCGGGTTCGGCTCGTAGCCGCCCATCACCAGTCCGCCGACCTCCTCCTTCCAGTAGGTGAGCCTGTCCGGATCGCGAAGCGTCGGCAGATTGGGTGTGACGCCGGGAATGGCGTCGGTGATCAGATATTGATGCTGCACCGAGACGAGCGGGATGTTGACGCCGGCAAGCCGGCCGATCTCGCGCGACCATTGGCCCGCTGCGATCACGACCTTCTCGCAGGCGATCCGGCCCTGGTCGGTCTCGACCGCCGTGACCGCGCCGTTTTCGACGACGATGCCGGTGACGCCAACGCCCTCGCGGATCGTCACGCCCTTCTGTCGCGCACCCTTGGCGAGCGAGGCGGAAATGTCGGAGGGCGACACCTGGCCGTCGGTCGGCAGGAAGGCGGCGCCGACAACATCGTCGACCTGCATCAGCGGCCACAATTCCTGCGCCTCGCGCGGCGTCAGCAACTGCATCTCCAGCCCGAAGGAACGCGCCGTGGTCGCCTGCCGGCGGACCTCGGTCCAGCGCTCGGCATTGCAAGCGAGACGCAGGCCGCCATTGCGCTTCCAGCCCGTGGCTTGCCCGGTCTCGGCCTCGAGCCGGTCATAGAGCGCGACGGAGTAGCCGAGCAGCTGGGTGATGTTGGCGGAGGTGCGGAGCTGCCCGACGAGACCGGCGGCATGCCAGGTCGAGCCCGAGGTCAGCTTGCCGCGCTCGAGCAGGATCACGTCGGTCTGCCCCATGGCGCCGAGGTGATAGGCGACCGACGTGCCGACAATGCCGCCGCCGATGATGACGATGCGGGCCGAGGATGGAAGATCGGTCATGCTGTTCCCTGTCACCGGTCGAGCGCGTCGAAAGCGAGCATCGCCGCCTTGAAGCGGCCGAGATACTCCGCCGTATAGGCCGGATAATCGAACACCAGCCGGCTGTGCAGTTCGGAGACCATGCTCCACATCGTCTCGCGCAGCAGCGAGGCGGCGGTCATCGCCATGGCGCGGCGGCGCATCTCGTCGTTCAGCGGCCGGTCGAAATAGAGCTCCAGCGCCTGCTCGGTCTCGCACGGCGACAGCAGGTTGTTGGAGGCAAGCCCGCCCAGGTCGAACAGCGGCGAGTTGAAGCCGGCATAGTCCCAGTCGACCAGCCAGAGCCGCTTGCCGTCATCGATCAGATTGGCGGCCAGCATGTCGTTATGGCCAAAGACCAGATCGATCGGGCCGACCGCCTTCTCCAGCCGATCCGCAGTGTCCAGCAGGCGCACCAGCATCGGCAGATGGTGACTTTCGCCCGCCTCCAGCGTGTGGGTGTAGTCGCGGATGACCTGGAACACCCAGAACAGCGGCGCCGGGCCGCGGAAGTAGCGCGGAATGTCGCGATGCGCGCGCCGGAGCAATTCGACGATGCGGCCGAGATAGCGATCGTCGCGGACATCCTGCGGCGTCAGGCTGCGGCCTTCGACGAAGTCGATGACCATGGCGCCCGGCTCGGCATGGACGACGATCGGCGAAATGCCGGCCTCCGCCGCCGCGTGGCTCGCCGCCAGCTCGGTGGTGCGGATGATGCCGTGCTCGATCATGTCGCCGCCGATGCGCACGACATATTTGCGGCCCCGGTCCTCGACCAGGCAATTGGTGTTGGTGAGTCCGCCGGCCAGGGGTTGGGGCGAGACGGGTCCGCTCCAGAACGAGAGCCGCGCGGCGCGCGCCAGCGAATCCTGCGTGTCCGTCATGACCGAAGGTTCCCCCCGCGACGAAAGGACTCCGTCGCGCCGTTATAGGAAACCAGGGAGGGGCAAGGATGCAAGCGCCGCGTGCAGGGGCACGAGCAAGCGGAGCGGAGAAGGGTTACCGGGGGTCATCGGTTCCACCCTTCTCCGTCCGATAAGAGCTGACTACGCACAACCGGAAGATCAGCTTGCCAAAATGTGTCGCAAGCCTCCTGCCACTCGCGAAGGCGCGTGGCACCACCAGATATGGTTACGATTTGAATGAAATTCGCCAGATCTGGGGAAGGTTAACGACCGATTCACCTTCCGCGCATTGCAAATTGCGACGGCATTCGCAATTTGCAAGCGGGGCTTGGCCTCAGGCCAGTCCAACCGGCTCGCCGCGAGCGGCAGGGGCCTCCGTGGCGGCCGCTTCGCCGCGCGGCAGACGCAGCCAGAAATCCAGGAAGCTGTCGAGGAACTGCGAGGTCTGCGCGTCATAGACGGCGCGGCCCTCCATATGCTGGGCGCGCGGCTGCGCCCCGGGCAGCGCGAACCGGTCGGCGCCGGTGGTGGTCCAGCGATGCATCATCGCCAGCGTCAGCTCGATATGGAACTGGAAGCCGAACGCGGCCGGCCCGTATTGGAAGGCCTGGTTGCGGTAGAGTTGGCCTTCCGCGAGCAGCGCCGCGCCCTCCGGCAGGTCGAAGCCCTCACCATGCCACTGATAGACCGTCTCCGGCCAGGTGCAGAGCCCCTGCCCCGCCTCGGTCGCCCGCAGCGGGTAATAGCCGATCTCGACCAGCCCGTCGGGCCGGGGACCGACGCGGGCGCCGAGCTGGCGCGCCAGCATCTGCGCGCCGAGGCAGATGCCGAGCAGCGGCGCCTGCTCGGCCAGCGGCACCGCCATCCAGTCGATCTCGCGCCGGATGAAATCCTCGTCGTCATTGCTGGACATCGGCCCGCCGAAGACGACCGCCCCGGCATGCCCGTCCAGCGTCGCCGGCAGCGGGTCGCCAAAGCGGGGTCGGCGGATATCGAGCGGATGACCGCGCTCGGCCAAGCGCAGGCCGACACGGCCGGGCGTCGAATGTTCCTGGTGCAGGACGATCAAGACGGGCTTCAGCGACTGCGGCACGACAGCAAGGGTCCTCAGATCCGGGAGCCGGTGGAAACCGGCCCCGCGGGGTCATTCCTTCGACGGCGCGAGCGTGTCCACGGCGCTGCCGCCCGACTGCACGATCTTCTTCAGCCGCAGCCGCGCACGCCCGGATACGCCGAGCAGATCGGCGACGCGCCAGATCGCATTGTCCTCGAATTCGGTCAGGCGGCCATCGGCATAGACGAGATCCCACATCATCGCGACGATCTGCTCGCGATCGATCTCGTCCAGCTGCGACTTCAGCACGCTGGTGAAGCGATAAAAGTCGACCGCCTCGTCATCGGCCTCGACGGCGGCGCGCACGAGGTCGCCGGTTGCCTCCTCGTCGAGGCTGTAGCGGGCCTTGAGCAGTTCGTGCAGGCGGACGCGCTCGGCTTCGGCCACTTCGCCATCGACCGCGACGACGTGATAGAGCAGCGCCGCGGCGGCAAGGCGGTGGTCGTCATCGCCAAATTGCCGGGGAGCCGTCTCACCCGTCAGTTCGGCAATGAAATTACGAAGCACATTGAGCATTCGATCTCTCCGGGGCCGGCCGATTCGAACATCGATTCGACCGACGTGACGGCCTAAGCTGCATGACAATACGGCAAGGTTAGGAAACAGGCACGCGACAAGCGGTCGCCGGGCCCAGATCATTCCGGCGCTGCCGCGGAAATGTCGGAATCTCGCCCGCCCAGGCGGGCCGCGTAGACGGGGCTTGTGAAAGCAAACCGCGCACAAAAACAAACCGCCGACCTTTTGGGCCGGCGGCTAAAACATAACTAAATAAGAACAACTCTTTGCCCGAACCAAAAAAAACTCGAGCTCACTAATTCTAACTACAACTGCGCGTCAAATAACCTTCGAATACACTTCTAACCGGGAACTTCCCGAAGCTGCCTTCAACGTCCGGACTTAAGATCTGGTGAATCGTCTGCCCCGCGACAAGAAAAAGAATATGGGCTTCCCTCGCGGGATGCAAGTGGGTTTTGCCCTCCGAGCGCCACATTTTCACAATCTGCCGGATTTTGGCCTAAAATAGCATTAATCCCGATAAACCATACCTGCCGTAGCGACGCCTACGGGCGGCCGGCGGCTCGGGAACCCTGGCCCCAGGCTGGATTCGGGCTTCCCGCGAAGCCGACCGGCCAAAAGAAAAGGGCCGGCGCGATAACTCGCGTCGGCCCCCTTGATCTTCACCTGGCGTCGGATGTCAGCGTCGACGCGCCGCGCCACCGCGGAAAGGCGGCCTGGGTGCTTGCGAGGCAAGCGGTTCGCCCTTGTGCCGGAAAACCAGTCGCGCACGATCGAGATCGTATGGCGTCATCTCGACGGTTACGCGGTCGCCCGCCAGCGTCTTGATCCGGTTCTTTTTCATCCGGCCCGCGGTGTAGGCGACGACGACATGCCCGTTCTCGAGTTCCACGCGGAACTTGGCGTCGGGCAGTACCTCGACGACCGTACCCTCGAATTCGAGCGCTTCTTCCTTCGCCATGTGTTGTTCCTTACGAGACCTTCAGTTCCGTCGCGGACGTCTTGCCGCGACGATCGGTCTCGAGTTCGTACGAGATCTTGGCGCCGTCGCGCAGCGTCGACAAACCAGCACGCTCAACCGCGCTGATGTGCACGAACACATCCTGACCACCCTGATCGGGCTGGATGAATCCATAGCCCTTCGTCGCATTGAACCACTTCACTGTACCCGTCGCCATGGAAATCTCCTTCAGTCTGGCGGTAGAGAACTTTGCTAACGACCGTCCCGTCGTCAAGCCGCTCGGCGGCGTTGTTGGCCACGCCACCGATTTTTCTTGCTCTTTTCTTCGTTCGGCAGGCTATCGCGCACCGGCTTGTCGCCCCGCTGCGTATCTGCAACGGACCGAGGCGCGGCGTGCGAGGCCTTGAATTGGGTCGCGACTTCGGGGATCGGACGGCGAATCAGCCGCTCGATGGCCTTCAGACGCGCCGATTCACCGGCGTCGAACAGAGAGAGGGCGAGCCCGCTGCGACCGGCGCGGGCGGTACGTCCAATGCGATGGACATACGATTCCGGCTCGTCGGGCAGGTCGAAATTCACAACATGGGTGATGCCGGAGACATCGATGCCGCGAGCGGCGATGTCGGTCGCGACGAGCACCCGGAGACTTCCATCCTTGAAGCCCTCCAGCGCCTTCTGACGGGCGCCCTGGGACTTATTGCCGTGCAGGGCCAGCGTCTCTACGCGAGCCTTCTGCAGGTGCTGCGCGACGCGGTCGGCGCCGTGCTTGGTGCGCGTGAAGACGATCACGCGCTCCATCTCCGGATTGGCGAGCAGATCCAGGAGGAAATTACGCTTCTCGGCCGTCGGCACGCGATAGAGCTTCTGGTCGATACGGTCGACGGTGACCGCTTCCGGCGTGACCTCGACCCGGACCGGGTCCTTGAGGATCTTGCGCGAAAGCGTCGCCACTTCGGCCGGCATGGTGGCCGAGAACAGCAGCGACTGGCGGTTTTCCGGCAGCAGCGCCACGATCTTCATGACGTCGCGGACGAAGCCCATGTCGAGCATGCGGTCGGCCTCGTCGAGCACCAGGTGGGAGACCTGGTCCAGACGGACGACGCGCGCCTGCAGATGGTCGAGCAGGCGGCCGGGGGTGGCGACGAGAATGTCGACGCCCTTTTCGAGCGCCCGGATCTGCGGCTGATGGCCGACGCCGCCGAAGACGAGCGCGTGCCGGATGCCGAGGAACTTCGAGAACTTGCGCAGCTCGGAATCGATCTGGATCGCAAGTTCGCGCGTCGGGGCGAGAATGAGGGAACGGGCACTCTTCGGCTGGAGACCATCAGCGCGGCGCGACAGATGCTGCAGGAGCGGCAGGCCGAACGCGGCGGTCTTGCCGGTTCCGGTCTGCGCAATGCCGAGCATATCGCGGCCTTCGAGAAGTGCGGGAATTGCCTGGGCCTGGATCGGCGTCGGCGTCGTAATGCCGGCCACGTCAAGCGCACGCACGAGCGGCTCGGCAAGTGCCAAAGCCGAAAAATTTGTCAATTGATTCAAGAAGAAAGCCTAATTATGCGAACACCATCCGGCATCCGACTTCTAGCCATGACCCACGCGCGACAGGATCAGAGGACGGGGTCGTGTCCTACCTTACCAGCAGGATAGAGCCACCGAAATCTCGTGTGGCACAGCGCGATCACGATGATCGTCGCCGCGTATATGCAGACTCGCGGCGGAAAAAGCAAACGAAAAGTCGCACGGTCCCAGAATAGACCGCGAGATTGCGGCGGAAGCGCCCGGATGTTCTTGTCTCTGCCGCGCTTCTGTGCAGAGTGCCCGTTCTAGCAGCCCCTTGTGTGAATTTCATGTCCGCCAGCAGTCCTACCGCCACCGCGCGCACTCTTTCCGGTCCGCTTCTCGGCATAGCCCTGATGATTCTGGGCATCCTGCTGTATTCGGTGAATGACACGCTGGGCAAATGGCTGGTCGGCACCTATTCGGTCGGCATGATCCTGCTGATCCGGTCGCTGGCCGCGCTTCTGGTCATGCTGCCGGTCATCTGCCGCGACAATGGCGTGCGCCAGCTCGCCCAGGCACCGCGTCCCTGGATGCAGCTGCTGCGGGTGGGCGTGATCACCGGCGAGATCGGCTTCTTCTACTGGGCGGTGTCGCTGCTGCCGCTCGCCGACGTCATGACCTATTACCTGGCCGGACCGATCTATGTGACGGCGCTGTCGGCGCTGCTGCTGAAGGAAAAGGTCGACGGTCCGCGCTGGGCGGCGATCGTCGCCGGCTTCATCGGCGTGCTGATCGTGCTGCAGCCCTCCTCCGACAGCCTGAGCTGGGGCGCCCTGATCGCCATTGGCGGCAGCCTGTTCTTCGCGGCTCTGATGATCGTCACCCGCCAGTTGCGCGGCACGCCGGACAAGACGCTGCTGACCTTCTCGACGGTGAGCACGCTGGTGGTCGGCGCCGTGATCGCGCCCTTCGCCTGGGTGACGCCGACGGGGATCGATTTCGGGCTGCTGGGCCTGCTCGGCGTCGTCGCGCTGATGGCGCAGTTCTGCGTCACGCGCTCGCTCAAGCTGGCGCCGGCCTCGGTGGTCGTCCCCTATCAGTACACCATGCTGATCTGGGCGGTGGTGTTCGGCTATTTTGTCTTCGGCGACCAGCCGAAACCTTCCATGCTGATCGGCGCCGCCATCATCATCGCCTCCGGCCTGTTCATCTTCATGCGCGAGCAACGCGAGGCGCGCACCAAGGCCGGCCAGAGCATCGCCGAGGAAGTCGGCGACAACGTTCCCGGCTAGTCCCGGAAGACGGCCTGCCGAAGCCGGCCGGAGCGGCGGCCACGCTCACGATTGCGTGTGAGATAAGGCCATAGACGCGCCGCAATTGAGGCCCGAGATCCCGCCACCGGATGGCGCGTCGATCCCGATACGCCGGCTCTTGCGGATCGGTCGAAATGGGCGTTCCATCGCGCCTTGTGAGTGCAGTCGACGCCACCTCGCCTCCCTTGTTCACCGTGCGGCCGGCCCTGGTCGCCGATCTCGACGGGCTGGTCGCGATCGAGGCCGCCTCGTTCCAGACCGACAGGATGGCGCGGCGTAGTTTCCGCAAGCTCGTCGAAGCGCCGACCGCCGCCCTCACCGTCGCCGCCCTGCCCGATGGCCGCCTCGTCGGCTATGCGCTGCTGCTGTTCCGGGCCGGCACCGGCATGGCACGGCTCTATTCCATCGCGGTGCTGACGGACATGCGCGGCAGCGGCGTCGGCGCGGCGCTGGTGACCGAATCCGAGCGCGTCGCCTTCGAGCGCGACCGCTTCCTGCTCCGGCTCGAAGTGCGCGAAGACAATGCGGCCGGCATCCGCCTCTATGAGCGGCTCGGCTATCGCCGCATCGGCCGCTATCTCGACTATTACGAAGATCACGCCAACGCGCTGCGCTACGAGAAGCGGCTGCGCGGGGACGCGCTCTCGACCTCGGTGCGCTATTACGAGCAGACCACCGATTTCACCTGCGGTCCCTGCTGCGTGATGATGGCGCTCGGCCATCTCCGTCGCGATTACGCCATGAGCCCGGTCGAGGAGATCAAGCTCTGGCGGCAGGCGACGACGGTGTTCATGATGGCGGGGCTGGGCGGCTGCGATCCGCATGGGCTGGCCGTCTCGGCCGCCCGCAACGGGCTTTCGGCCTCGATCCACGTCAGCCGCGAGGGCTCGCTGTTTCTGGAATCGGTGCGCGATCCCGAGAAGCGGCGGGTCATGGAACTGGCGCAGGAGGATTTCCGCCACCAGACCATCGCCTTCGACATCCCGATCCACCACCGGCCGCTCGACGTCGCCGCGATCCGCGAGGCCTTGGCGCAGGGCGCCCTGGTGATCGTGCTGATCTCGGCCTACCGGATGTTCGGCAAGAAGGTGCCGCACTGGGTGCTGGTGGTGGGCGATGACGGGCGTCATCTCTTCATTCACGACCCCTGGGTCGAGGACCGCGAGCACGAGACTCATTCGGACGCGGCCAACCTGCCCATTCCCTATGCCGATTTCGAGCATATGGCGCGCTGGGGCCGGGAACCGTTGCGCGCGGCTGTCGTTCTCAGACCGAGGTGAACCATGGCTGATTGGGTTATCCTGGTCGATACGGCGAAGGACTTTCCAAACGAGGACACGCCGCACAAGGTCATCACGACGAAGGACTACCTGGCCAGGGCCAATCTCTTTCGCGGTTCCCGCCCCAAGATCATCAACCTGTCGCGCTCCTTCGCCTATCAGAGCCGGGGCTATTACGCCTCGCTGCTGGCCGGCGCGCGCGGCCACCGGGTCGTGCCCAACGTCGAGACGATGATCGATCTCGCCAGCCGCACCCTCTATGCCCAGGCGCTGCCGGAGCTCGAGGACCAGCTGGCCAAGGCGATCTCCGCCTCGGACGACAAGGACCTGCCCGGCCGGCTGCTGGTGATGTTTGGCATCAGCGAGGACCACCGCTTTGATCGGTTCTCCCGCCTGCTCTTCGACTGGTTCCGCTGCCCCGTGCTGGAGGTGACGATCGACCAGAACAGCCGGGCCGAGATCCGCAAGCTCGCTCCCGTACCGATCAACAAGCTGACGTCGCACGAGCTCGCCTTCTTCCATGAGGCGCTGCACGACCACACCCGGCGCGAATGGCGCTCGAAAAAGGCGACCCGCTCGGCGCCGCGCTATTCCTTCGCCGTGCTGCACGACCCGACCGAGGCGATGCCGCCCTCCAACCTCGTCTCGCTGAAACACTGGGCACGCACGGCGGAAAAGCTCGGTGTCGAAGTCGAGCCGATCACCAAGAAGGACCTGGCGCGACTGGCGGAGTTCGACGCGCTGTTCATCCGCGAGACCACCTCGATCGACAACCACACCTATCGTTTCGCCCGGCGCGCCGTCCAGGAAGGCATGCCGGTGATCGACGATCCCGTTTCGATGATCCGCTGCACCAACAAGGTCTATCTGCAGGAGCTGATGACCGGCAACGGCATCGCGGTGCCGCCGACGATCATCCTCGGCGGCAATGGCGATCTCGAACGCGCCGCCGACGAGCTTGGCTTTCCGCTGGTCATGAAGATCCCCGATTCCTCCTTCTCGCGCGGCGTCAAGAAGGTCGACAACCATCGCCAGATGGACGAGCTGGCGCGGGCCTGGTTCAAGGACACGGACCTGCTGCTGGCGCAGAAATTCATGCCGACGGAGTTCGACTGGCGCGTCGGGGTGCTGGGCGGCAAGCCGCTCTTCGTCTGCCAGTACACCATGGCCAAGAAGCACTGGCAGATCGTCAAGCACCAGCCCAACGGCAAGGCGCTGGAGGGTGGCCTGCGCTCGATGACCATCGGCCAGGCGCCGCCCGAGGTGATCGACATCGGTTTGCGCGCCGCGCAGCTGATCGGCAACGGACTCTATGGCGTCGACATCAAGCAGACCGAAGACGGGTTCTTCGTCATCGAGGTCAACGACAATCCCAACATCGAGCACGGCATTGAGGACGCGGCCGAAAAGGACCAGGTCTGGATCGAGCTGACCCGCTGGTTCGTCAACCGGCTGGAGCGGTAGGGCATTTCGCGCCGCCCTACCCCTTTGCCAAATAAGCCCCTCGCGTAGCACCATCCTCAACATGCTGAGGAGGCCCAGAGGGTCGTCTCGAAGCACGCACAGCGGCTCCGCTATCCGGATTTACCCTCAGGGCGGTGCGTCCTTCGAGGCTTCGCTGCTCGAAGCGCCTCAGGATGTTGGTGATCGGAGCGTTGCAGACCGTCCGTCTTGCATCGCACGAAGGTCGCCTCCGTAAGAGGTGACAAGCGTAGTGCCTAGTGATCCCAGGCCTGGATGTTGGTCTGGCGGCGGATCTTGCCGTCGGCTAGTTCCAGCATCGCGCTCATGTAGACCTTGACGCCATCGGGATAGGTGCAGGTCTCGGCAAAGGCGAGATGGCTGCCCTCCATCAGTCCGTCGTCGAGGTGATGCTTCATGGCGCGGCTGCACACGTCGTCGAGCATGGCGCGGATCGCCGGCTTGCCCTTGAGCACCAGCGGCCGGCTCGGCGGATGGTCCTGGTCGATGACGCGGAGTTCCGCGTCGTCGGCATAGAACGCCGCCAGGGCCTTGGCGTCATTGCCTTCCACCGCCTTGCGAAGTTCGGAGAGAGTGACCGTGTTCGGCATGGTTTCCTCCTGCGAAAGCGCCGGGAGGCAGGCGATGCGGGGCCTCCTGCCCCGCCTCGTCCATGACGACAAACCCGGGCGCGAGGGGACAATCTATCCCAACGCGGCCCGGGTGATGCAGGATCTGGCGACAAGGCGGATCACATTCGAGCGATCCGCCCCTCAAACGGGGAGATGGCGTGTCAGCGACGCTCTTCGTCGGGATCCACGACGCGATATTCGGCGTCGATGATCACCTCGTCCGGCCGGCCACGCGAGGGTGCTCGGAACGGATTCGGCTCTTCATACGCGGTCTGCGCGGCGGGATCGGGACGCGGCCCCGGCGGGGCCGCGCCGGGCGGCATGGCGCGGGCGAGGAAGCTCCGCAGAATACGCCGGCGGAAGAGGTAGACCACGGCCAGCACCGGAATGAGGATCAGCGCGATCGACAAGGACACGACCAGCGCCGCGAAGACCACGCCGGCGCCGACGACGAGCGCCAGTCCGAGCCGAAGCTTGTCCTTCCAGCTCGTGGTGCCGCGAGGGCCTGAAATCGTGAAGGTCCGGTAGGTCGTCATCGTCTCCGCCTGTTTCAATCGCGCACCACATGTGGGTGCACTGTCATCTTCGCGCAACGGCTAGGCCGCAAGAAGAAGACGCAGCGTCAGGATCGATGGCGAATGCGCCCGGAATTTGGCCGACCCGCAAGGAAACATTGCGGGCCGGTATCGTTTTGTTGCTCAGGCGTCAATTTCGGAGCCGTCCTGGCTCCAGCGCGTGTGGAACTTGCCCGGCTTGTCGAGGCGGCCATAGGTGTGCGCGCCAAAATAATCGCGCAGGCCCTGCAGCAGGTTGGCCGGGCCGCGCGCGCGGCGCAGGCCGTCATAATAGGCGATCGACGACGAGAAGGCGGGAACCGGAATGCCCTGCTCGATCGCCAGGCCTACGACCTTGCGCCAGTTCGGCTCGGCCTTCGAAACCGCGTCGCGGAAATAGTCCTGCAGCAGCAGGTTCGGACCAGCGACGCCCGCGTCATAGGCATCGCGGATGCGGTTGAGGAAGCGGGCGCGGATGATGCAGCCGCCGCGCCAGAGCGAAGCGACTTCACCAAGCTTCAGATCCCAGCCGAACTGCTCGGAGGCGACCGTCAGATGCTCGAAGCCCTGGGCATAGGCGACGATCTTGGAGGCGTAGAGCGCATCCTTGACGGCGTCGATGTCGGCCTGGGTGATCTGGCGCTTGGCGGGAGCCTCGTGCGGGAACAGCTTTTCGGCTTCGGCGCGCTGGGCGCGACGGCCGGAAAGCGCGCGCGCGAACACCGCCTCGGTGATCGAGGTCAGCGGCACGCCGAGATCCAGCGCCGACTGCGCCGTCCAGCGTCCGGTGCCCTTTTGCTCGGCCTCATCGACGATCGAATCGACCAGGGGCTTGCCGGTGCTGTCGATCTTGCGCAGCACGGCCGAGGTGATGTCGATCAGGTAGGAATCGAGATCGCCCTTCATCCATTCGGCGAAGATGTCGGCGATCGCAGGCGCCTCGAGGCCATAGACCGTCTTGAACAGGTCATAGGCTTCGGTGATCAGCTGCATGTCGGCATATTCGATGCCGTTATGGACCATCTTGACGTAGTGCCCGGAGCCTTCGGTGCCGATATAGGCGCAGCAGGGCTCGCCATCGACCTGGGCCGCCATCTTGGTGACGATCGGCTCGATGCGGGCATAGGCCTCGCGCGTGCCGCCCGGCATCATGCTCGGACCTTCGAGCGCGCCCTCTTCACCGCCGGACACGCCCATGCCGATGAACTTGATGTCGCGGTCTTTCAGATAGTGGAAGCGCCGGTTCGTGTCGGTGTAGAGCGAGTTGCCGCCATCAATGATGATGTCGCCCGTCTCCAGATGCGGCAGCAGCTCCTCGATCACCTGGTCGACCGGCTGACCGGCCTTGACCATGATGATGATGGCGCGCGGCTTGGCGATCGAAGCGACAAAATCCGGAATCGTCTTCGACGGCGTGAAACGGCCCTCGGAGCCGTGCTCGCCGATCAGTTCATCGGTGCGGGCACCATTGCGGTTGAACACGGCGACGCCGAATCCCTTGCGGGCCGCGTTGCGGGCGAGGTTCGCGCCCATGACGGCGAGACCAAGCACGCCAATATCAGCGAGTTGCTGCAAAGTGTTTCATCCCTGATGCGTGTTAGACTTTGGGACCATCGCGGGGAACTACGTTGGCCTGCGAGTTTGACATCAGCCGAGCGGCTGAGCGGACGGGTGCACAGACAGACGGTATGGACCGAGGACGGGACGAGGGCAATATCCCGCCCGAAAATTGCTGCGACACTCGAAACATCGACGACTTGCCGGAAAGCCGGATTCCGACTCTACTCGGGCTGCACAACCTTCAGGAGAAATCCATGCGCCGTCTCGTCCTCATCGCCGCCATGACGCTTGCAGGCGCATCGGCCGCTCCTGCGATGGATTGCGACAACGCCCCGGACCAGTCGACGATGAACGTCTGCGCCGACATGGCGCTCAAAGCCACCGACAAGCGGCTCAACATGGTCTATCGGGCGATCACCCGCCGCCTCGCCGACGACCCCGACGCAACCCGGCTGCTGGTGACGACGCAGCGCGCCTGGATCGCGTTCCGCGATGCCGAATGCAGCTTCCGCAGCTCCGGCGTCAGCGGCGGCAGCGCCTATCCGATGGTCTACAGCACCTGCCTGGACGGCATGACGCGCACCCGGCTGGACGAGCTCAAGGCGATGCTGGCCTGCCAGGAAGGCGACATGAGCTGCCCCGTGCCGGCGGAATAAACCCGCCGGCGGGAAGCCAGATCCTCAGACGTCGAGATTGACCACGCTGAGCGCGTTGTCCTGGATGAACTCACGGCGCGGCTCGACTTCGTCGCCCATCAGCTTGGTGAAGAGATCGTCGGCGGCGTCCGCCTCCTTGATCTTCACCTGCAGAAGCGAACGGACGTTGGGATCGAGCGTCGTTTCCCAGAGCTGGCTGGCGTTCATCTCGCCAAGGCCCTTGTAGCGCTGCATTTGGATGCCCTTGCGGCCCTGCAGGAAGACGGCTTCCAGCAGCGAGCGCGGGCCGAAGATCGGCGTGCTCATTTCCTTGCGACGCAGCGTCGACGGCTTGGCGAAGACGTCGGAGATACGCGACGAGATGGCGTGCAGCTTGCGGGCATCGGCCGAATCGATCAGCGCCATGTCGATGGTGTGCACCTCGCGCACGCCGCGAACCTCGCGCTCGAAGCGGTAACCGCCTTGCGGGTCGAGCGTGCCCTGCCAGCCGCGCTCGGTTTCCTCGGCGATCAGGTCGAGCCGGGTGGCGATCGCATTGGCGGCGGCCGTGGCGCGGTCCTTGTCTTCCAGCAGCGCCGGGTCGAGACCGCCGGCCATCGCGGCCTGCTCGACCATGCCGCGGTCGTAGCGGGTATGGATGCCGCTCAGGATCGAGGCGATCTGGCGCGCGTCCTGGATCAGGTGATCGAGATCGGCGCCGGCGCGGACTTCGCCATCCTCCTGCTGCAGCGCGGCCTCATCGAGACCCTGCTGGATCAGGTAATCCTCCAGCGCGCGCTCGTTCTTCAGGTACTGCTCGGAACGGCCCTTGGTGACCTTATAGAGCGGCGGCTGGGCAATGTAGATGTGCCCGCGCTCGATCAGTTCCGGCATCTGGCGGAAGAAGAAGGTCAGCAGCAGGGTGCGAATATGGGCGCCGTCGACGTCGGCGTCCGTCATGATGATGATCTTGTGGTAGCGCAGCTTGTCCGGCGCGAACTCGTCCTTGCCGATCGAGGTGCCGAGCGCGATGATCAGCATGCCGATCTGCTCGGACGACAGCATCTTGTCGAAGCGCGCGCGCTCGACGTTCAGGATCTTGCCGCGCAGCGGCAGCACGGCCTGGTTCTCGCGGTTGCGGCCCTGCTTGGCCGAGCCACCTGCCGAGTCACCCTCGACGATGAAGATTTCGGACTTGGCCGGGTCGCGTTCCTGGCAGTCGGCAAGCTTGCCGGGCAGCGAGGCGATGTCGAGCGCCCCCTTGCGTCGCGTCAGGTCGCGCGCCTTGCGCGCCGCTTCGCGGGCGGTGGCAGCCTCGACGACCTTGGCGAGGATGATCTTCGATTCCGCCGGATGCTCCTCGAACCACATGCCGAGCATCTCGTTGACGGCGTTCTCGACGATCGGACGCACTTCCGACGAGACCAGCTTGTCCTTGGTCTGGGACGAGAACTTCGGATCCGGCACCTTGACCGAAAGCACCGCCGTGAGGCCTTCGCGGCAATCGTCGGCGGACAGAGTCACCTTCTCGCGCTTCGAGATGCCCTGGCTGTCGGCATAGCCGGTGACCTGGCGCGTCAGCGCGCCGCGGAAACCGGCGAGATGCGTGCCGCCATCGCGCTGCGGGATGTTGTTGGTGAAGCAGTGGACGTTCTCGTGGTAGCTGTCGTTCCACCACATCGAGACCTCGACGGTGATGCCGTCGCGCTCGCTGGTCATGTAGATCGGCGCCGTCATCAGCGGCTTCTTGGTGCGGTCGAGATAGCGCACGAAAGCATCGAGGCCGCCGTCATAGACCAGCTCTTCGCGCCGGACTTCGACGCCGCGCTTGTCGGTCAGCACGATGCGCACGCCCGAATTCAGGAAGGCGAGCTCGCGCAGGCGATGTTCCAGCGTGTCGAAATCGAACTCGACCTGGGTGAAGGTGTCGGTCGAGGGCAGGAAGGTGACCTCGGTGCCGTTGCGGCCGTCCCAGTCGCCGATAATCTTGAGCGGCGACACGGCATTGCCATGCGCGAACTCGATCTCGTGCACCTTGCCGTTGCGCCAGATCGTCAGCTTCAGCATGCTCGACAGCGCATTCACGACCGAGACGCCGACGCCGTGCAGGCCGCCGGAAACCTTGTAGGAATTCTGGTCGAACTTACCGCCGGCATGCAGCTGGGTCATGATGACCTCGGCCGCCGAAACGCCCTCCTCGGCATGCAGATCCGTCGGAATGCCGCGGCCATTGTCGCGAACCGTGACGGAACCGTCCGCATTGAGGGTGACGTTGACCTCGTCGGCATGGCCGGCGAGCGCCTCGTCGATGGCGTTGTCGACCACCTCATAGACCATGTGGTGGAGGCCGGAGCCGTCGTCCGTGTCGCCGATATACATGCCCGGGCGCTTGCGGACGGCATCCAAGCCTTTGAGCACCTTGATAGAATCGGCGCCGTAGGCATCAGAGGCTTGATCGCGGGCGGTATCGGACATTCAGGCTTCCTTGAAAGCGTCGCGCGCCTGCGCGCGCGATACGTCGAATCGAGAGGCTAATATATTGCTTCGACAAGCAAATTGCACCCTTAGCCTTACACGGAAACGCGGCGCTTCGGTGGCAAATCGCCACTGACGGGTTCCGGCGACCGCCGAGCTTGCAAGCCGGGCGACGGCACCGGATGCTGTCAGCGAACCACCGTGCCGCCGGCGACGCCAGAGAAAGCCCGATCCATGTCCGCGATCCACGCCTTCCTCGTCCAGTACGGACTGATCGTCGTCTATCTCGGCGTCATCGTAGAGGGCGAGAGCGTGGTCATTGCCGCCGGCTTCCTGGCGCATCAGCATGTGATGAACCCCTACGCCGTTTTCCTCGCCGCCTTCGCCGGTTCGGTCACCGGCGACCAGGCTTGGTTTTTCGTCGGACGCTATCTGGGCGGCAGCGGCTATGCGCAGAAGCAGATGGCCCGCCCCGCCTTCGCCAAGGTGCTCGACCAGATCCACCGCAACAAGGTGCCGTTCATCCTGGGCTTCCGCTTCATCTACGGCATCCGCACGATCAGCCCGATCGCGATCGGCGTGGCCCGGGTCAGTCCGCTGCTGTTCACGGGCCTCAATCTCATCTCGGCCGCCGTCTGGGCGGCGGTGATGACCACGATCGGCTATCTGTTCAGCCAGACGCTGGAGCGCTTTGCCGGCCGCCTGCACCAGGACCATAAGCTGATCGTCGCCGGCCTGCTGCTGGTCGGCGTGCTGGCGGCCGTGGCGCTCGCGCGGGCCTGGTATGCCCACAGGCAGGCGGACGCCTGAGGCGCGCCGTCAGCGGGCCGAATGCAGCGCCTCGAGGAATGCCTCGCCATAGAGGGAGAGCTTGCGCTCGCCGACCCCCTGCACACCGCGCATCTCGTCCAGCGTGCCGGGCATGGCCTCGGCCATCTCGATCAGCGTGCGATCGGGGAAGACCATGTAGGCCGGCACGCCCTCGCCGCGGGCAATCTCGCGCCGAAGCGCGCGCAGTTGCTCGAACATGGTCGCGGTCGCCTCGTCGAGGCCGTCGGCGCGGTCGTCCTTCTCGCTCCGCCTGGCGCGGCCCTTGGGCGCCGCCTCGCGGATCGAGCGCAGCGCGATCCGCTCATGCCCGAACAGCACCGCCTCCCCTTCCGGCGTGATGCGGAAGCCGCCATGCTCCTCGCTCGCCTCGGCCAGCGCACCGGCCGCGAAAAGCTGGCGCACCAGCGTTCGCCAGACATGCGCGCTGCGATCGGTGCCGACGCCGAACGTCTTGATCTTGTCGTGGCCCTGGCGCTGCACGGCGTCCGTCGCCTCGCCGCGCAGGACATCGACCAGATGCGCCGCGCCATAGCGCTGCCCGGTGCGCACGACGGCGGAGAGCACCTTCTGCGCGTCGACCGTCGCATCGACCAGTTCCGCGCCACCCTGGCAAAGGTCGCAATGGCCGCAGCGGCCCATCGGCTCGCCGAAATAGGCGAGCAGCGCCTGCCGCCGGCAGGTCGCGGACTCCGCGAGATCGGTCATCGCTGCGAGCCGCTTCTGCTCGACCCGGCGCTGCGCCTCGCTGATTGCCTTCTCGTCGATCTGACGGCGGCGGAAGGCCATGTCGTCGAGCCCGTACAGCGTCAGCGTGTCGGCCGGAAGCCCATCGCGGCCGGCGCGGCCAATCTCCTGGTAGTAGGCCTCGACACCCGCCGGCATGTCGGCATGGATGACGAAGCGGACGTCCGGCTTGTTGATGCCCATGCCGAAGGCGACGGTGGCGACGACGACGACGCCATCCTCCTGCAGGAAGATGTCCTGGTGCTTGGAACGGATGCCGGCGTCGAGTCCGGCATGATAGGGCACCGAGCGGATGCCCTTGCCGACCAGCCATTCCGACAGCTTCTCGGTCTTGTCGCGCGACGAGGCGTAGATGATGCCGCTGCCGCCCTTGTGGCGGGCGAGGAAGTCGGCGATCTGCGTGCGCGGCCGGTCCTTGGCCTCGAAGCGGAGATGGATGTTGGGCCGGTCGAAGGAATGGACGACGACCCGGGGCGGCGCCGGGAAGAGCTGGGCCGCGATATCGTTGCGGGTCGCCTGGTCGGCCGTTGCCGTCAGCGCCACCACCTGCACGCCGCCCAGCGCCTCGCGAACGGAAGCGAGCTGGCGATATTCGGGGCGGAAGTCATGGCCCCATTGCGAGACGCAATGCGCCTCGTCGATCGCCAGCCGGCGCACGTCGCAGGCGGCCAGCAGCGAGACCAGCCCGTCGCCGGCCAGCCGCTCGGGCGAGACGAACAGAAGCGAGATTTCGCCGGCGCGCAGGCGGCGCAGCGTCTCGCGATTGGCATCGTCGCCATTGGTCGAGTTCAGCGTCGCCGCCGCCACGCCGACATGCTGCATCTGCTGCACCTGGTCGCGCATCAGCGCGATCAGCGGCGAGACGACGACCGTCAGGCCGCCGTCGACGATCGCCGGCAACTGGTAGCACATGGACTTGCCGGAACCGGTCGGCATGACAGCGAGCACATGCTCGCCGCTCATCACCGCCGCGATGACCTCGTCCTGGCCGGGGCGGAAATCATCGTAGCCAAAGACAGTTTTGAGCGCTGCGCGGGCGCGCGATAGCGGCATGGAGCATCCGGGGGAAAGTGATTCGGGTTCCGGCGATGCTAGCCGCTCGGCAGCCGGCTTACACGCGCGAAAGCCGGCCCGCGTCGATCCGTCTGGCCGGGCGCGCTATCGCGTGGCGATGGCGATGGCCGCTCCCGCCATGACCACGCTGCTGCCGCGATTGACCCGCTGCACCGCTTTCGCGCTGGTGATCAGGCGGCGTGCGCGCAGCGTCACGCCGACATAGAAGGCGAAAACCATGCCGACCACGGACAGCGTCACCATCGAGAGCTCGAGGAAGGCCAGCCCGTCAATGCGGGTGACGTCGAGGATCGAGGGCAGCAGGGCCAGATAGAACACCATCGTCTTCGGATTGCCCATGCAGACGGCAAGGCCCGCCAGGAACAGCCGAAGGCGGCTCTCCCGCAGGGCGACCGGCGCGATGTCGGGGGCGGCGGCCGGGGCCTTCCACATCTTCCAGGCGACATAGAGCAGATAGGCGGCGCCAGCATATTTGAGCAGCGCGAACACCTCATGGAAGGTCTGCGCCACCATGGCGAGGCCCAGCACCGCCAGCGTCAGCCACACGATATCGCCGATCGCCATGCCGGCGGTGAAGGCAAAGGCGCCATGACGGCCACGCCCGAGGACGCGGGCGACGATCGCCGCGATGCCGGGGCCGGGCGAAAAAGCGGCAACCGCGAGCGCGGCGGCGAACAGCGCCAATCCGGAAAGCGAAAGTCCTGTCATCCCACCCTCTTCGGCAGTGCCTGGGCAACCCGGCGCGTCACAATGTTTCGACGCGTCCCGGCGTCACCGTGAAAATCTGCGCCGAATCCGGCAATTCGGCAAACAGGGCCGGATCGGCCCCCGTCATGAACACCTGTCCGCCGAGCCTGTCCAGTGCCTCGAACAGGGCCGCGCGGCGGCGCTGGTCGAGATGGGCGGCGATCTCGTCCAGCAGGACGATCGGCGCCAGCCCGCTCATCCGCGCCACCAGCCTGGCATGCGCCAGCACGATGCCGACGAGAAGCGCTTTCTGCTCGCCGGTCGAGGCACGGCCGGCGGGTACGTCCTTCGGTCCGTGGCGAACGACGAGGTCGCTCGCCTGCGGCCCGATCAGCGTTCGCCCGGCGGCGCGGTCACGCGCCCGGCCGTTGCGGAGGGCGGCGCGATAGCGATCCTCGGCCTCGACCGCCGGCCCCTGGCCGATCCAGCCTTCGACATCGCCCTCCAGCGCCAGCACGGCGAAGGGAAAGGGCGAACCGTCGTCGCGCTCCTCGGCGATCAGACCGGCAAGCCGTTCCGCCGTCTCCTTGCGGGCGGCGGCGACCGCGACGCCGATCTCGGCGATCTCGGCTTCCAGCCCGTCGAGCCAGGCCCTGTCGGGCGACGGGTCTTCCAAAAGGCGATTGCGGCCCCGCACCGCCTTCTCGAAGGAATTGACCCGGGTGCCATGCTGCGCATCGACCGCCAGGACCAGGCGATCGAGAAAGCGGCGACGGTCACCGGCGGGGCCTGTAAACAGGCCATCCAGCGCCGGCGTCAGCCAGACGATACGCAGATATTCGGCGAAAGCGGTGGCGGAGGAAACCGGCGCGCCATCGATGCGGCAGCGGCGCGACGGCGGCTGGCCGTCCAGCGCCGTGCCCAGCCGGACGGGGCCATTCGCCGTATCGAAATCGACCGCGACGACGAAGCCGCCGCCTCCGCCGATCCGCGACATCTCGGCCATGTCGGCGCGGCGCAGGCCGCGGCCCGGCGACAGCAGCGAGATCGCTTCGAGCAGATTGGTCTTGCCGGCGCCATTCTCGCCCGAAAGGGCGACCAGGCGACCGGAGATGGCGACATCGAGACGGCTATAGGAGCGGAAGTCGGCCAGCGTCAGCCGCGTGATGCGCGGCTGGCCGGCCTCGGCCGTGAGGCTCACACGCGCATCGGCATCAGGACGTAGAGCGCGTCCTCGTCGCCGTCATCCTGGATCAGCGTCGGCGAGCCGGGATCGGCCAGCTTGAACAGCGCCGTGCCGGTCTTGAGCTGGCCGGCGATGTCGAGCAGGTAGCGCGAATTGAAGCCGATATCGATGGGATCGGCGGCATAGTCGACGTCGAGCTCTTCCGTCGCCGAACCCGAATCCGGGTTGTTGACGGTAAGCGCCAAGCGACCTTCCGACGACAGCGACAGCTTGACCGCACGGCCGCGCTCGCTGGCGATGGTCGAGACGCGGTCCACGGCGTTGGAGAAGGTGCCGCGATCGACCTTGAGGAGCTTGTCATTGCCCTGCGGGATGACGCGGGCATAGTCGGGGAAGGTGCCGTCGATCAGCTTCGAGGTCAGGACCACAGCGCCGAACGAGACGCGGATCTTGGTCTCGGACAATTCGATGGTCGCGACTTCTTCCGAGCTTTCGAGCAGCTTCTGGATCTCGCCGACCGCCTTGCGCGGCACGATCACGCCTGGCATGCCTTCGGAGCCGATCGGCGCATTGGTCTGCGCCCGGGCCAGGCGGTGGCCATCGGTCGCGACCGCACGCAGCACCGTGCGGCCTTCGATCGTCGGCGTGTGCAGGTAAATGCCGTTCAGATAATAGCGGGTCTCTTCCGTCGAGATCGCGAACTGGGTGCGATCGATCAACGTCTTGAAGCCCGAGGCCGGCATTTCGAAGCGGATCGGGAACTCGCCCGTGGTCAGGTCCGGGAAATCGGTCTCCGGCAGCATCTGTAGCGAGAAGTTGGAGCGGCCCGAGCGAACCGTCAGCGTCTGGCCATCGGCCGACGTCTCCAGCACCACTTCCGAGCCGTCCGGCAGCTTGCGCACGATGTCATAGAGCATATGCGCTGGCACGGTGGTCGCGCCCGGGCGGCCGACATCGGCGGCAATGGTTTCCAGGATCTCGAGATCGAGATCGGTCGCCTTCAGCGTCAGTTCCGAGCCAGAGGCGCGGAGCAGGACGTTGGAGAGGATCGGGATCGTGTTCCGCCGTTCGACCACGCGATGAACGTGGTTGAGGGACTTCAGGAGGTTGGATCGCTCGAGGGTCGCTCTCATGAAACGCAGGAACCTTGATAGAAAAGCCGCGCAGATGGCGCGGCACCGACATAAGGCGGACAGAGCGTCCGGTACGGACCGTGGAAATTGGCTTGTTCGAGCCCGGAACGCAAGGCCCCCTCGACAATCGGCCGGGGGCGACGCGGAAGGCCGGAATAAGAAAAGGCCGGCGGAGATCCCGCCGGCCCCTAGGCAGACCGACTATTCGTCGATCATGCGCTTCAGCAACTCGATCTCTTCCTTCAGATGCTGGTCTCCCTGCATCATCTCCTCGACCTTGCGCACGGCGTGCAGCACCGTGGTGTGGTCGCGACCTCCGAAGCGGCGGCCGATTTCCGGCAGCGAGCGCGGGGTCAGCGTCTTGGACAAATACATAGCGATTTGACGAGGACGCACGATGGTGCGGGTGCGGCGGCTCGAGAGCAGGTCGGCCTTCGACACGTTGTAGTGGCGCGAGACGACCTTCTGGATGTCCTCGATCTTGACCCGGCGCGGCTCGGAGGCGCCGACGAGATCGCGAAGCGTGATCTCGGCCGAATTCATCGTCACCGGCTGGTTGGTGAACTGCCACTGCGCCACGAGGCGGTTCAGCGCGCCTTCCAGGTCGCGGCCGTTCGAGACGACCGACTGGGCGACATATTCGATGACCGTCTCGGGAACGTCGACGCCCGGATTCTGCGACTGCGCGATCGCATAGCGTGACTTCAGTATATCGCGGCGCAGATCCAGATCCGGCGAGCCGATCTCGAAGGCGACGCCGCCGCGAAGGCGCGAGCGAACGCGCTCGTCCAGCGTCTCCAGCTCGGCCGCGGGACGGTCCGCCGCCACCACCACCTGGCGCGCGCCGTCGATCAGCGCATTCAGCATGTGGCAGAACTCCTGCTGCACCGACTTGCCCTGCAGGAACTGCAGATCGTCGATCAGCAGCAGATCGATATCGCGCAGGTTTTCCTTGAAGGCGATCGCCGACTGGTTCTTCAGCGCCGCTACGAAGCGGAACATGAAGTGCTCGGCGGTCAGGTAGACGACCTTGCGGCTCGGATCGGCGCGGCGCGCCGCCTGGGCGACGGCATGCAGCAGATGCGTCTTGCCGCGGCCGACACCGGCGTGAAGGTAAAGCGGGTTATAGGGCGTCGGCCGGCCGGCCGGCGTCTCGGCGACGGCGCGGGCGGCGGCATAGGCAACGCGGTTGGCGCCGCCCTCGCAGAAGGTCTCGAAGGTGAAGCGCGGATCGACCGGCGAGCCGGCGCCATCGGCCTCGATGCGGGCGGGGCTTGCCTGCATCAGGACCGGGGCAGCACTGGCTGCGGGAATGAAGGTCGGCGTCGGATTGGCGGCGACGCTCGCCACGGCCGGCTTGTCGACCTTGGCGGGAGCGCGCGCCCGGACGGCGCCGCGCACGATCAGCTCGACCCGGCGGACGCTGTCGACTTCCGCCGCCCAGAGACCGAGCAGCTTGTCGAAATAATGCGCCTGGATCCAGGATTTCAGAAACCGGGTCGGCACCGAAAGGTTGACGGATGCGCCATCGGCGCCTTCGAACTCAACACGCGCAAACCAGCTGGAGAAGACGTCCTCGCCCAGTTCCGTCCGGAGCCGCGTCTTGACGCGCTCCCACAGCACCGCATCGGCACGCCCGCTCATCGGCTGAACCTCGTCGACGGCGATAGCCCGCAAGGCCGAAGCCCCCGATCCGAATTCGCCAGTCCTGTCGTCGCGCATCTGAGCCCCTCTCGTAACGATTGGCATCTAATCATGATTGGACCCAAGGCAGTCCCGCGGCTTTCCAGCCATCCACGGAACCACGATGTCGGCCCTCGTCCAGCGGCCCTTCAAAGCCGCCGGCAATGTTGAAGCACCGGTCGAAACCGGCATCGGCCAGAGCGTTCGCTGCCGCGAGGCTGCGCGCGCCGGACCGGCACAGAAAATACAAGGCCGTCTCGCGACCGACGCCGCGTCGGTCCAGTTCGGCCGCGAGCACCTCGGCGAAGTCGGCGTTGACCGCCATCGTCGGGTAGCTCTGCCACTCCACCAGCAGCGTCTCCTTGCCGATGGCGCTCAGGTCGACGATGCCGACATAAGCCCACTCGGCCCGGGTCCGCACATCGATGAGCATCGATTGCGGCTCGCTGGAAAGACCTTCCCAAGCCTCATCGGCCGAAACGTCGCCGGCGAAGCTGCCGGCAGGCGAACGAGACATACTGCCCCCTCACGCACATGACCGGCGGGTCACGCACTATGTAAAACGCTCGTTGATACAGGGTGGTGGAGGTTCTTCCAGAACGCGGAAGCAGTTAAATACGCAAAAACACTACATATAGAGCAAACTTAATGTTCGCGATTTCACTGCCTTAGCGCCCCTAAACTCTCAGAGGCGAGAAACGCCTGCTTGAATAAATGCCGGATCACCCCTCCGGCGGACGACGACTTTTGCTGTCGTGTCCATGAAGGGGAAAATACACAGCGGGTTGGTGGCTCGCAACGGCGCAACGCCAAGATTCGCCCGCGCCCCGGCGCCGCAGCCCCTGGGTCCCACCCCATACCCCCCTCCAGCCCGTCCGAATCCCTTACGACTCAAAGGGTTCAGATGGCGGCGGCGGGGCCGGAGAAAAGATCCGAAGCAGGCGAAAAATATTCGACCCGCGGCCCTTGACTCGACTGGAATCCCGCCGAGTCGATGACGGCCATGCCGACCGCCCGATAAGCCTTTGATTTTGCTCACTAAATGATGCGAAGCAGTCTGGCCTGCCGCGCTTCCGCAATGGCTATAACGGCATTTCTGAGGCAGGGCAGACACTTACCCGCATAACAAAAAAGCCCGGCCGAAGCCGAGCTTTTGTCAATCCCCAGAAGTCTGCAGATCAGGCAGAAATCGCCTTCACGCGCGCTGCGAGGCGCGAAACCTTGCGGGAAGCGGTATTCTTGTGCAGCACGCCCTTCTGGGCAGCGCGCATCAGTTCCGGCTGGGCGTTCTTGAGCGCCTCGGCGGCAGCGGCGGCGTTGCCGGACGCGATCGCCTCTTCAACCTTGCGCACATGCGTGCGCATGCGGCTGCGGCGATTGCGGTTGACCTCGGCACGGCGAGCAATCTTGCGGGTCGCCTTCTTGGCGGACGGCGTATTGGCCATGAGGGGCCTTCCTGAAAAAGCGGTTCGTTGGACTTTCCGTGCCACGAACCCAGAGGAGTTCAGGCTAAACGGAAGAGGCAGCTTCGCGGCCGCCCCGGGTTCATGGGCGGCTTATAATCATCTGCCCGCGCGCCGTCAATCGGGAAGCGCAGGATTCAGCGGTTGCGGAACGCCGCGGGGCGCTTGTCGAGGAACGCCGCCATTCCCTCGCGCGCGTCCTCGGTCGCGAACAGCGAATGGAACAGCCGCCGCTCGGTGCGGATGCCCTCGGCGAGCGGGCTTTCGAAGGCGCGGTTGACCGCCTCCTTGGCCATCAGCACGGACGGCCGCGACAGGCCGGCAATCTTCTGCGCGGCGGCGATCGCCTGGTCGACCAGTTCCGCGGCCGGCACGACGCGCGACACCAGGCCGATCCGCTCGGCCTCGGCCGCGTCGATCATCCGGCCGGTCAGCACCATGTCCATGGTCTTGGCCTTGCCGACCGAACGGGCGAGACGCTGGGTGCCGCCGGCGCCGGGCATCAGGCCCAGCGTGATCTCCGGCTGGCCGAACTTCGCGTTGTCAGCCGCGATGACAAGATCGCACATGAGCGCCAGTTCGCAGCCGCCACCCAGCGCGAAGCCCGCCACCGCCGCCACGACCGGCTTGCGGACGGCCGCGAGGCGTTCCCAGCGGGCGACGAAATCATCCAGGAAGACGTCGACATAGCCGAGCGCCTGCATCTCCTTGATATCGGCGCCGGCGGCGAAGGCTTTTTCCGAGCCGGTCAGCACGATGGCGCCGATGGCGTCATCCGCCTCGAACGCATCGAGCGCCGCGTTCAGGTCGGCGATCAGCTGGCGGCTCAGCGCATTCAGCGCCTTTGGCCGGTTCAGCCGGATCAGGCCGACGCCGGCATGGGTCTCGACCAGGACGGTCTCGTAGGTCGCGTCTTCGGACGGCGTGATCTTCGACGACATGGCGCGCTCCCGCATTCGGCTGGCCGCCCTCCCGCGAAGGGGCAAATCAGCAGGGCGACCGTGCCGCAGGCCTAACGGACCCAGGCCCGGCATTCAAGCGGCGCGCCGGGCGCCGCCGCCGTTCCGGCTCATTTCTGACAGACAGGGCAGTAGAAGGTGGAGCGGCCGGACTGCACCTTGCGGGCGATCACGCCGGAACAACCGGGCGTCGGGCAGGGTTCGCCTTCGCGGTCATAGACGCGGAAGGAATGCTGGAAATAGCCGAGTTCGCCATTCGCCTGGCGATGATCGCGCAGCGACGAGCCGCCGGCGGCGATGGCGGCGGCCAGGACCTCGCGGATCGAGGTGGCGAGCCGCTCCGCCGATTTGGCCGTCAGCGACCCCGCGCTCTTCTCCGGCGACAGGCCGGACATATGCAGCGCCTCGCAGACATAGATATTGCCGAGGCCGGCGATCAACCGCTGGTCGAGCAGGGCTGCCTTCAGCGGCGTCTTCTTGCCCCGGAACAAAGCGTGCAGCGCCTTGCCATCGAAGGCATTGCCGACCGGCTCGATGCCGAGGCCGACGAGATGACGGGCCGCCTCGATCTCCGCGCGGGCGACCAGATCCATGAAGCCGAAGCGGCGCGGGTCATTATAGATGACGCGCTTGCCGTTCGAGAGATGGAACACGACGTGGTCATGCGCGGCGGCTTTTCCGCGCGGATGATGGAATTCGCCCGGTGTCTCGGGATCGGCGCCCGGACCGTCCTCGATCCGGAACGAGCCCGACATGCCGAGATGCATGATCAGCACCGCGCCATCGTCGAGATCGGCGAGCAGGTATTTCGCGCGCCGGCCGAGCCCTTCGATCCGCCGTCCTGTCAGCCTTTCGGCGAAGCGTTCCGGAAAGGGAAAGCGCAGGTCGGGCCGGCGCTGCTCCAGCCGTTCGATCACCGCGCCCTCCATGGCGGGGGCGAGGCCCTGGCGGACGGTTTCTACCTCGGGAAGTTCTGGCATTTAGGCTGCGTCAACTCTGCGGGTATGGGGGCCGTGGCGCGCTGGATGCGCATCAGGTATCAAGGACTTCGATTTTCCCAGATCGGGCGGTGGTCGCCGCATTCGCGGGCTTTCCCGCACCGCGATCGCTGGCTCACATGCGTAATATAAGGAGTGGGACGCCATGGCGACCGAATCTCGCAGCGAGACGCCCGAAAAGGGCCGCGCCTCCTTCGGATTCCGCGATGTCGACGTCGATGCCAAGCAGGGCATGGTCAACGACGTCTTCCACAAGGTGGCCTCGCGCTACGATCTGATGAACGATCTGATGTCGGCCGGCCTGCACCGCATCTGGAAGGATGCGATGGTGTCGTGGCTGACGCCGCCGCGCAACCGGCCGTTCGAGGTGCTGGATGTCGCCGGCGGCACCGGCGATGTGTCGTTCCGCATCGTCGAGCGCTCGCAGAAATCGGCGACCGCGACGGTCTGCGACATCAACGGCTCGATGCTGGAAGTCGGCCGCGAGCGCGCGCAAAAGCGCGGCCTCGCCGACCATGTCAGCTTCGTCGAGGGCAATGCCGAGGAACTCCCCTTCGAGAGCAACCGCTTCGACGCCTATACGATCGCCTTCGGCATCCGCAACGTACCGCGCATCGACCAGGCACTGAAGGAAGCCTACCGGGTTCTGAAGCCCGGCGGCCGCTTCCTCTGCCTGGAATTTTCCGACGTCGACGTGCCCGGCCTCGACAAGGTCTATAATTTCTATTCGTTCAACGTCATTCCGGCGATGGGCAAGGCGGTTGCCGGCGACAGCGAGAGCTATCGCTACCTGGTCGAATCGATCCGCCGCTTCCCGCATCAGGAGCGCTTTGCCGAGATGATCCGCCAGGCCGGTTTCACCAAGGTCTCCTATCGCAATCTGACGGGCGGCATCGCCGCCATTCACTCGGGCTGGAAAATCTGACGCAATGGCGCTCGGCATAGCCGCCCTTTTCCGCCTCGCCGCGGCCGGTTTCGTTCTGGCGCGCGAAGGCGCGTTCAGCCTCGTCGATATCGATGATCTGCCCTCCGGCGCGCGCCTCGGCGTCCGGCTCGGCCGGCTGGTCGAGCGCCGCTCGGCGCTCGTCGCCGATCGCGGCGAGCGGATCACCGCCGCCCTCAACAGGCTCGGCCCTTCCTATGTGAAGCTCGGCCAGTTCATGGCGACCCGGCCCGACTTCGTCGGCGAGGATGTCGCCGATGCGCTGGGACGGCTCCGTGACGAGATCGAGCCCTTCGGCGAGCCGGCGGCGCGTGTCGTCATCGAGAAGAATTTCGGCAAGCCGGTCGAGGCGATCTTCGCCAATTTCTCGCCGCCGATCGCCGCCGCCTCCATCGCCCAGGTGCACAAGGCCGACGTGATCGAGGCCGACGGCACGTTGCGCGCCGTGGCCGTCAAGGTGCTGCGCCCCGGCGTGCGCAGCCGCTTCCGTCGCGATCTCGAGACCTTCTATGCCGGCGCCCATCTGGTCGAGCGGCTCGATCCGGCCATGCAGCGGCTGAAGCCGCTCGCCGTGGTCGACACGCTGGCGCGCTCCGTCTCGATGGAGATGGATTTGCGCCTTGAAGCAGCGGCGCTTTCCGAAATGGCCGAGCGCACCCAGGGCGACCCCGGTTTTCGCGTGCCCAAGGTCGATTGGGCCCGCACGGCGCGCGACGTGCTGACATTGGAATGGATCGATGGCGTCAAGCTTTCCGATCCCGCCGGCATCGAGGCGGCCGGCCATGACCGCAAGGCGGTCGCGCGACGGCTGATGCAGGCTTTCCTGCGCCACGCCATGCGCGACGGCTTCTTCCATGCCGACATGCACCAGGGCAATCTGTTCGTCGATGCGGCCGGCGATGTCGTCGCGGTCGATTTCGGCATCATGGGACGGCTCGGTCAGGCCGAGCGGCGCTTCCTCGCCGAGATTCTCTACGGCTTCATCCGCCGCGACTATCTGCGCATCGCCGAAGTGCACATGGAGGCTGGCTACGTGCCGGCCCGCCACGCGCCGGAAGATTTCGCCCAGGCGCTGCGCGCCATTGGCGAGCCGATCCACGGCCAGCCGGCCAGCGACATCTCGATGGCCAAGCTGCTGACGCTGCTGTTCGAAGTGACCGAACTGTTCGACATGCAGACGCGGCCGGAACTTCTCATGCTGCAGAAGACCATGGTCGTCGTCGAGGGCGTCGCCCGCTCGCTCGACCCCACCTTCGACATGTGGGACGCTTCCGAGCCCGTGGTGCGCGAATGGATCGAGCGCAATCTCGGGCCACTTGGCAAGCTTGAACAAGCCGGCACCGGCATCGCCGATCTCGGCCGCGCCGTCACCAGCCTGCCGACCATGCTGCAGCATGGCGCCCGGATCGCCGCGCAATTGAGCGACGCGACCCGCGACGGCATCACCCTTTCGCCGGAAACCGTCGAGGCGATCGGCCGGGCCGAGGGCCGGGGCAATCGCTGGCTGACCATCGGCGTCTGGGTGGCGGTTGTGCTGCTCGCCTGGAATATGTTCACGTAGCTCTGGCCTTCGCGCACCGCGCGGAGACGACAGCGGGGAAGCATCATGGCGCATTCGGACGCGACGCTTCGGGACAAGCGGATCCTGCTCGTCATCGCCGGCGGCATCGCCGCCTATAAGAGCCTCGACCTGATCCGCCGCCTCAAGGAGCGCGGCGCCACGGTCCGCGTGGTGATGACGCGCGGCGCGCAGGAATTCATCACGCCGCTCGCGGCCGGCGCGCTCGCCGGCGGCACCGTCTATACCGAGCTGTTCGACCGGGAATCCGAGCAGGATGTCGGCCATATAAGGCTGGCCCGCGAGGCCGACCTGATCGTCGTCGCCCCCGCCACCGCCGATCTGCTGGCCAAGATGGCGGGCGGCCATGCCGACGACCTCGCCAGCGCGATTCTGCTCGCGACCAAGCTGCCGGTGCTCGTCGCCCCGGCGATGAACCCGGCCATGTGGGCGCATCCCGCAACCCAACGCAACATCGCGACCCTGATCGCCGACGGCATCCGGCTCGCCGGCCCCGAGCGCGGCGAGATGGCCGAGAGCGGCGAGGCCGGCACCGGGCGGATGTCCGAGCCGCTCGCCATCGTCGCCGCCGTCGAAGCGCTTCTGGCGGGCGATAGTGGCACGACCACCACCGCCAAGCCCTTGTTGGGAAAGCACGTTCTGGTGACGGCGGGGCCAACGCACGAGCCGATCGATCCCGTCCGCTACATTGCCAATCGCTCCTCCGGCAAGCAGGGCTTTGCCATCGCGGCCGCGGCGGCCGCTGCCGGTGCCCGCGTGACGCTGGTCGCCGGACCCGTCGGATTGGCGGACCCCGAGGGCGTCTCGGTCCGCCGGGTCGAGACGGCGCGCGACATGCTCGCCGCCGTCGAGATCGCGCTTCCCGCCGATATCGCCATCTTCGCCGCCGCCGTCGCCGACTGGCGGCCGGCGCATGAGGCGGGCTCGAAGCTGAAGAAGGATGGCAGCGGTATTGTGCCGCCGCTGCACGTCACCGAGAATCCCGACATCCTCTCGACCATCGCGCACCGCCGGGATGGCCGGCCGGGCCTCGTCGTCGGCTTTGCCGCCGAGACCGACGATGTGCTTGAAAATGCGCGGAAAAAGCTGGGTCGCAAGGGTGCCGACATCATCGTCGCCAACGATGTTTCGCCGGCGAATAACGTCATGGGCGGCGCCGCCAACACCGTGCATCTGGTGACGCCGGAGGGGATCGAAAGCTGGCCGCAGCTGCCGAAGGATGAGGTCGCCCGCCGCCTGGTGCACTGGATCGCCGGCCGCCTGCCGCCGACCGCCTGAACGAGGCTCATCATCCGCGCCCTCCTGACCCTCCTTCGCTGGATCGGACGACTGCTCCTCTGGCTGCTGATCGCGCTCACCGCGGCGCTGGCCGGCATGGCGTTCTGGTACCAGCTGCCGCTGCCGCCAATTGCCGCGAAGATCGCCATCGGCGCCTGGGGCCTGTTCGCACTTGGCGTGCTTTACCTTGATATTACAAGGCGTTCGTGGATCGTTCGCGGCGTCTATGGGCTGGCGCTGATCGCGGCGCTGCTCTGGTGGACGAGCATCAAGCCGAGCTTCGATCACGAATGGGCGCCCGACGTTGCGTACATCGTCACCGGCACGCGCGACGGCGACATCGTCACGCTGACGAACGTTCGCAACTTCGACTGGCAGACCGAGACCCAGTTCACGCCGCGCTGGGAAACGCGATCCTACGACCTGTCGAAAATCGAATCCGTCGACCTGTTCCTGTCTTATTGGGCGGGACCGGCGATTGCCCACACGCTTGTCTCCTTCGGTTTCGAAGACGGACAACATGTTGTTTTCTCAGCCGAAATCCGCAAGGAGAAGGGCGAGAGCTTCTCCTCGATCGGCGGCTTCTTCAAGGAGTTCGACCTGGCGCTGATCGCCGCCGACGAGCGCGACATCATCCGCCTCAGAACCAACATCCGGGGAGAGGACGTCTATCTCTATCCCGTGCAGATGCCGAAGGCCGGCATGCGGGAACTGTTCCTGTCCTATCTCGATACCGGCAATCACCTGGCCGAGGTGCCGACCTTCTACAATACGGTCACCACCAACTGCACGACGGTGGTTTTCCGCCTGCTGCGCGCGCTCGACCCGGCGCTGCCCTTCGATTACCGCATCCTGCTGTCCGGCTATCTGCCGAGCTATATCTATCAGAATCAAGGCTTTAAGTCGGGCCTGACCGAGGCCGAGTTCCGCCGACGGGCCGCCGTCAGCGCGCTCGGCATCGCCGCCGGCGACAGCCCCGGCTTCTCCCGCGCCATCCGGGTTAACAGCCTCCCCTCCCGTTAACCCCTCGTTAGCCTTCCGTTGCATTTGAGGACCTTGCCGTGCCGCACCAGCCGACCATCGAACTGAAGGTGCTCGATCCGCGCCTCGAGGCCTGGGGCATGCCCGCCTATCAGAGCGACATGGCGGCGGCGATCGACCTGCGCGCCGCGATCGACGCCCCCCTCTCGATCGAGCCCGGCTCGCCGGCCGTGCTGATCCCCAGCGGCCTGTCGCTGTTCATCCGCGATCCGTTCGTCGCCGCGATGATCCTGCCCCGCTCCGGCCTCGGCCATAAGACGGGCCTGGTGCTCGGCAATTCGACCGGGCTGATCGACGCCGACTATCTCGGCCCGATCCTGGTCAGCGTCTGGAACCGCAACGCCATAGGCACCGCGCCAATCGAGATTCAACCGGGCGACCGCATCGCGCAGATGATGTTCGTGCCGGTGGTGCGGCCGCGCTTCGAGGTGGTCAGCGAGTTCTCGGCCGAAACGACGCGCGGCGCCGGCGGCTTCGGCTCGACCGGCGGCCAATAGCGAGGCTCGACCCGGCCGGCCGGCTGGACTAGGATTTCGCCCACAAGAGCAACGGGTTGAGGAGACGACCAATGGCGGATGACAAGAAGCGCGGGCGCGGCAAGATCTATGCGTCGATCACCGACACGGTCGGCGACACGCCGATCGTCCGGCTCGACCGCCTTGCGAAGCAGAAGGGCGTGCAGGCCCATCTGCTGGCCAAGCTCGAATTCTTCAACCCGATCGCTTCCGTCAAGGACCGCATCGGCGTCGCCATGGTCGACGCGATGGAGGCCGCCGGCACGATCACGCCCGGAAAGACCACGCTGATCGAGCCGACCTCGGGCAATACCGGCATCGCCCTCGCCTTCGTCGCGGCGGCGCGCGGCTACCGGCTGATCCTGGTCATGCCGGAGACGATGTCGATCGAGCGGCGCAAGATGCTGAAGCTGCTCGGCGCCGAACTGGTCCTGACCGAGGGGCCGAAGGGCATGAAGGGCGCGATCGCCCGCGCCGAAGAACTGAAGGCGGAGATCGGCGACGCCGTCATCCCGCAGCAGTTCCAGAACCCGGCCAACCCGCAGATCCACCGCGAAACCACGGCGGAAGAGATCTGGAACGATACCGATGGCGGCATCGACATCCTGATCTCCGGCATCGGCACCGGCGGCACCATCACCGGCGTCGGCCAGGCGCTGAAACCGCGCAAGCCGTCGCTCAAGGTCATCGCGGTCGAGCCGGTCGAAAGCCCTGTGCTCTCCGGCGGCGCGCCCGGCCCGCACAAGATCCAGGGCATCGGCGCCGGCTTCATCCCCGGCGTGCTCGATACGACGATCTATGACGAGATCGTGCAGATCGCCAGCGCCGAGGCGCTGGAGACGGCGCGCGAAGTGGCGCGGGTCGAGGGCATCCCGGTCGGCATTTCGTCCGGCGCCGCGGTCGCCGCAGCCCTGAAGGTCGGCGCACGTCCGGAAAATGCCGGCAAGAACATCGTCATCATCATCCCCTCCTTCGCCGAGCGCTATCTGTCGACCGCTCTGTTCGAAGGTCTGGAATAGGACTCGGCCTGCCGCTCTCGCGTTCACGGGATAAGGGGCTGGGGTGAGGGTTTTCCCTCAGCCTGCAAGCAAGCCCCTCACCCAACCCTCTCGCGCAGCCAAGCGAGGGGTTTTCGGACGGCGCGTTTGGATCGGGCGTGCGGTCTGAACGGAGATCGGTGCGTAAGGGGCGAGGCTCGACCTGCCCCCTCTCCCGTTCACGGGAGAGGGCTGGGGTGAGGGTTTTTCCCTCAACCCCTACGCGAAACGCCTTATCTCTCTCTCATGGCAGAGAGCAAAACGGCGCCGTATCCAACTCCGGCGCGTCCGCGCGAAGTCGGGATCCATGCAGCTTCCCAAAGCAGTCGGCTGAATGGATCCCGGGTCAAGCGCGGGATGACGGCGAGTGTGGGGGCCCAGGTCATTGCGAGGCGGGAGCCTTCACCTCTCCCTGAGGGAGAGGTCGACGGCCGGAGGCCGGCGGGTGAGGGGTTGAGGCCTCACCGGATAGATCGCATCCCCTCACCCGGAGCTTCGCTCCGACCTCTCCCCATGGGAGAGGTGAAGCAAGGTCCCTCGCCATCAGCGCCATAAAAAAGGCCGGCGCGAAAGCCGGCCTCTCTTTTTTGGCGAAACAGAAAAGTCTCAGACCCAGCCGCCGTCGACGACGTAGCTCTGGTTGGTACAGCCGGAGGCCTCGTCGGAGGCGAAGAACAGCACCGGCTTGGCGATGTCGTCCGGGTAGAGCTTGCGCTTCAGGCACTGCTTGTTCATCAGGTCGGCTTCGGCTTCCGGGGTCAGCCAGAGGTCGATCTGGCGCTGGGTCATGATCCAGCCCGGGACGACACAGCAGACGCGGATGTTGAACGGCCCGAGGTCGCGCGCCAGGCCGCGGGTGAGGCCCTGCACGGCCGACTTCGCCGAGGTGTAGGCCGGCATGCCACCCTGGCCGATCATCCAGGAGGTCGAGCCCATGTTGATGATGGCGCCGCCGCCGGCTGCCTTCATGTCCTCGGCCACGGCCTGGGCCGCGAAGAACTGGTGGCGGATGTTGACCTGGTAGCGCTCGTCCCAATATTCGGGCGTCACGTCTTCCAGCTTGTGGCGCTGGTCGTGCGCGGCGTTGTTGACCAGGATGGTGATCGGGCCGAGCTTCTGGCGCACATTCTCGATCGACTGGCGCAGCGCCGCGATGTCGCGCAGGTCGCACTTCTCGAAATGCACGGTGCCGGTGGCGGAAAGCTCCTTCACCAGCGCCTCGGAGGCTTCGGCGTTGATATCGAGGAAGCCGACTTTAGAGCCTTGCGCGACGAAGTGGCGAACGATGGCTTCGCCGATTCCGCTGCCGCCGCCGGTGATGAGCACGGTCCGGCCCTTGAGGCTCGGATAAATGGCGCCGCTGGTCATGAGGTTTTCCGTCCCTGAAACGATCCGTCTTCGCCGGCTCTGCCGGCCCGCGCCTGTTTTAGGCCAAACCGGATAGGAGAGGAATCGAAATTTGAGGGGCGCACGTCAGAATGCGGCGCCCCTGCCCCGGTGGCCGCTCGGATCACAGCAGCGCGGCGTCCGGTGCGGCCTTGACCGGGACTTTCAGATACCGCACGCCATTGCTTTCGGCGGCGGGCATCCGGCCGGCGCGGATGTTGACCTGGATCGAGGGCAACAGCAGCGTCGGCGCCGACAGGGTCGCGTCGCGGCTCTCGCGCATGGCGACGAACTTCTCCTCGCTGGTCCCGGCGCCGACATGCACATTGCCGTCGCGCTGCGCCTGCACCGTGGTCTCCCAGGCATAGTGATCGCGGCCGGGCGCCTTGTAGTCATGGCACATGAACAGCCGCGTCTCGCCCGGCAGCTCCAGCAGGCGCTGGATCGACCGATACAGCGTGCGGGCGTCGCCGCCGGGGAAATCGGCCCGCGCCGTTCCATAATCCGGCATGAACAGCGTGTCGCCGACGAAGGCGGCATCGGCGATACGATAGACGACATCCGCCGGCGTGTGCCCGGGCGTATGCAGCACCGAGGCCTCAAGGTCCCCAATCCGGAAGCGCTCGCCATCCCTGAACAGGTGATCGAAATCGCTGCCATCGGTCTTCAGGTCGGTCGCGTTGAAGACCGGCCGAAAGATGCGCTGCACGTCCTTGATGTGCTCGCCAATGCCGATCGTGGCGCCGGTCTCGGCCTTGATATAGGGGGCGCCCGAGAGATGGTCGGCATGGGCATGCGTCTCCAGCACCCAGACGATATCCCAATCCGCCTCGCGCGCCGCGGCCAGGATGGCGCGGACGGAGCGCAGATCGACCGTTCCGGAGCGCGGATCATAGTCCAGCACCGGATCGATGACGGCGGCCTTCCGGGTCGCCGGGTCGGCGACGAGATAGCTGATGGTGTGGGTCGGTTCATCGAAGAAGGCCCGGATGACGGGCGCGCTGTGGGACGACGACATGATGGTCTCCTTTATCGCTTATGGCTTGACATATATATTAGCGATTACTAATTTAGCAACACCTAATAGACAGGAAGCTTTTCATGCCGCACGACCTCGCCCCCCTGGATCTCGCCGCCTTCGAAGCCAATGCGATGGAAGTCGCCGATCTGCTGCGGGCGCTGGGCAATGAGCGGCGGCTGATGGTGCTCTGCAAGCTCGTCGAGCATGGCGAGATGACCGTCGGCGCGCTCGCGGAGACGGTGGGCCTCAGCCAGTCGGCGCTGTCGCAGCACCTCGCCAAGATGCGCGAGAGCGGCATCGTCACCTCCCGGCGCGACAGCCAGACCATCTGGTATCGCCTCGACGACCCCCGCATCGGCGAACTGATCGCCGTGCTGCACCGGCTCTATTGCCGGACCGAAACCACACCCCAGACCTGACACGAAGGAAAGACCCATGACCTTGAAGGCAATCCCGGCAGACCGGGCGAAGGAACTCGTCGAAGGCGGCGCGCTGCTGGTCGACATCCGCGAGGCGGACGAATTCCGCCGCGAACACATTGCCGGCGCCCGGCCCCGGCCGCTCTCGACGCTGCAGACGCTGGACGTGGAACCCGGTCGTCCCATCATCTTCACCTGCCGCTCCGGGGCGCGCACGACGGCGCATGCCGACCGGCTGGCCGCCGCCGCGCCAAGCGAGGCCTATCGGCTGGAAGGCGGGCTCGACAGCTGGAAGAAGGCCGGCCATGCGGTCGTCGCCGACCGGCGCCAGCCGATCGAGATGATGCGCCAGGTGCAGATCGTGGCCGGCAGCCTGGTCGTGATCGGCGCGCTGCTCGGCGCCCTGGTGCATCCGGCCTTCTTCTGGCTTTCCGGCTTCGTCGGTGCGGGCCTGGTGTTCGCCGGCGTCTCCGGCACCTGCGCCATGGCGCGGATCCTGCGGCTCGCGCCGTGGAACCGCACGCCTTCGACGCTGGCGGGCTGAGTCTAGAGAGATGATCATGCCCAGCCTCTTCACAGACCTGCTCGGCGCCTTCTTCGGCTCGATCGTCGGCTTCGTGCTGGCGCTGGTCGGGGGAGGCGGATCGATCCTCGCCGTTCCGTTCCTCGTCTATGGCGTCGGCGTCGCGTCGCCGCATGTCGCGATCGGCACGGCCACGGTGGCGGTGGCGGCCAGCGCCTTCGCCAATCTCATGCCGCATTGGCGGGCGGGCCGGGTGAAGTGGCGCTGCGGCGCGGTGTTCGCGGCGGCCGGCGTGATCGGCGCGCTGGCTGGCGCGGAGCTCGCCAAGTCGGTCGACGGCCACAAGCTGCTGATGCTGTTCGGCGCGCTGATGATCGTCGTCGGGCTGGTGATGCTGCGCCGGCGCGGCGCCGCCGGCCAGGAAGGGGTTCGCCTGACGGCGGAAACCGCCCGCCATCTGCTGCCGCGCCTGATCGCGACCGGGCTCGGCGTCGGCGGCCTCTCCGGCTTCTTTGGCATTGGCGGCGGCTTTCTCATCGTCCCCGGCCTGATGCTCGCGACCGGCATGCCGCTTACCTTCGCCATCGGCACGTCGCTGGTCGCCGTCAGCGCCTTCGGCGCGGCGACGGCGTCGAGCTATGCCGCCAGCGGCTTGGTCGACTGGCCGCTGGCCTTCGTCTTCGTGCTGGGCGGGGTCGCCGGAGGCCTGGTCGGCGCGGCGGCGGGCCGGCATCTCTCCAGCCGCAAGGCATGGCTCGGCCCGATCTTCGCCGGCGTGGTGATCTCGGTCGGCAGCTATGTGCTGCTGCGCGGCCTGCTTGCCTGAAAGCGGGCGTGCATCCGGACGCCCGTCTCGCTAAGGTCCCGCGCCGCCGGCGTCCGGCCGAAGTGGGCCAGGGAGAGACGATTGCTGACCGAACAGACCATCCTCCGCGCGTCGATCGCGATCACCTTTGTCGTCGCGGCGTTCGGCATCAGCTTTGGCCTGCTTTCGGGGTCGTTTTCCATCGCCTTTGACGGCGTCTATGCGCTGGCCGACGCCGCCATGACCACGGTGGCGCTCGGCGTGTCGCACCTGATCGTGCAATCGGCCCAGCGCGACGCGGTTTCGGGAAAACTGCGCAACCGCTTCAGCATGGGCTTCTGGCATCTCGAGCCGATCGTGCTGGGCCTCAACGGCACCATCCTGATCATCGTCGCCATCTATGCGCTGATCAACGCCATCCTCTCGATCCAGGGCGGCGGGCGCGAGCTCGAATTCGGCTATGCCATCATCTATGCCGCGGCGACACTGGTCGTCTGCGTCGTGATGACGGTGGTCGACTGGCGCGCCAACCGAAGGATCCAGTCGGATTTTCTCAAGCTCGACATCCATTCCTGGGTGATGTCGGGCGCGATCAGTGGCGCGCTGCTCATTGCCTTCGCCATCGGCTATGCCGTCGAGGGCACGGCGCATGAATGGATCTCGCCCTATATCGATCCCGTCGCGCTCGCCGTGATCAGCGCCGCCATCATCCCGATCCCGATCGGCACGGTGCGCCAGGCGGTCTCGGAGATGCTGCTGCTGGCGCCGGCCGATCTGAAGGAGCATGTCGACCAGGTGGCGACGGATACGGTCCGGCGGCATGGCTTTCTCGCCTATCGCGCCTATGTCGCCAAGGTGGGCCGCGCCAAGCAGATCGAGATCTATTTCATCGTCGCCAAGAACGAACCGGCGCGGCGGCTGGAGGAATGGGACCGGATCCGCGACGAGATCGGCGAGGCGATCGGCGACGAGAGCTATAATCGCTGGCTCACCATCGCCTTCACCACCGACAGCGAATGGGCCGAATAGGACTTTTTCGCCTTTTCCGTCTCCTCGCTGTCGATTTGCGGCCGGTCCGTTCGTCGGGGGCTTGAGGCGCGGCCGATTGGCCCGCGCCAGCGCGAAGCAGCGAAAGGGATGAGACCATGCCGCATGACCAGATCGTTCCGCCGGAGACGCTCGTTCCGGCCCGGGAAATGGCGGCCCGCAACACCGCCCGCGTGCCGAACGAGAGCGAGGCCTATCGCCAGGCGCGGCAGGCGCTGCTGGCGGAGGAAATCGAGCTTCGCCGCCATATCGAACGGGTGGCGGCGCAGCGCCGCGCCCTGCCGCCGGGCGCCATCGTCGACAAGGATTACCGCTTCGAGGGCGAGCTGGGGCCGGTCGATTTCGCCGGCCTGTTCGGCGAGCACACGACGCTGGTCGTCTACAACTACATGTATGGGCCGCAGCGCAAGCGGCCCTGCCCGATGTGCACGGCGCTGATGAGCGCCTGGGACGGCGAGGCGCGGGATATCGAGCAGCGCGTCGCCTTCGCCATGGTCGCCCGCTCGCCGATCGAGCGGCTCTGGGCGTTCAAGCAGGAGCGCGGCTGGAAGGCGCTGAAGCTCTATTCGGACATGAGCGGCGATTACACGCGGGATTATGCGAGCCCCGAGGATGCCGACATCCCGGCGCTCAACGTGTTCACGCGCAGGGACGGCGTCATCCGCCATTTCTGGCGCGACGAGATGGGCGAGAGCGCCGATCCCGGCCAGGACCCGCGCGGCGCCCCGGACGTGATGCCGCTCTGGACCGTGCTCGACCTGACGCCGGAAGGCCGCGGCACCGACTGGTATCCGGAGCTGGAATACCGCTAGAGGCCCAAGCCTCGCTCGCCCCCGATCAAAGGAGCTTCCGATGCAGTTTGCCTGCCTGGTCTATATCGACGGCGACGCGATGGCAGCGTTGTCGAAGGAAGAGCAAGCCCGGCTCACCGACGCGACGATCGAGCAGGATTGGTCCCTGCGCCAGGCGGGGCAACTGATCCTGGCGCGGCCGCTGCAACCGCCCGAGACCGCCGCCGTGGTGCGCGTCCGGGCGGGGCAGGCCAGCGTCACCGACGGCCCCTTCACTGAGGCCAAGGAGATGCTCGGCGGCTTCCTGATCATCGAGGCGGAAGACCGGAACGCGGCGATCGCGATCGCCAGGGCCTCGCCCATGGCGCGGATGGGCAGCATTGAGGTCCGGCCGATCCTCGACCACACCCACAGCGTGACGGGCGAAGGAAGGCCGCCCCCGCTGGCGCCGGCCCGCGAAGAAGAGTTCAGCCCTCGACCCGCTCATACACGGTCGCGCTGACTTCCGGGCGGGGGCCGAGGCGGTAGGCGGCGCGCAGCAGCGCCGAGGCGCGGTCGGCGTCGGCCTCCGATTTCGCATGCACCCGGCCGAGCGGCGTCTTCGCGTCCATCGGGGCGCCGATGCCGGCGAGGTCGGAAAAGCCGACGGAGAGGTCGATCGGGTCGCTCGCCATGCGGCGGCCACCGCCGAGCTCGATCACCGCGACGCCGACGGCGCGGGTGTCGATGCCGGCGACATGGCCGTAATCCTCGGCCAGCACGTCGCGCACGATCTCGGCGTCGGGCAGGTAGTCGTCGACGCGCTCGACGAAATCGGCGGGGCCGCCCAGCCCCGCCACCATGCGTCCAAAGATTTCCGCCGCGCGGCCGGAGGCGAGCGCGGTCTCGATGCGCTCGCGCGCGGCGGAGACGCCATCGGCGCGGCCGGCGGTGATCAGCATCTCGGCGCCGAGCGCCACGGTGATCTCGTGCAGCCGCGCGTCGCGGGCCGCCCCCGTCAGGTAGTGCACCGCGTTGCGCATCTCGAGCGCATTGCCGGCGGCCGATGCCAGCGGCTCGTTCATGTCGGTGATCAGCGCCGTGGTGGGGACGCCGGCGCCGTTTGCCACCTCGACCAAGCTTTTCGCCAGCGCGCGGGCGTCGGCATGGCTCGCCATGAAGGCGCCGGTGCCGGTCTTGACGTCGAGCACGAGCCCCCGCAGCCCGGCGGCGAGCTTCTTCGACAGGATCGAGGCGGTGATCAGCGGGATCGATTCGACCGTCGCGGTGACGTCGCGGATGGCGTAGAGGCGCTTGTCGGCCGGCGCGAGATCGGCCGTCTGGCCGATGACGGCGGTGCCGCAATCCTTCACCACCTGGCGAAACAGGGCGAGGTCGGGCTGGCTCTGGTAGCCGGGGATGGAATCGAACTTGTCGAGCGTGCCGCCGGTATGGCCCAGGCCGCGGCCGGAGATCATCGGCACATAGGCGCCGCAGGCCGCGACCATCGGGGCCAGCATCAGCGAGACATTGTCGCCGACGCCGCCGGTCGAATGCTTGTCGACCACGGGGCCGTCGAGGTGCGACCAGTCGAGCACCGAACCGGAATCGCGCATGGCGAGCGTCAGCGCCACCGCCTCGTCGCGCGTCATGCCGCGAAAGAAGATCGCCATGGCAAAGGCGGCGACCTGGCCTTCGGAGACGGCGCCGGAAGTCAGGCCCTCGACCATGAAGCGGATCGCCTCGGGGGCAAGCGCCTCGCCCTCGCGCTTGGCGCGGATGATTTCCTGCGGCAGCAGCATTTCTTTGGCACGCCTCCCATACCGATACGCGTCCAGCCATGGTCACGGATCGCACTATACCTCACCTCTCCCCATGGGAGAGGTGGCGGGCCCCTTCGTCAGTCCTCCAGATCCCGCAGGAATCGGCGGATGATCTTTTCGAGCTTCTTCGCACCGAGGGGCGCCATTTCCTTGGTCTCCCCATGCGACAGCTCGCCCGCCGCCATGCCGGCGCCGAGATTGGTGATGTTGGAGATGGCGGCGACCTTCAGCCCGAAGAACCGCGCCAGAATGGTCTCCGGCACGGTCGACATGCCCACCGCATCGGCGCCGAGGATGCGCGCCATGCGGATTTCGGCCGGCGTCTCGAAGGACGGGCCGGAGAACCACATATAGACGCCGCTTTCGAGATCGACGCCCTCGCGCTTGGCGGCGCGCTCCAGGCTGGCGCGCCACACCAGGTCATAGGCAACGGAAAGCCCGACGAAGCGGGCATCGGTCTCTTCGCCGATCAGCGGATTGGCGCCCGAGAGATTGATGTGGTCTTCCAACATCATCAGCGAGCCGGGCCCCATTTCGGGGCGGAGCGAGCCGGCGGCATTGGTGAGGATGACGCCCTCGCAGCCCATCGCCTTCAGCAGGCCGATGGCGTTGCGCATGACCGAGGCGTCGCCGGATTCGTAGAAATGCGAGCGGCCGGAGAAAACGAGGACCTCGACGCCTTCCAGCCGGCCCGCCACCAGCGCCCCGGCATGGGCCGAAACCTTCGACACCGGCATGCCGGGCAGCTCGGCATAGGGAATGCGGACGGCGTCGGTGACGGCGTCGGCCAGCGGACCGAGGCCGGAGCCGAGCACGATGCCGATGCGATAGGGCGCGTCGCGCCGGTCGCGCAGCACGGCGGCCGCGGCGCGGCCGTCGTCCCGAAGCGCCGACATCAGAACCGCTCGTCCATGGAGAAGCCAGCCGGCAGCAGCTGCGCCATGGTGAAATCCTGGCCCTCGCCGGTCGGATCCGAGCAATGGATCAGCGTGGTGGGATGCGAGAATTCCTTCAGCCGCTGGCGGCAGCCGCCGCAGGGCGTGCAGACGATGCCGCCATCGACCCGGTCGGCCACGACCACCACGGCGGCGATGCGGCGGCCGTCGCCCGGAATGCCGGCGGCGATCATCTGGCCGATCGCCGAGGTCTCGGCGCACCAGCCCTCGGGATAGGCGGCGTTCTCGACATTGGCGCCGACATAGACCTCGCCATCCTCGGTCAGCACCGCGGCTCCGACCAGGAATTTCGAATAGGGCGCGTGCGCATTGAGGCGGACTTCCTGCGCCCGCTGCAGCAGTTCCGCCTTGAGCTGGTCGTCCATCTTAGCGTTCCTTCACATAGGGCACGCCGCCAGCCTTGGGCGGGATCGCCTTGCCGATGAAGCCGGCAAGCAGGATCACGGTCAGGATGTAGGGCAGTGCCTGGATCAATTGCACCGGAACCTCGCCGATGCCGGGCAGGATGATGCCCTGCAGGCGGATCGAGGCGGCGTCGAGGAAGCCGAACAGCAGGCAGGTCAGAAGCACGTTGAGCGGCTTCCACTTGGCGAAGACCAGCGCTGCCAGCGCGATATAGCCCTTGCCGGCCGACATCTCGCGGATGAAGCCGGCGGACTGGGCGATCGACAGATACGTGCCGGCGAAACCGGCAAGGATGCCGCAGCAGATCAGCGCGCGGTAGCGCAGCCAGGCGACGGAAATGCCGGCCGTGTCGACCGCGCCGGGATTTTCGCCCACCGCGCGGACGCGCAGGCCGAAGCGCGTGCGATAGAGCACCCACCAGGTGAAGGGGACCGCCAGGAAGGCGAGATAAACCAGGATGTTCTGGCCGGAAACCAGCCCCGAATAGAGCGGGCCGAGGACGGGGATCGGCGCGATATCGGCGGCGAAGGGCAGCGTGATCTCGGTGAAGCGGGCCGTGTTCGGCAATTGCGGCGTGCGGCCGCCTTGGCCGAACCAGGCATTGCCGAGCAGGATCGTCAGGCCGGAGGCGATGAAATTGATCGCCACGCCCGAGATGATCTGGTTGCCGCGCTGGGTGATCGAGGCGAAGCCGTGCAGCAGGCTGAGCAGCACGCCGGTCAGGATGCCGGCGAACAGCCCGAGCCAGGGCGAGCCGGTGACGGTGGCGACCGAGGCGGCGGAGAAGGCCGAGAACAGCATCTTGCCTTCCAGGCCGATGTCGAAGATGCCGGACCGCTCGGCATAGAGGCCGGCGAGCGCGGTGAAGATCAGCGGCACGGACAGGCGGACCGTGGCGGCGAGGATCTGGATCAGATCGGCGAAGTCCATGATCGCTCCTCAGGCCGCGCCGGCGGGCGACGCCGCGACGGATTTGGGTTTCGGGGCGAACAACACGATCAGCGCCGGACGGAACATGTGCTCGAGCGCGCCCGCGAACAGGATGACCAGGCCCTGGATCAGGATGATCACCTCGCGCGAGATGTTGGGCATGTCGAAGGCGAGCGCCGCGCCGCCCTGATAGAGCACGCCGAACAGGATCGAGGCGATGATGATGCCGACCGGATGGGAGCGGCCCATCAGCGCCACCGCGATGCCGACGAAGCCGGCGCCGGCGGGGAAATCGATCTGCAGCTTGCCGGCGTCGCCCATCACCGGGTTCAGCGCCATCATGCCGGAGAGGCCACCCGAGATCAGCATGGTGATGACGACGGTCTTCACATAGGGAATGCCGGCATAGACGGCCGCCGTCGCATTGGTCCCCATCGTGCGGATCTCGTAGCCGAAGCGGGTGCGCCAGATCAGCAGCCACACCGCCACCGCCGCGACCAGGGCGATCAGGAACGAGACGTTGAAGGGCGCGGCGCCGATATCGAGGCCGAAGACCTGCATCAGCCAGCCGAGCTTCGGCAGCTGGCCGCCTTCCTCGAACAGGCGGGTCTGCGGCGACATGTTGCCGGGCTGCTTGATGACGTTGACCAGCAGATAGACCATCAGCGCGGCGGCGATGAAGTTGAACATGATCGTCGTGATGACGATGTGGCTGCCGCGCTTGGCCTGCAGCCAGGCGGGGATGAACGCCCAGGCGGCGCCGAAGGCGAAGGCCGCGGCCGTGGCGAACACGGCCGTGACGTACCAGGGCATATAGCGGTCGAGCGTCAGCGCCGCGAAGGCGACGCCGAGGCCGCCCAGATAGACCTGGCCCTCGCCGCCGATGTTGAACAGGCCGCCATGGAAGGCGACCGCGACCGCGAGGCCGGTGAAGATGAAATTGGTGGCGTAGTAGAGGGTGAAGGCAATGCCCTCGCCATCGCCGAGCGCGCCCTGGACGAGGTATTTCACCGCCTCGATCGGGTTCTCGCCGATGAACAGCACGACGAGGCCGGAAAGCGCGAAGGCCACGGCGACGTTGATCAGCGGCAGCAGGCCGAAATTGACCCAGCGCGGCAGGGTTCCGAGTGGGACGCTCATGGGTGTGCTTCCGGGTGGCTGTGGGAACCGCGGTTCAACGCGTTGGCAAGGCTGGCGGGATGGCGGCTTTTGGCCCCTCCCCGAAAACGCCACGGCGTTTTCGACCCTCCCTCAAGGGGAGGGTTCAAGCGGAGCTCGCTACCGCGAAAAGATCCTTGCTGAACCTCCCCCTTGAGGGGAGGTCGAAGGTGCCGAGCGAAGCGAAAGCAGCTTCGGGAGGGGGGGACCGCATCAGCGCTTGCTTGGGCGTCGATCATCATTCCGCCGCCTCCCGGCCGATGCCGGCCATCATCAGGCCGATTTCCTGCTCGTCGGCATGGGAATCCGGCTCGCCGACGATGGTGCCGGCGAACATCACCAGGATGCGGTCCGACAGCGAGCGGATCTCGTCCAGCTCGACCGAAACCAGCAGGATCGCCTTGCCCTGGTCGCGCAGCGCCACAAGGCGTTTGTGGATGAACTCGATGGCGCCGATATCGACGCCGCGCGTCGGCTGGCCGACGAGAAGACAGGCCGGATCCCGCTCGATTTCGCGCGCCAGCACGATCTTCTGCTGGTTGCCGCCGGAGAAATTCGCGGTCTTCAGACGCGGATCGGCCGGGCGGATGTCGTATTTCTCGATCTTCTCCACGGCGTCCTTGCGGATCGCGTCGATGTTGAGGAACGGGCCCTTCAGATATTTCGGATCGTCCTGGTAGCCGAGGATCGAATTCTCGTTTTCCTCGAAGGAGAGCACCAGGCCCATGTGGTGCCGGTCCTCCGGCACATGGGCGAGGCCCTTCTTGCGCAGGAGCGCGGGGTCGATGCGGCCATTCCTGTCGACCGGCTCGCCATTCATGATGATCCGCCCCGACGAGGCCTTGCGGATGCCGGCGATCGCCTCGAGCAGTTCCGACTGGCCGTTGCCGGCGACGCCGGCGATGCCGACGATCTCGCCGGCCCGGACCTCGAAGGAGACGTTGTCGACCATGGTGACGCCGCGGCCGTCCTTGACGGTCAGGTTCTCGACCGAGAGCACGACGGGGCCAGGCTTCGCCTCGCCCTTCTCAACGCGCAGCAGCACGCGGCGGCCGACCATCAGCTCGGCCAGCTCCGGCATGGTGGTCTCGGAGGTCTTGCGCGTGGCGACGATCTCGCCGCGCCGCATGACCGAGACGGTGTCGGTGATCGCCATGATCTCGCGCAGCTTGTGCGTGATCAGGATGACGGTTTTGCCCTGCGCCTTCAGCTGCGCCAGCATCTTGAACAGATGGTCGGCCTCGGCCGGCGTCAGCACGCCGGTCGGCTCGTCGAGGATCAGCACCTCCGCGCCGCGATAGAGCGCCTTGAGGATCTCGACCCGCTGCTGCTTGCCGACCGGGAGTTCCTCGATGATCGCGTCGGGATCGACATCGAGCCCGTATTCGCGCTCGATCTGCTGCAGCGCCAGGCGCACGGCGGTCTCGCCGCCCTTCAGCAGCGCGCCGCCCTCGACGCCGAGCATGACGTTTTCGAGCACGGAGAAATTCTCGACCAGCATGAAGTGCTGGTGGACCATGCCGATGCCGGCCTGGATCGCCGTCTGGCTGTCGGTGATGCGGATCTCCTTGCCGTCGACCAGGATCTGGCCGCTGTCGGCATGGTAGAATCCGTACAGGATCGACATCAGCGTCGACTTGCCGGCGCCGTTCTCGCCGATGATGCCATGGATCGAGCCCTTGGCGACGGCGAGGTGGATGTTCTTGTTGGCGTGGACCGGCCCGAAGCGCTTGTCGATGCCGACAAGCTCGATGGCGGGCGTGGAATCCAAGGTCGAAGCTGTCATTCAGGGGCCCCGAAACGGCTGCACCTTCTTAAGGAAGGTGGCCGGACTGTTCATCGCCATGACCGGGAAAGGGGCCGGACCTCCGAACCCGGCGCGAAGCGCTCGCTCCGCCGGGATGCCCCTCGCCGGCGCCGCCGGCCGCATCGGATCCGTCGCGACGCCGAGAAAATCCGGCATCGCGACGGGTTTCAGAAACGGACCGCGATCAGCTCGGGCACTTCTCGTCGGTCATGTAGTCATGAACCTTGACGGTGCCGGAGATGATGTCGGCCTTGGCCTTTTCGACGGCAGCCTTCATCTCGTCGGTGACGAGCGGCTTGTTGTTGTCGTCGAGCGCCCAGTCCACGCCGCCTTCCTTGAGGCCGAGCGCCTGGGTGCCGGCGGTGAACTTGCCGTCCTTGACGTCGGAATAGGCGTTGTGCACGGCGACGTCGACGCGCTTGACCATCGAGGTCAGGATCTTGCCGGGGTGCAGGTGGTTCTGGTTGGAATCGACGCCGATGCCGAGCTTGCCGGCGTCGACGGCGGTCTGCAGCACGCCGAGGCCGGTGGCGCCGGCTGCCGCGTAGATCACGTCCGCGCCCTGGTCGATCTGCGACTTGGCGAGTTCACCGCCGCGAACCGGATCGTTCCAGGCAGCGCCCGTCGTGCCGGTCATGTTCTGGAAGACGTCCGTCGCGCCGGCCGCCTTGGCGCCCTGGACGTAGCCGCAGCCGAACTTGCGGATCAGCGGGATGTCCATGCCGCCGACAAAGCCGACCTTCTTGGTTTCCGACTTCAGGCCGGCGAGCACGCCGACGAGATAGGAGCCCTCGTCCTCGGCGAAGACGACCGAACGGACGTTCGGAGCCTCGACGACGGAATCGACCAGCACGAACTGCGTATCGGGGAATTCCTTCGCGACCTTGGCGACCGCATCGGTCCAGGCAAAGGAGAGCGCGACGACGGGGTTGAACCCGCGCTTGGCGAAATTGCGGATTGCCTGTTCGCCCTGCGTGTCGTTCTGCGGCTCGAAATCCTTGTAGTCGATGCCGGTCTCGGACTTGAACTTCTCCGAGCCGTTGAAGCCGGCCTCGTTGAAGGATTTGTCGAACTTGCCGCCGGTGCCATAGACGATGGCCGGCTTGACGTCGGCAGCCCAGGCCGAACCCGTGGCCATAAGCGCCACGAAGGCTACCCCGATAAACTTGCGGATCATGATGGTGACTCTCTCCTCTTGAAGGCGTCTTCGTCGGGCGTTGATCGCCAGACCGAAAGTTCCCCTGACGTTACCGACGAGCGGCCGTTCTTTTCCATTTTGCATGGAGCCCGGCAAATTTCATGCGCTTTCTTTATTCAGGCCCCCGCGCAACCCTGCCCTTCACAAGCAAGGCGGATCGTGGCTGGCAGATTATGCGGCGACATTTTTTTATACAACTGATCAAAGAAACGCCGGTGCGGGCCTGCCATCAAATTGTCGTCCTGCCTCACTTTCGGCTTTTCCTCGGACCCCGATTTTTCTATCACTGGCAAGCCGGTCCGGGAGACCGCTTGGAGAACTGACAATGACGATCGACCCGGCCCCGATCCGCCCGGCCCTAGCCCTGGTTGCGCATGACCAGAAGAAGGACGCGCTCGTCGCCTTTGCCGTCTCGCACCAGGCCAAGCTTGGGGATTTCGACCTGTTCGCCACCGGCACGACCGGCAGCCGGATCCTCGCCGCCGTGCCGACGCTGCCGGTGACGCGGCTGAAGAGCGGCCCGCTCGGCGGCGACCAGCAGATCGGCGCGCTGATCGCCGAGGGCCGCATCAAGGGCCTGATCTTTTTCGTCGACCCGCTGACGCCGATGCCGCATGACGTAGACGTCAAGGCGCTGATGCGGCTCGCCGCGCTCTACGACATTCCGATGGCGCTGAACCAGGCGACCGCCAATCTCCTGATCGCCCATCCCGACGCCTTCCTGCAGACATCGTGATGCGCTCCGCACCGCCCAGCTTGCCAACGCCCGCTCAGCCAACCCAAGGCACCATGACCACCACCACCCCGCCCCGCGCCTTCGTACCGTTCCCGACGCTGATCGGCGATATCGGCGGCACCAATGCCCGCTTCGCGCTGGTGCCGGACGAGACCGGCCGGGTCATCCGGTTCCCGACCGTGCTGACGGCCGATTTCGCCACCATCGACGACGCGATCGCCGCCGTGCTGCCGGAAGGCGCGGCGCCGCATTCGGCCGTGCTGGCGCTGGCCGGGCCGATCCAGGGCGACCAGGTTCCGCTCACCAATTGCCACTGGGTGGTCGAGCCCAAGCGGATGATCGCGCGCTTCGGTCTGGACGAGGTGATCCTGCTCAACGATTTCGAGGCGCTGTCGCTGTCGCTGCCGGCGCTGGCCGGCGAGGATTTGGTGACGATCGGCAGCGGCACGCCGCTCGCCAATGGCGCGCAAGTGGTGGTCGGTCCCGGCACCGGCCTCGGCGCCGCGGCGCTGATCCACGCCAATGGCGCCTGGCTGCCGGTGCCCGGCGAGGGCGGCCATATCGACCTGGCGCCGGTCAGCGCGCGCGATTTCGAGATCTGGCCGCATATCGAGCGGCCGCACCAGCAGACCGACCCGTTCGCGCGCATCGAGGGCGAAACGCTGCTCTGCGGCAGCGGCCTGCTGCGGCTCTACCGGGCGGTCGCCAGCGCCCGGGGCGAGGCGGCGCGCTTCGACAACCCGTCCGAGATCACCGCCGCGGCGATGGATCGCTCCGACGCGGCGGCGGAAGAAGCGCTCGAACTGTTCTGCGTGCATCTCGGCCGGCTCGCAGGCAATCTGGCGCTGATCTTCATGGCCAATGGCGGCGTGTTCCTGGCCGGCGGCATCGCCGCCAAGATCGCGCCCTTCCTGAAGGAGAGCGGTTTTCGCGACGCCTTCATCGACAAGGTGCCGCATGGCGCGATGATGGACCGGATGCCGACCTCGGTCGTCGTCCATCCCGAACCGGCGCTGGCCGGCATCACCGCCTATGCCCGCCACCCCGATCTGTTCGGCATCGTCACCGAAGGCCGCCGCTGGCATAAGTGAGGGCAAGTCCTTCGCTTTACCTCTCCCTGAGCGAGAGGTCGGAGCGACGCCCGGGTGAGGGTTTCGGGAACCCTCCGGGTCAGGCGGTGCGTCGTCGAGAGGCTCATCCGGTGAGGCCGTAAACCCTCACCCGCCGGCCTGCGGCCGTCGACCTCGCCCTCAGGGAGAGGTGAAGGAGCGCCGACGCAAACATCCAAAACGCCGTCATCCTCGCGAAAGCGAGGATCCATGCAGCCGAGGCGTCGGCAGCTAGATCTCTGGTTTTGCGTCAAAGAACGGGGATGAATGGGTCCCCACCTGCGCGGAGATGACGGCGAGCGTGTGGCGGCCTCCTGCCACCACCCGGCATGGCCGAAGGTCAGCTGGTCCGCAGCAGGCTGGCGATCTCGATGTCCTCGCCGAGGTCGGGCCAGTGGATGGCCTCGCCGCGGCCGGTCAGGTGCCAGTTCTCGCGCTCGGCGCGGGTGGCGCCGAGAAGGCGCGGAAACCAGTCGATCGGGGTCGCGAGTTCGCGGCCATCAGCGAGACTAACCAGAAGCGCCTCCTTGGTCACGGCCGCATCGATGGCGACGGGATCAATCTTCATGGTCGTTCCTTTCCGCGACGGCCGGATGATTCGATTTCCCCAGAATGCCCACAGCAGGATGGCAATTCCGAGTCCCGATCCCGCCTCAGGTGCCGCGCGGCTTGGCGCGCGCCGTCGCCTGCGCGGCAAGCGGATCGTCGGGCCAGACATGCTTGGGATAGCGGCCGCGCATGTCGGAGCGCACATCCTTCCACGAGCCGCGCCAGAAGCCGGGCAGGTCTCGAGTGATCTGGATCGGACGATGGCCGGGCGATAGCAGCGTTACCGTCACCGGCACCGCGCCATCGGCCACCGCCGGGTGGCGATCGAGGCCGAACAGTTCCTGGACGCGGATTTCCAGAACCGGGCCATTCTCGTCCGAATAATCGATCGGCACGCGCGATCCCGAAGGCGCATCGAAATGCGTCGGCGCGAGGCGGTCCATCAGCGCACGCTTGTCCCAGGGGACGAGGCTCGCCAGCCCCTCATGCAACAGCCCCGGCGTCACCGCATCGAGCCGGCGCTTGCCACTCAGGAAAGGCCCGAGCCAGTCCGGCAGGGTTTCGGCCAGCGTCGCATCGGAAACATCCGGCCACCCGCCGCCGAGCCGCGCATGCAGGAAGGCGATGCGGGCACGAAACTGCTCGGCCGATTTTTCCCACGGCAGTTCCGCCACGCCGCGCTGGCGGATTTCCGCCAGCAGGGCCGCCTGCACGGCTCCATCCGAGACCTTGGCAATCGCCCGGTCGCCAAGGACCAGGCGGCCGAGCCGGCGCACGGCGCGGCCGCGCACCGAACCGGTCTGCGGATCGAAGGCGACGCTTTCCTCGTCCGTGATCAGGCCGGAAAAATGGGCCTCGATCTCGGCCAGCGTGATCGGCGCCGCGGTCAGAATGCGGGCCTTTTCGGCCGCGCCCTGCAAGCTGGCAATGGCGAGATAGGGCTCGCGCGACAGGGCGTCGGACGCATCGAGCACGCCGCCCCGGCCATTCGCCATGACGAAGGCGCCGGGCGCGCCGCGCGCCATGGCGATGCGGTCGGGAAAGGCAAAGGCGGTGAGCAGCCCCGCTTCCTCCGGCGCCTGCCGGCCATCGTCCGGACGCGCCCCGACATCGCGGGCCCAGCGGGCGGCGAGACCGAGCGAATCGCGGGATCTGGGATCGCGGGCGGCAAAGAGCCGGCGCACGCGCTCGCGCAGATCGGTGTCGTTGCCGCCGAGGCCGATTTCGGAAAGCACGGCGGCGACCGCGCCGGCGAGGCCGCCAAGACCGAGTTCCGCGCCCTTGCGCAGCATGTGGCCGAGGCGGGGGCTGAGCGGCAGGCGGGCGAGTGCCGCGCCTTCTTTCGTCAGGCGGCGATCGGCGTCGAGCGCGTCGAGCCGGGTCAGCAGCGCGACGGCTTCCTCCCAGGCGGGCCTGGGCGGCGGATCGAGGAAGGCGAGCTGGCCTGGATCGGCGACGCCCCAATTGGCGAGGTCGAGCACCAGCGGCGCCAGATCGGCCTCCAATATCTCCGGCCGGTCGAACGGCGCGAGGGCTGCCGTCTGGCCTTCTTCCCAGAGCCGGTAGCAGATGCCGGGCTCGGTGCGGCCGGCGCGGCCGCGACGCTGGTCGGCCGCGGCGCGCGAGACGCGGCGCGTCTCCAGCCGGGTCAGCCCGGTCGCCGGCTCGTAGATCGGCGCGCGGGCGAGGCCGGAATCGATCACGACGCGCACACCCTCGATGGTCAGCGAGGTTTCGGCGATCGAGGTCGCCAGCACCACCTTGCGTTTTCCCGGCGCGGCCGGCCGGATGGCGCGGTCCTGCACGGCGAAATCGAGCGCGCCATAGAGCGGCGCGATCTCGACCTCGGGCGCGACGCGCCCCTCCAGCCGCTCGGCGACGCGGCGGATTTCCGCCTGTCCCGGCAGGAAGACGAGCAGGCTGCCGCTATCGGCAGCGAGCGAGCGCCGCACGGCGTCGGCGACATCGTCCTCCATGCGCCGGGCGGGGTCGCGGCCGCCATGCCGGGTCTCTATCGGGAACATCCGACCAAGGCTCTCGACCACCGGGGCCTCGCCGAGCAGCCGCGCGACGCGGGCACCGTCGATGGTGGCCGACATGACAAGGATACGCAGATCGTCGCGCAGCGCGCCCTGCGCATCGAGCGCCAGCGCCAGGCCGAGATCGCCGTCGAGGCTGCGCTCGTGGAACTCGTCAAAGATAACCGCCGCGACGCCATCGAGCGAGGGATCGTCAAGGATCATGCGGGTGAAGACGCCTTCGGTGATGATCTCGATGCGCGTCTTTACCGAAACCTTCTTTTCGAGCCGGACGCGGTAGCCGACGGTCTGGCCGACCTCTTCGCCGAGCGTCTCGGCCATCCGCCGCGCCGCGGCGCGGGCGGCGAGCCGGCGCGGCTCCAGCATCAGGATGCGGCGATCGCCCCGCCAGGGTGCGTCGAGCAGTGCCAGGGGCACGCGCGTGGTCTTGCCGGCGCCGGGCGGCGCCACCAGCACGGCGCTGGTGCCGCGTTCGAGCACGGATTTCAGTTCGGGGAGGACGTCATCGACGGGCAGCATGCCGCCGTCATAGAGGGGGACGGGCCTTCGTGCCAGTGGGGGGCGTTTCTCTGCGGCTGCGGGGGGAGCGGCTGCTCCGCTGCGTGGATCCCTGCTTTCGCAGGGATGACGGGGAGGATGGGGCTACAAGGCGATCTGTTCGTATAGATCGAGCCAGTCCGGGCTGGCGCACTCAATCAATTCGATCTTCCAGTTCCGTTTCCAGAGCTTCATCTGCTTCTCTCGGCGGATGGCCGATTCCATCGTGTCGTGCCGCTCATAGTAGACCAAGGTCTTGATCCCGTATCGACGCGTGAAGCCGCCCAGGAAACCTTCTCGATGCTGCCAGACCCGCTGGGGCAAATTGCTCGTCACGCCGATGTAGAGCGTTCCGTTACGGCCGCTGGCCAGGATGTACACGCACGGTGTCATGTACCCAAAATTGCACGACCCACCCTCGCCGTCATCCCTGCGAAAGCAGGGATCCATGGTCGGTTCACGTGCAGATGCAACTTCAGGTGAGTTTATCGGCGAGTGGGGGATGGACCAAGTCCTAGACAACTAGGCTCACCCCCAAAACAAAAAGGGCGCCACCTGGGCGCCCTTCGAACTCATCCAAACCCCGAGAAGAATCAATCCGCCTGCGGGTTGATCGCTTCGGCGTGGGCCTCGTGGACCTTCAGCTCTTCCAGGCGCGGCATCGAGACGATGTTGTAGCCGGAATCGACGAAATGCACGTCGCCGGTGACGCCGGCGCCCAGTTCCGACAGCAGATACAGCGCCGAGCCGCCGATCTCGTCGAGCGAGACCGTGCGGCGGAGCGGCGCGTTCTTCTTCTGGTAATTGTACATGATGCGCGCATCGGCGACGCCGGAGCCGGCCAGCGTGCGGACGGGGCCGGCCGAGATGGCGTTGACGCGGATGTTGTCGCCGCCGAAATCCATGGCGAGGTAGCGCACCGAGGATTCCAGCGCCGCCTTGGCCACACCCATGACGTTGTAGTTCGGCATGACGCGGGTCGAGCCGCCATAGGTCAGCGTCAGGATCGAGCCGCCATCGGTCATCAACGCCGCGGCGCGCTTGGCGATCTCCGTGAAGGAGAAGCACGAGATCACCATCGTCTTCACGAAATTGTCGCGCGTCGTGTCGGCGTAGCGGCCCTTCAGCTCGTTCTTGTCAGAGAAGCCGATGGCGTGGACGATGAAATCGATCTTGCCCCATTCGGCCTTGAGCGCCGCGAAGACGCTGTCGACGGAAGCGACATCCTCGACGTCGCAGGGCAGCAGCAGCTTGGCGCCGATGCTGTCGGCCAGCGGCTTCACGCGGCGGCCGAAGGCATCGCCCTGATAGGTGAAGGCGAGTTCGGCGCCGTGGGCCGCCAGCGTGCGGGCGATGCCCCAGGCGATCGAATGATCGTTGGCGACACCCATGATGAGCCCGCGCTTGCCGCTCATCAGGTTGCTGGTTGGTGCCGTCATTCGATCGTCCTTGTTTTTGTTATGTCTCAGGCGACGTAGCGCTGGAAGACCAGCGAGGCGTTGGTGCCGCCGAAGCCGAAGCTGTTGGAGAGTACGGTGTCGATCTTCGCGTCGTCGATGCGCTTGCGCACGATCGGCATGTCGGCGAAGGCCGGATCCAGTTCTTCGATATTGGCCGATTCGGCGATGAACCGGTTGTTGAGCATGAGCAGCGAATAGATGGATTCGTGCACGCCCGTGGCGCCCTGCGAATGGCCGGTCAGCGACTTGGTCGCCGAGATCGGCGGGCAATTGTCGCCGGAGCCGAACACTTCGCGGATCGCTTCCATCTCCTTCAGGTCGCCGACCGGCGTCGACGTCGCATGCGGGTTGATGTAGTCGACCTTGCCCTTCACCGTCGAAAGCGCCTGGCGCATGCAGCGCGCCGCGCCCTCGCCCGACGGGGCGACCATGTCAGCGCCATCGGCGGTGGCGCCGTAGCCGACGATCTCGCCATAGATGCGCGCGCCGCGCGCCTTGGCGATCTCGAGCTCTTCCAGCACCAGCACGCCGGCGCCGCCCGAGATGACGAAGCCATCGCGGTTGACGTCATAGGCGCGCGAGGCGATGGCCGGGCGGTCATTATACTTGGACGACATGGCGCCCATGGCGTCGAACAGCACGGACAGCGTCCAGTCCAGCTCCTCGCAGCCGCCGGCGAACATCCGGTCCTGCTTGCCGTACTGGATCATCTCATAGGCATTTCCGATGCAATGATTGGACGTCGCGCAGGCCGAGGAGATCGAATAGTTGACGCCCTTGATCTTGAACCAGGTCGACAGCGTCGCCGACGGCGAGGACGACATCGCCTTGGGCACGGCCAGCGGGCCTACCTTCTTGGACGAGCCGGAAGCCAGCGCCTTCTGCGCGGATTCGACGATGGTGCGCGTCGACGGCCCGCCCGAACCCATGATGATGCCGGTGCGCTCATTGGAAATGTCGGCCTCCTCGAGGCCGGCATCGCGGATCGCCTGATCCATCGCGACATGGTTCCAGGCGGTGCCGCCGCCGTGGAAGCGCATGGCGCGCCGGTCGACGACCTCGGCCGGATCCAGCGTTGGCGCGCCGAACACATGGCTGCGGAAGCCGTGCTCGGCGTAATCCTGGGCAAAGGTAATGCCGCTCTTCGCTTCGTGCAGGCTCGCCAGCACTTCCTGGGTGTTGTTCCCGATGGAAGAGACGATCCCCATCCCCGTCACGACGACCCGCTTCATCGATTCTCGTCCTTAGCTTGAAGAGCATACTGCTCGGTTCGCGACCGTTCCGACCCCGTGCGGATCGGACCTGCCGATCAACCGACGGCAGGTGTCGCTTCGCCCTGGAACAGGCCGACGCGAAGGTCCTTGGCCCGGTAGATGGTGACGCCATCGGCCTTCAACCACCCGTCGCCGATGCCGAGCACCAGCTTCGAGCGCAGGACGCGCTTCAGGTCGACGCCATATTCGACGTGCTTGACGCTGGGAACGACCATGCCGGAGAACTTGATCTCGCCCGTCGACAGCGCGCGGCCGCGACCCGGCGACCCGCTCCAGCCGAGGAAGAAGCCCAGCATCTGCCACATGGCGTCGAGGCCGAGGCAGCCCGGCATTACCGGATCGCCCTTGAAGTGGCACTGGAAGAACCAGAGATCCGGATTGACGTCGAGCTCGGCGCGGATATGGCCCTTGCCGAATTCACCGCCCTCTTCGCTGATCGACGTAATGCGGTCGAACATCAACATGGGCGGCAGCGGCAATTGCGCGTTGCCCTCGCCAAACAATTCCCCTCGCCCGCAGGCGAGCAGAGCCTCATAGTCGAAGCTCGACGGGCGATCTGCCATGCCGTCAATCTACCTCTGTTTGGCGCGGACACTCGAAAATGGAGGCGCGCGCACTATCCTGTCGCGTGGAGATATTCGACCCCCAGCGCTGATCGTGTGCTTCCTAACATAGCCGCCCAGCGTTCGAAAGCCCGCCGGGATCTGTGCGATCGTCGAGCGATGCCGGGGCTGATAGCATGGCCGGACCGTGGCGCCCCTGCGCCGCATGGAGAGTTTTTGATGCAGAGATCCCTCGGCCGGCGCCTGGCTTTCAGCGCAGCGGCGCTGATTCTAAGCCTGGCGCCGCTGCCCGCGCTCGCCGGCAGCGGCATCGACACGCCCAGCCTATTCGAGCAGCCCAACCTGTTTGCCCAGCCCAAGCTGTTCACGGCGCCGCAGCCCCGCGTGCGCACGCCAGCCGGCCCGCGGATCCGTCCGATGGTCGGCAGCGAGTGCCGCACCCTGCTCGGCACCTGCACGCTCGGCCGGCTGGAGCAGGTCGGCGACCGCTGCTTCTGCCGCACGCCGAAGGGCGCCGTGCAGCAGGGAACGACGGAAATCCGCCGCCGGGGGCGATAGAAGCGAGCCCTCAGGCTTCCAGACATGCAAACGGGCGCCTCGGCGCCCGTTATCGTTCCGCGAGGCTGGCTCGCCTCAGCGCGGCGCGCGCTTTGCCAGGATGCGCTGCAGGGTGCGGCGATGCATGTTGAGGCGGCGGGCCGTCTCCGAAACATTGCGCTCGCACAGTTCATACACGCGCTGGATATGCTCCCAGCGGACGCGATCGGCCGACATCGGATTGTCCGGCGGCAGAGCCCGCTCGGTCGGATCGCGGGTCAGCGCCGAGAAGACCTCGTCGGCATCGGCGGGCTTGGCGAGATAATCGACGGCGCCCAGCTTCACGGCGGTCACGGCGGTCGCGATGTTGCCATAGCCGGTCAGGACGACGGTGCGCGATTCAGGCCGGCGCTTGCGGATCAGTTCGATCACGTCGAGGCCGTTGCCGTCTTCCAGGCGCATGTCGACGACGGCATAGGCCGGCGGCTTCTGGTCGACCTTGCGCATGCCTTCGGCGACCGAATCGGCCGTTTCCACCAGAAAGCCGCGTGCTTCCATTGCCCGGGCAAGTCGCTGCAGGAAAGCCTTGTCGTCATCCACGATGATGAGCGAGGTATCAGTGCCGGCGAGACCGGCGGATTCCAGATCTGTCATAGACGTTTAACTCCGCGCCTCCCCGAATTTTCTTTTCCTTCCAGACCGGGTTATAGGCATCCGAAGCCCCCGCGCCAAGGCCACCATGCAACCGGAAAGGCCGAAACAGGGCCGCGCGGACGCTATGCTGGGCATCAACTGTGCGCCGAAGGGCCGTCATGGCCCTCGCTGCCGTCCGATTTGCCGGAAATGCCGAGCCGATCCATCGCCTCGCGCGACCAGACGATGCGCACGATCGCGCCATGCGCCGGGGCCTCGCGATTGGAGAGATCCAGCCGGGCGCCGGTACGTTCCAGCAGCGTCTTGGCGATGAAGAAACCAAGGCCGAGACCGCCGGCCTCGTGATCCTCGACGCCCTCGATGGCGCGGGAGCGGGTCGTCACATAGGGCTCGCCAATATGGTCGATCACCTCGGAGGCGAAGCCCGGGCCGTCATCGGCAATGGTCAGCGACACATTGTCCGCGTTCCACTTCGCGGCGATCTCGACCGTGGTTTCGGCGAAATCGACGGCGTTCTCGACCAGATTGCCGAGGCCGTAGAGGATCGACGGGTTGCGGCGGCCGACCGGCTCGCTGCCGGCCTCGCCGCTGAACTTCACCTGGATGTCGATGCCGGTATCGGCATGCGGCTCGACCACTTCGGCCAGCATGTGGCTGAGCGGCAGGCGGTCGACATGCTGGCCCGGATCGGTCGACAGCGAGGTCAGCTTGCCCAGGATATCGCGGCAGCGCTGCGACTGGCTGCGCAGCAGGGCGACGTCCTCGGCATAGGGGCTGCCCGGCGGCAGCTCGCGCTCCAGCTCCTTGCTGACCAGCGCGATGGTGGCCAATGGGGTGCCGAGCTCATGCGCGGCCGCGGCGGCAAGCCCGTCCAGCGCCCAGAGATGCTGCTCGCGCGCCAGCACCAGTTCGGTCGCCGTCAGCGCGTCGGCAAGCTGGCGCGCCTCCTCGGCAACGCGGAAGGCATAGACGCCCATGAAGAAGACGGCAGAGACCAGCGCGACCCAGACGCCCAGCACATAAAGATAAGGCATGGTCAGCGCCTCGCCCTCCGGCCAGGGCAGCGGCATGTGCCAGAGGCCGAGCGCCGTCACCGCGACGATCACCAGCCCGCCCAGCATCACGGTCAGGCGCGGCGCCAGCGTGGTGGCGGAAACAATGACCGGCACGATGATCAGGACGGCGAAGGGATTTTGCAGACCACCGGTCAGCGACAGCAGCACAGAGAGCTGCAGCACGTCATAGGCGAGCAGCAGCGCGGCGGTGCGCCCCTGCAGGCGCAGGCTGGAGGGATAGCGGATCTTGATGAACAGGTTGAGCCAGGCCGACAGCGCTATCGCCGCCAGGCAGAGCCCGATCGGCATCGGGTATTCCAGCCAGAATCGCACGAAGACGACGGTGGCCGTCTGGCCGATGACCGCCAGCCAGCGCAGCCGCACCAGCGTGTCGAGCTTCAGCCGCCGCGCGCCGAAATCGTGCGAGGGGGGAGCTTGCTCGGGCATGGCGGCGTCACCTGACGTTGAAAGTTGCGCAACAGCGCCGGCTTATAGCACGAGCCGAACGATCTCAGGCGACTCCGGGGCACCCGGTTCCGCATGGCTCTTGCATCAGGGCTATAATCGTTCTTACATATTGCAATGCACAAGGCTGGCCGCCGCCCTTACTGCCCGACGGAATACCCGGCCGGTCCGATCCCTTCGCGGAGCGGCAGGTGGACGGCATGATGGGTCCCTTATCCTACTATCAGCTCTACGAGCTGAACCATGCGGCGATGTCGCCGATGCGGGCGGCCGCCGACATGTTCGGCCTGCTTCTGAAAAACCCGCTGAACCCGATGAGCCAGACGCCGCTCGGCCGCAACTGGCAGGCCGGCCTGGAGTTGTTCGAACGGACCACCCGCCGCTACGCCAAGCCCAGCTTCGATCTGCCGACGACGCTGGTCGGCGGCATGCGCGTGCCCGTCACCGAGCACGTCGTCTGGCATAAGCCCTTCTGCGACCTCATTCATTTCGAACGCCAGCTCGAGCGACCCCGCCGCGATCCCAAGCTGCTGATCGTCGCGCCGATGTCGGGCCATTACGCCACGCTGCTGCGCGGCACGGTCGAGGCGATGATGCCGCGCCACGACGTCTACATCACCGACTGGATCGACGCCCGCATGGTGCCGCTGGCCGATGGCAGCTTCGATCTCGACGATTACATCGACTATCTGGTCGAGATGCTGCACTTCCTCGGCGACGACGTGCATGTGGTCGCGGTCTGCCAGCCGGCCGTGCCGGTACTCGCCGCCGTGGCGCTGATGGAAGCCGCGGGCGACCGATTCGCGCCGCGCTCCATGACGCTGATGGGCGGCCCGATCGACACGCGAATCAACCCGACCGCCGTCAACGAGATGGCCCAGGGCAAGAGCCTCGACTGGTTCGCCGAGAATGTCGTGATGAAGGTGCCGTTCCCGCATGCCGGCTGCATGCGCGACGTCTATCCGGGCTTCCTGCAGCTTTCCGGCTTCATGAGCATGAACCTCGACCGCCATGTCACGGCGCATCAGGACCTGTTCAAGCATCTGGTCGCGGGCGACGGCGACAGCGCCACCAAGCATCGCGACTTCTACGACGAATATCTGGCCGTCATGGACCTGACCGCGGAGTTCTACCTGCAGACGGTCGAGACGGTGTTCATCACCCATGCGCTGCCGAAGGGGACGATGACCCATCGCGGCGTGCCCGTCGACCTGACCGCCGTCCGCAATGTGGCGCTGCTCACCGTCGAGGGCGAGAATGACGACATTTCCGGCGTCGGCCAGACCGAGGCGGCGCAGCATCTGTGTATCAACATCCCCGACAACATGCGGGCGCATTACATGCAGCCGAAGGTCGGCCATTACGGCGTCTTCAACGGCTCGCGCTTCCGCGCCGAGATTGCGCCGCGCATCAGCGATTTCGTGCTGACGCATGATCGCGACCGCGCCGCCAATGGCGCGAGCGCCAAGGCCCCCGCTGCCAAGGCGCCGGCTGCCAAGGCTGCCGCCGCCAAGGCGGAGCCCGAGGCCAAATCGGCGGTTACCCCCGCCGCGCGCAAATCCGCCGCCGCGAAGCCCGCCGTAGCGCGGCCTGCCAAGGCCAAGCCAGCCGCACCGGCCAAAGCGACCTCCGCCAAGCCGGCCGAACCGGCCGATGATCTCAAGCGCATCGCCGGCATCGGCGCGAAGCTGGAGGCGAGCCTCAACGCGGCCGGATTCACGCGCTTCGCCCAGATCGCCCGGCTGACCGTGAAGCAGCAGACCGCGCTCGATGCGCGGCTTGGACTGCGCGGCCGGGTAGCGCGCGAAAAGTGGATCGAGCAGGCCAAGGCCCTGATGCAGGAAGCGTCGGCACAGGCGTCGGCGACACCGGAACCTGCCCCAGCGTCCGCAGACTAGATTCTTCTTGAATCGCGCTCGGCCTCTTCCCACTTCCGATGCTGGGGGTGCGAGAGAGGAAGGTTCAATGTCTCATACTCAGGCCTTGCGTCCGGGATGGACGCCGCTCACCATCGCGTTGATGGTCCTCGGCTTCTTCGTGTTCTGGCCGCTCGGCCTCGCCATGCTCGCCTACATCATCTGGGGCGACCGGCTACCCGAGTTCCGCCGCAACGCCGAGGGAATGCGCAACGACTTCAAGCGCTCCTTTTCCGGCTGCGGCTGGCAGAGCCGGCGTGAGACGTCATGGGGCGCCTATCGCAGCGAGAGCGGAAATTCCGCCTTCGACGCCTATCGCGCAGCCGAACTGAAGCGGCTCGACGAAGAGCGTCGCAAGCTCGATGAAGAACGCGCCGAATTCGAAACCTTCGTCCAGAACCTGCGTCGCGCCCGCGACCAGGAAGAGTTCGATCGCTTCGCCGCCGAGCGCGCCGCCGCTCGCCGCAACCAGACCCCGCCCGCGACGGGCGACAAGGGTCCCGGCCCGGTCATCGATCTCTGATCGACGGCGGATCCTGACCAAGAGGGCCGTGCCGCAAGGCGCGGCCTTTCCTTTTGGCCCGGCCCGAGTCAGGTTGCAGGGGAGCGGAACTGCAGCCAGGGCTGCGGCTTGAGTCTCTGGAACAACACGGAAGCGAGAGTGCGAAGCATGAGCAAGTTGAGCTTGATCTTCAACAAGATCTTCAAGGGCGGCGAGGCCCAGGCGGCGGAACGCACCCCGGAAGCGAGCCCGGCCGCCACAGCCGATGCCGCCAGCCCGGCAGCCGCGGCGCCTGCGGGCGCCCCCACGGCCCCGGCCGCGCCTTCGGTCGCTCCGGCCCCGCAGGCGACGGTCGATGTCGGCGCGGTTCTGACCGCGCTTGCTGCCAAGTCCGGCGAGAAGCTCGACTGGAAGAAGTCGATCGTCGACCTGCTCAAACTGCTCGATCTCGACAGCAGCATCGCGGCGCGCAAGGAACTGGCCAAGGAACTGCACTACACCGGTGACACCAACGATTCCGCCACCATGAACATGTGGCTGCACAAGGCGGTGATGAAGAAGCTGGCCGAGAATGGCGGCAAGGTGCCGGACGATCTCAAGGATTGAGCGCCCCAACGCTCGAAGAGGCCGCGCCCCCGCGCGGCCTTTTTGCGTTCGCGCCGCTTTCCGGGCGGCGGCGGTTTCGTGCCATCATAATGCCGACGAATCATCCGACTGACAGTCCATGGGCTTTTTCCAGCGCCTCACCGGCACTCCTGCACGCGCCAGCGTCGCCAAGCCGGACCATTTCCATGTCGAGATCGACGGCGAGATGGTCCGCGTGACGCTGCTGTGGAACGAACGCGCCCGCCGCTACACGCTGCGCCTGCGCGGTTCCGTGCGCGAGCCCGTGGTCACGATCCCGGCCCGCGGCAGGCTTTCGGAAGCGCGCGCTTTTCTCGACCGCAATCGCGGCTGGCTGCAGGCGCGGCTCGCTGCCCTCCCCGCGCCCACTCCGCTCGCCGATGGCGCCTCGATCCCGCTGCGCGGCGTGCCGGTGCGCATCCTGCACAGGCCGGGGCGAGGCATCGTGCGCCTGCAGGAGAGCGAGGGCGAGACACAGCTTCTCGTGCCGGGCGAGATCGACCACCTGCCCCGCCGGGTCACGGACTTCCTGAAGCGCGAGGCGCGCCGTGACCTCGAGGCGGCGACGGCGCGGCATGCCGCCTCGCTCGGCGTCACGGTCAAGAACATCCGGCTCGGCGATCCGACCAGCCGCTGGGGGTCGTGTTCCTCCTCCGGGACGATCGCCTATTCCTGGCGGATGATCCTGGCGCCGCCGGCCGTGCTCGACTACCTCGCCGCGCATGAAGTGGCGCATATGCGCGAGATGAACCATTCGGCGCGCTTCTGGCGCCATGTCGCCTCGATCTGCCCGGGCATGGACGATGCGAAGGCCTGGCTGGTCCGCCACGGCGCATCGCTGCACGCCGTTGGCGCGGAATGAAACGCCGGGCCTGACCGGCGGGACGCCCGGTCATTCCCGAACACGCCGCCACCCGCTATGATCACAGCGAAAAAATGGGACGGAGAGAGCGTATGTCTGCCGAAAAGTCACCGGCGCTGGCGGTGTCGAGCTGGAGCCTGCACCGGGCGCTCGGCCTCACCTATCCGAACCGTCCCGATCACGACGTCGCGCTGGCGCCCGAGCCGACCTTCGGCCCCGGTCGGCTCGACCTGCTCGACCTGCCCGCCGCCGTCGCCGCGCTCGACATCGGCCGCATCGAGCTGTGCTCGTTCCACCTGCCCAGCCGCGACGTCGACTATGCCGACCAGTTCAAGGCGGCGCTCGAAAAGGCCGGCGTCGTGCTGCAGACCCTGCTGATCGAATATGGCGACATCACCCATCCCACGACCCGCGAGCGCGATCTCGCCTGGATCGAAAGCTGGATCGACACGGCGGCGCTGTTCGGCGCCGAACAGGCCCGCGTCATCGCCGGCCGGGCGCCGCCGACCCGCGACGCGCTCGATCTCAGCGCCGCCGGGCTGACCCGTCTCGGCCATTGTGGCGAGGCGCGCGGCGTGCGGATCGTCACGGAAAACTGGTACGAGCTGCTGCCCGGGCCGCGCGAGCTGCGCTATCTGTTCGACCGGCTCGACGAGACGGTGACGCTCAACGGCGATTTCGGCAACTGGTCCGGCCCGACCAAATATGCCGATCTCGAAGCGATCTTCGATCTCGCCACCTGCTGCCACGCCAAGGCGGATTTCAGCAACGGCATCCTGCATGCCGAAGACTACCGGCGCTGCTTGGCCGCCGCCGACGCGGCCGGCTTTCGCGGGCCCTACACGCTGATCTATGACGGCCCGGACGAGGACGAGTTCGCCAATCTTCTGCTCGAGCGCGACTTCATCCGTCGCCACTACGAGGACGTCCGCGCCAGCGTCGGCTGAGAGGCCGTTGGGGGTTCGGCTTCTTTCGGGACAACGCCTTCGGAAACCTAGACGATGGCCGATTTCTGTAGGTGCACCCTGCGTCGTCCCGGCAAAGGCCGGGACCCATGAACACCGGCCCAGCAAGCCCTGGCCAGCCTCTCTCCGACGGGCCTCGAGCGTCTGGATCCCGGCCTTCGCCGGGATGACGACCGAGCCCACCCCGGCCGGGCGCGTCTACGATGTCGCGCGATGGGGCCGTTTGGAGAGCCCGAAGACGGGCCTCCCGTAACCCCTTAACGAACCAGGTTCAGCGTCCGGGGCTTGGTGGCGCCGGGCTTGGGCGGTTCGGGGCGGGCTGCGGCTTCCGCGTGCTTGACCGGCTCGGCCGGCTTCGCGGCTTCGGCGGGCCTGGCGACCGGTGCCGGCCTGGCGGGCTCGGCCGACTTTTCGGCCTTGGGCGGCGCCGGCGGCTCGAAATCGAACGAATAATCGGCGAGCAATTCGATCGCCTTGGCGAAGATCGTCTCCTCGCGCCGGGTCTTTTCCGCCTGCTCGCGCGTATCGGCGGCGCGGCGCTCCAGCACCTTGCGGATGATGTTGTCGCCCTCGCGCTTGCGGAAGCGGGCGGCCATCGCCTCGGCGCGCTTCGCCTGGCGCTCGAGCTTGCGGATGCCGACACCGATATCGGCCTTCTGCTTGGTCAGGGTGTCGCGGATCGGCGCGATCAGGTCGACCGCCTCGAAAGGCAGGTCGCTTTCCAGCACCGAGGCGACCAGCGCGTGGATGCGCTCCATCGCCCGTCCGACAATGTCGTCGACGGCGAGCTCACCCTCATAGCCGGTCTCGTCATAGGCCTTGCGGCGGTCGGGATCGGAAAGGATCGCATAGGCGTGGCTCAGCGCATGGAACGCCTCGGCGGTGCCGCCGGCGTCCGGATGCGCGGCGCGGGCGCGCTGGCGATAGGCCTTGTCGATCTCGGCGGGCGTGGCGTCCGGTTCGACGGCCAGCTCGCGGTATAGTTTGCGCCTGTCGGCCATGGCCGGAGAACTCCCTGGGCAGGGTGCCCGGCCTCTCCCGATCGGGAGCGGCGAGCCGTGAACGAAGCAGCGCCAACCGGCGCGTCGCCACTATCCACGCCTGACGGGCAAAGTCCACCGCCGCCATGGGCGGCGGGGGACGAACCCCGGTATCAGCCGCCGAACAGGCGATCGAGCAGATTGCGGCGGTGCGGGCGCGCCTGGTAGACGCCGGCCTGGCCATCCTCGCCGACGCCGGCCGGCGGAACCGGCCCGCCGCGCTCGACGCCATAGGACGGATCGCCATCGCGGTAGATGCGGGCGCCGGGCGGCGGCGCCTGATAGTCGCCGCCATCGTTCCAACCGCCATCGGGCGATTCCGGGTCGCCATAGCCGCCATAATCGGGCTGGCTCGGCTGCGGGTCACGATATTGCGGCGTCGGCTGGCCGTTGGCCGGCGGCTGCTCATAGGCCGGCTGCCGCTGCGGCGGCGCGCCGCTGCCGACGACCTGGCCATATTCATCGACCAGCCCGCCCTGCTCGGGGCCGACATACTGGCCGTTCTGGTAGAGGTCCTGCGCCGTCTCCGCGGGATCGCGATAGGCGTAGTTGCCCGGCAGCGCCGCGACGGCGACGCCCTTGTGCGCCTCGGTCATGAAGCGGTTCCAGATCTGCGCCGGCAGGCTGCCGCCCGTCATCCGCTTGGTCGGCTTGGAATCGTCATTGCCGAGCCAGACGCCGGTGGTGAGATTGGCGGTATAGCCGACAAACCAGGCGTCCTTGGAATCATTGGTGGTGCCGGTCTTGCCCGCCGCCTGCCAGCCGGCGATCGCCGCCTTGCGGCCCGTGCCGCGCGCCAGCGTGTCGGTCATCATGCTGTTCATCATGCCCACATAGAGCGGGTCGATGATCTGCGTCGCCTTGACCGACGGGTGCTCGTACAGCGTCTTGCCGGCGACGTTCTTCACCCGCGCGATGACATGCGGCTTGGCGCTGTAGCCGCCATTGGCGAAGGGCACATAGGCGTCGGTCAGCTCCAGCAGGCTCACTTCAGACGTGCCGAGCGCGATGGAGGGATTGGGCTGCAGCGGCGAGGTGATGCCGAGCCGCTCGGCGGTCTTGATGACGCGGTCCGGGCCGACTTCATTGGCGAGCTGCACGGCGACGGTGTTGATCGAAAGCGCCAGCGCGGTCTGCAGCGAGACCGGGCCCTTGTACATCTTCTCGTAGTTCTTCGGCTCCCAATTGCCGATCCGGGTCGGTTCGTCGACGCGGACGGTTTCGGGTACCATGCCGTATTCGAGCGCCGACAGGTAGACGAAGGGCTTGAAGGCGGAGCCGGGCTGGCGCTTGGCGTCGACGGCCCGGTTGAACTGGCTCTGCTTGTAATCGCGGCCGCCTACCATGGCGCGCACCGCGCCAGTGCCGTCCACCGCCACCAGCGCGCCCTGCGACACGCCGAACGACTTGCCGCTCTTGTCGAGCGCCTCGGTCAGCGCCTTGCCGGCCATGTCCTCCAGGCGCGGATCGATCGTCGTCTCGACGATCACGTCCTGGTCGAGCGCGCCGACGACTTCCGGCACCAGATCGGCGACCCAGTCGGCGACATAGCGGCCGGCCCCGCCCTCGCCCTCGGACTGCGCCTTGATGGTGATCGAAGCGGCCTGCTTGGCCTGGTCGGCCGTGATGAAGCCAGCCTCGCGCATGGCGCCGAGCACGACATTGGCGCGCGAATTGGCGGCGGCCGGGTCGGAGGTCGGGGCATAGGTCGACGGCGCCTTGAGCAGGCCGGCGAGCATCGCGGCCTCCTTCAGCGAGATGTCGCGCGCCGACTTGCCGAAATAGCGCCGCGACGCCGCGTCGACGCCATAGGCGCCGGCGCCCAGATAAACGCGGTTCAGGTAGGATTCCATGATCTGGGCCTTGGAGTATTTCGTCTCCAGCCAGATCGCCATGATCGCTTCCTGGATCTTGCGATCCATGGTTCGCTCGGGCTTCAGGAACAGGTTCTTGGCCAGCTGTTGCGTGACGGTCGAGCCGCCCTGCACGACATAGCCGGACCGGAAATTGACATAGGCCGCGCGCAGCAGGCCGAGCGGATCGACGCCGAAATGGCTCTGGAAGCGCCGGTCCTCGATCGCCATCACCGCCTGGCTCAGATAGGGCGGCAATTCCTCGATGCGCACCGACTCGCCGCCAGTATCGCCGCGATTGGCGATCAGCGTGCCGTCATTGGCGAGAACCTTGATGTTGGGCGGGCGCTTGGGAACCGACCAGTTGGCGGTCGAAGGCAATTGCGTCGCATACCAGGCGATGCCGCCGGCCAGCGCGATCGTGCCCCAGAACATCAGGATCACGGTCCACTTGATGCCGCGGGGGACCCATTTGCCGATGCCGGAACCGCCGGAAGACCGCTTGCGGCCGCCGGAACGCGCCTTCTTGCGGGCGGGCGCCTTGCTGCGGCGCGATTTGGAGCGTCGGGAATCGGCCATGGGGTCATCTTCACCGAGATCGATGAATTCCGCATCCTCTATGTCGTCTTCGAAAGGCTCGGGCTCGGGCGGGCGGCCGCGTCGATCCGCGGCGCCGAGTTCCGGCTCCCGCCGCTCGCGCGCGGCGCGCGGCGCGGCTTCCGGTTCCGGCTCGGGCGCCTCGCGCCGGCGGCCCGTGCGCTCCAGCGCCAGGCCCGGCTCGCGCCGTTCGGTGGCACCGGCTTTGCGGGAACCGGGTTCGCTGCGGGCGGGGCCAAATCCGGGCTCCTGCCGCTCGGCGCCAAACTCCGGCTCGCCACGGACGGCGCCGAAACCCGGCTCGCTGCGCGTTTCGGCATCGCGGTCGCCCCGCTCGCGCGGCGCACGGGGCGCGAAGCCCCCGGCCGGACGGTCGTCGGCGCCCAGGCGAATGTCGAATTCGCCTTCGTCCGGGTCCTGCGGCTTGTCGAGCACCGGTTCGATCCGTTCGCTCCGCGGCGGTCTCGCCATGCCTGTTTCGTCTTCCAGTCCAAAGGGCCGATAGGGTGCGCGGGGGCGCATGTTTAGCGGCCCGAATGCTCCATGAATACGGCGATTTCAGGGGAATCGGCAGTTGCCAACCGGGATCGTCGCCTAGAGAGGCCGGACCCACCGGCCGCCGCATGCCTGTGACCCCCGTAACAGCGCCAGGGAACGAAGATGGATAATGCTTCGTTAAGTGACGGATCGAGCGAGGGAGACGGCAATGGCACAGTGGATCGAACAGACGGGGCAGCAGGCGACGATGCAGATCGCCGCGACGCTCGCAGCCTCCACGACCCTCGTTCTCTTCATCGGCAGCAAGACGCCGCTGGAGCCGGCAGCGACGCTGGCGGCGCTGACGCCGATCGCGCTTTGCGCCCTGCTCTATCTGTGCGGCGCGCTGGCCGCCACCACCGTCACCACCCTGTCGCGCCGCCCCATCCTCGGCGTCGCCGCGCTGACCGGCTTCGCGCCCTTCGGCCCGCTGCTGCCGCCTTCCGAGGATTGGGCTCTCTACGCTGCCTTCGTCATTTTCGGCCTGCTCACCGCCGGCAGCCTGCGCGCCGTCGTCGCCGCCTTTGGCCGCGAGCGGCTCGGCAGCCTCTGCGGCGCCTGCGGCCTCGCTCTGATCGCCGCCATCGCGGCGACCGCCGGCATGGCGGACGGCCCGCTGATGCAGATGGTGCTGGCGCTGACCGGCATCACGGCCTGCCTCGCGGTCGCCACCGTCGTCGCCACCAGCCCGGCCAAGGTCCGCTGACCCGGTTGCAACCGGCAGCCCGATGGCAACAGAAGCGTTGTCATCGTGTCGCCGGCTGTAGCCAAACCGGATGCTCGCGGGCATAGTCCGCGCATGTCAGACACGCTCGCTCCCGCCATCGTTTCCCGCCCCGTCCAGAAGGGCGATCACGTCTTTCTGGTCGATGGATCGTCCTATATTTTCCGCGCCTACCACGCGCTGCCGCCCTTGACGCGCAAATCCGACGGCCTGCCCGTCGGCGCCGTCGCCGGCTTCTGCAACATGCTGTGGCGGCTGCTCAAGGAAGCGAACGAGGCCGGCGTCAAGCCGACCCATCTGGCGGTCATCTTCGACCATTCCGCGACTACCTTCCGCAATGCGCTCTACGACAAGTACAAGGCGCAGCGCCCCGAGCCGCCGGAAGATCTGCGGCCGCAATTCGCGCTGATCCGCCAGGCGGTCGGCGCCTTCAACGTGCCGTCGATCGAGATGGAAGGCTTCGAGGCCGACGACCTGATCGCCACCTACACCAAGCAGGCGGTGGCCGCCGGCGCCGACGTCACCATCGTCGCCTCCGACAAGGACCTGATGCAGCTGATCGAGCCGGGCGTGATCATGCTCGACACGATGAAGGGCAAGACAATCGGCCGCGACGAGGTGATCGAGAAATTCGGCGTACCGCCGGAAAAGGTCGTCGACGTGCAGGCACTGGCCGGCGATTCCGTCGACAACATCCCCGGCGTCCCCGGCATCGGCGTCAAGACGGCGGCGCAACTGATCGAGACCTATGGCGATCTGGAAACGCTGCTCGCGCGTGCCGAGGAGATCAAGCAGCCGAAGCGGCGGGAGGCGCTGATCGCCCATGCCGAGATGGCACGGATCTCGATGCAGCTGGTGACGCTCGACCGCGACGTGCCGCTGGACGAGCCGATCGACCGGCTCGGCGTGCGGCCGATCATCGGCGAGCAGCTGATCTCCTTCCTGAAGGCAATGGAATTCACCACGCTGACCGGCCGCGTCGCTGCCGCAACGGGCGTCGAATCCGGTGGCGTCGAGGCGGATGGGGCGCTGACCGCCAGGGCCCGCGAGGCCGGCCGGGCCGCGACCGCCGCCTCGCTGTTCGGCTCCCAGGCCACGCCGCAGCAGCAGCCGGGCTTCGAGGACATTGGCGGGCTGACGCCTTCCGGCCTCGCCGCCGCCCGGGCGAGCGCGATCAAGGCGATCCCCTTCTCGCATTCCGGCTATGAGACGATCCGGACGGAGGAGAGGCTCTGGGCCTGGATCGCCCGCGCGACCGAGCTCGGCGTCGTCGCCATCGATACCGAGACCACCTCGCTCGACCCGATGCAGGCGGAACTGGTCGGCATCTCGCTCGCCGTGGCGCCGAACGAGGCCTGCTATATCCCGCTCGCGCATCGCGGCGAAGGCGACGGCCTGTTCACGGAAGGGCTCCTGCCCGACCAGCTCGACATCCGCGTGGCGATTGCGCTGCTGAAGCCCATGCTGGAAGACCGCGCCGTGCTCAAGGTGGCGCAGAACCTCAAATATGACTGGCTGATGCTCGCCCGCCACGGCATCGACACGGCGCCGTTCGACGACACCATGCTGATCTCCTACGTGCTCGACGCCGGCCGCGGCGTGCACGCCATGGATCCGCTGTCGGAACGATGGCTTGGCCACAAGCCGATCTCGTTCGACGACGTCACTGGCAAGGGCAAGGCGCGCGTCACCTTCGACCGCGTGCCGATCGAGCGTGCCAGCGAATATGCCGCCGAAGATGCCGACGTCACGCTGCGCCTCTGGCAGGTGCTGAAGCCGCGCCTCGCCGCCGAGGGCATGTCCACCGTCTACGAGACGCTGGAGCGGCCGATGATTCCGGTGCTGGCCTCGATGGAGCGGCGCGGCATCTCGATCGACCGCGCCATCCTCTCGCGCCTCTCCGGCGAGTTCGCCCAGAAGGCGGGCGCGCTGGAAGCCGAGATCCAGGAAATCGCCGGCCAGCCCTTCAATGTCGGTTCGCCGAAGCAGCTTGGCGACATCCTGTTCGGCGTGATGGGCATGCCCGGCGGCAGCAAGACGGCAACCGGCGCCTGGGCGACCGGCGCCAGCATCCTGGAGGACCTGGCCGAGCAGGGCTACGAACTGCCGCAGAAGATCCTCGACTGGCGCCAGCTCTCGAAACTGCGCTCAACCTATACCGACGCGCTGCCGGGCTACGTGCATCCCGAGACCAAGCGCGTCCACACCTCCTACGCGCTCGCCGCGACGACGACGGGTCGCCTGTCCTCGTCTGAGCCCAACCTGCAGAACATCCCGGTCCGCACCGAGGCGGGGCGCAAGATCCGCGCCGCCTTCATCGCCGATCCCGGCCACAAGCTGGTCTCGGCCGACTATTCGCAGATCGAACTGCGGCTGCTCGCCGAGATCGCCGATATTCCGCAGCTGAAGCACGCCTTCGCCGAAGGCATCGACATTCATGCGCTGACGGCGTCGGAAATGTTTGGCGTGCCGGTCGAGGGGATGCCTTCGGAAGTGCGCCGCCGCGCCAAGGCTATCAATTTCGGCATCATCTACGGCATTTCGGCCTTCGGCCTCGCCAACCAGCTGTCGATCGCCCGCGAGGAGGCCGGCGCCTATATCAAGCGCTATTTCGAGCGCTTCCCGGGCATTCGCGACTACATGGAAGAGACCAAGCGGATCTGCCGCGACCTCGGCTATGTCACGACGCTGTTCGGCCGCCGCTGCCACTATCCCGAGATCGCCTCGAAGAACGCCTCGATCCGCGCCTTCAACGAACGCGCCGCCATTAATGCGCGATTGCAGGGTACCGCGGCCGACATCATCCGCCGCGCCATGGTGCGCGTCGAGCCGGCGCTGGAGGAAGCGGGCCTCAACGCGCGCATGCTGCTGCAGGTGCATGACGAACTGATCTTCGAGGTGCCCGAGGCGGAGATCGAGCCGACGCTGGCGCTGGTCACCCGCGTCATGGAGAACGCGCCGACGCCGGCCGTGTCGCTCAGCGTGCCGCTCAATGTCGACGCGCGCGCCGCCGACAACTGGGACGAGGCGCACTAACGGCGGGCCCTCCCCCAAACAAGAAGGGCGCGGCCTCGTTGGCCGCGCCCAAAATTATGCCTGGCCGGCAGCGTCGGATCAGACGACGCCTTCGACGGCCTGAAAACCTTCGAAATTCGGGTGGCCGAGGAACATCGGCTTGCGGTCGCCAGCGCCGCGGTGGGAATCGCGGAACTGCTGCGACTTGGTCCAGGCGACGAAATGCTCTTCGCTCTGCCAGACCGTGTGCGACGAATAGAGGGTGTGATCCTCGGCGGTCGCGCCCTTCAGCAGGTTGAAGGAGATGTAGCCTTCGAGCTCGTGCAGGTTGCGCGGGCGCGTGCGCCAGACTTCCTCGAACTCGGCTTCCATGCCCTTGATGACTTTGAAGCGGTTCATGGCGATGTACATGGTCGTTCTTCCGTTTGCGTGCCGATGAGGTGCGTGTAGAGGGTGATTCTTCAAGATAGGCAAAAAATGAGGAGGGACGACCGTTTCCGGCCTTCCCCCCTCGCGCCTGCCCGTCGTCACCACACCGCCGGGCAGACGGTTTCGGAGCCGGCTTAGAACTGCATCTTCGCCGTCAGCAGGACGGTGCGGCCGCGGCCGGTGTCGCCGGTCCAACTGCTCAGGGTCGACAGGGCCGGCGTGTAGGCCTTGTCGAACACGTTGGTCACGTTGAGCGACAGGTCGAGGCCATTGTCGAACTTGTAGTTGGCGAAGGCGTCGACCAGCGTATAGGCGTCCCAGTCGGCGACTTCGGAGCCGAAGAAGCCCTGGCCGGCATCGGTGTTGCCGACATAGTTGAGGCGGCCGCCGACGGTCAGGCGACGCTCCAGGAAGCGCGCGCCGGCGGTCAGGGCGAACACGTTGTCGGGCAGGTAGCTCGCGACGCCGAGGCCGTTCTGGGTCGGCGGCAGGCTCGATTCCGCATGGGTGTAGGACACATTGGCGAAGGCGAAGCCGGCATCATAGAGCGCCTCGAGCTCGAGGCCCTTGATGACCGACGTGCCGGGTGTGTTGGCGAACCACCAGACCATGCCGACGTTCTGGACGGCGATGTAGTTCTCGATGTTCTGGTAGTAGTAGTTGGCCTTCAGGCGGAAGATGTCGCCTTCGGTCAGCAGGCCGTCCTTCTTGATGTTGGCGCCGATTTCCCAGCCCTTGGCGATTTCCGGCTCCAGGAACGGGTTCGGGCTGTAGCTGTTGGTCGGGCCGGAGCCGGGATGCACGCCGCCCAGCATGGTCTCGCTGATCGTCGGCGCGCGGAACGTCTCCGCATAGGTCACGTAGGGCTGCAGCCACTCATAGGGGTTGAGCGCCAGCGTGATGCGCGGATCGAGCCGGCCTTCCGACTGGTCGAGGTCGTAATTGCCCGCCGGCAGGCCGGCCAGGTTGTTGCTCGGCACGTTGGTGGTGCCGTCGAGCGTGTAGAAGTCGTAGCGCAGGCCGGCGATGACATCGACGATGTTGTAGCTGAAGGTCGTCTCCGAGAAGACGCCGCCAATGCCGCTATTGCCGCTCGGATTGACGCCGCCCTCGCTGTTCGGCGTCCAGTTGTTGTAGGCGTCTACGTCGTCGTGGAAGTACTCGACGCCATAGGTCGAGCTGACGCCGACATTGCCGATGTTGAACTTCGACGTGTTGGAGAGGTCGAAGCCGATGCCGAGGTCCTCGAGGACGCGGCCCGACGTGGTGTTGGGCGTGCCGGCGGCGTTGCCGCCATAGGTCATCTTGACGTCGTTGACGTAGAAGTGGCCCGAGACGTTGACCAGCTCGCTGTCCGGATCCCAGTTGAAGCCGGCAGTATAGGTGTCCGAGCGGATGTTCTGGTTGTAGGAGTTGGCCAGGAAGTCGTTGTCGTAGAGCACGGCGCCGACATTGACGGTCAGGTCGTCGCTCGGGGCGAACTCGCCCTTGACCAGGCCTGAAAGGCGGTTCTGGCCGGTATAGGGCACCTCGATGCCGTCGCCATTGTCGTAATTGTCGGGGTTGGCGTAGCTGATCGCGCCGGCGATCGCCGCGCCGCCACCAGCCGAGCGCACCGCGCCGGCCGCCATTTCCGAGAAGCCGACGCCATTACTGCCCCAGGTCAGCGTCGCCAGCGCGCCCCAATTCTTGCCGTCCGTGATGATGTCGTCGACGCCGAGGGTGCGAACATTGGCCGAGCCGACCAGCGCGCCGGCGCCGCCGGCGGTCGAAATGGCGCCGCGCTGGACGTCGACCCCCGCGACCAGCGCCGGGTCGACATAGGCAAAGCCCTGCGCCTCATGGCCGGTGAAGCGGAAGTTCTGGCGAACGCCGTCGATCATCGTGTTGACGCGGCCCGAGCCTTCCAGGCCGCGGATGTTGACCGAGAGACCGGCGTTCTGGATGGAATCGCGCGAGAAGGTGCCGGGCATGGCGCGCAGCACATTGCCGAGATTGCGCTGGCCGAACAGCTGGATCTCGTCCTCGCCGGCGGAGCTGATCGGCGCGGGGGTCGTGAACGGGTTCTTCCAGCCATCCCGGTCGCCCGTCACGGTGATCGGCGCCCGGAAGGCGGTCTCGCCCTTGGCAGCCTTCTTCTTCAGCTCCTCGTCGGTTTCCGAACTGTTGGCGGCCGGCGTCGGCGCGGTCTGCGCCTTGGCGGCGGTGGCCGCGAATGTGGCGAGGAGGGCTGCGGCCGTACCAGCCATCAGCCAAGTCTTGTGTCGAGCAACACGCATGCGAGCCCCATAGGCATTGGTTTGAATGGGCCTGGCTGGCTGTCCGGGCGCGCATGGCGGCCGGCACTGGCGTGCTTGGCAATCTGCCGTTCTCCGTGGCTCCCCCGAGCGCATCGAAACCGGCATCGACGATCTTTCGCTTGCGGAGATACGAAAAGGTGAGTACGTCAGTCAACTAAATTGTTGCGAATTATTCGCAAGTTTAGAACAACTCAAAATTGCCGCCACCCAGGCAATCCGGTGGAGCTGACATGCACGAGACACGACTGGCCGGGGATGCCCCGGAGACCCCTGCACCGGGTTCGGGACCGCGCGTGATTTCCAGCGACGAACTCCTCAACGGGACGCGCGAGATCATCATTCGCCATGTCGGCGAAGACTACAGGCTGCGCCTCACCCGGGCCGGCAAGCTCATATTGAACAAGTAGACGGGATCATGATGAGGCTCTCGCATTCTCCTTCGCCATTCGGCGTCCTCCGCTCGGTCGAGCGCCTGTCGGGCCGCCGCTTCCCGTTCCTGTTCGGGCTGGCCTTCGCCATCGTCATTACCTGCGGCGCGATCGTGCAGTCGGTCGCGGCCGAGCGGGTGATCGAGGATGCGACCGGCCGTAAGGTCACGATCGGCTCGACCGACCGCATCGTCACGATCGGCGGCGACATCACCGAGATCGTCTATGCGCTGGGCGCCGGCGACCGGATCATCGCCCGCGACACCACCTCGTCCTATCCGCCCGAGGCCGCCGCCAAGCCGGACGTCGGCTACATGCGCGCGCTGTCGGCGGAGGGCGTGCTCTCGGTCAAGCCGGACCTGATCATCGCCGTCGAGGGCTCCGGCCCGAAGGACGCGATCACCCTGCTCGAATCCGCTTCCGTGCCGATCGTCATCGTGCCCGAGCGCCGGACCGGCGACAGCATCCTGGCCAAGGTGCGCCTGATCGCCGACATTCTCGGCGAGACGGAAAAGGGCGACAAGCTCGCCGGCACCATGGCGGCGAAGTTCAAGGCGCTCGATACCGCGATCGCCAAGATTCCGGAGAACGAGCGCAAGAAGGCCGTTTTCCTGATGAGCCTGAACGGCGGCAAGCCGATGGCCGCCGGCCACAACACCGCCGCCGATTCGATGATCCAGATGGCCGGCGGCATCAATCCGATGGCAGCCGTCGAAGGCTACAAGCCGGCTTCCGACGAAGCGCTGATCGCAGCCGAGCCGGAAGTCGTCGTGATGATGATCGGCCAGAGCGGCCCGCCCAAGCGGGAAGTCGTGTTCGATTCGCCCGCTCTGCGCGCGACGCCGGCGGCCCGGGACAAGGCGCTCGTCACCATGGACGGCCTCTACCTGCTCGGCTTCGGGCCGCGCACGGCGGACGCGGCGCGCGATCTTGCGCACGCACTCTATCCGACCCTCGACCTTCCCGAATGGCCGGCAGCCGACTGATGAGCCTCGCCATGACAGCCCCGGTCGCCGGCGACCGCCGCGGACGGGCGCGGGTGGTGACCGCCAGCCTGGTCGTCCTGCTCGTTGCCGTCAGCGTGATCTCGCTCTGCGTCGGCCCCTCCGGCATGTCGACGGCAGAGGTCGCCGGCCTGCTTTCCGACGCGATCGCCGGCCGCTTCGATGCGATCAGCACCGTCAACCACGTCATCCTGTTCGACATCCGCGTGCCGCGCACCCTGCTGGGAGCGCTGGTCGGCGCGGCGCTGGCCTTGGCCGGCGCGATGATGCAGGGCCTGTTCCGCAACCCGCTGGCCGATCCCGGCCTGGTCGGCGTCTCGGCCGGCGCGGCGCTCGGCGCGGTGCTGGTCATCGTGCTCGGTGGCGCTTTCCTGGCGCCGGTGATGGATTTCCTGGGCATCGGCGCGCTGCCGATCGCCGCCTTCTTCGGCGGCCTCGGCACGACGCTGCTGCTCTATGCCATCGCGACGCGGCGCGGCCAGACCTCGGTCGGCACCATGCTGCTCGCCGGCATTGCGCTCGGCGCGATCGCCGGGGCGATCACCGCCTATCTCGTCTTCCGCAGCGACGACTTCCAGTTGCGCGAACTGACCTTCTGGTCAATGGGCGGCCTGGGCGGCGCGACCTGGCACAAGATCCTGCTCGCCACCCCCTTCATCGTCGGCGTGTTCCTCGCCATGCCGTTTACCGCGAGAGGGCTGGACGCGCTGGTGCTGGGCGAGGCGGAAGCCCGCCATCTCGGCTTCAACACGCAGTTCCTGAAGAGCCTGATCATCCTCGTCGTGGCGCTGGCCGTCGGCGTCTCGGTCGCCTTTGCCGGCATCATCGGCTTCGTCGGCATTGTCGTGCCGCATGTGCTGCGGCTGGTGATCGGGCCGGAGCACCGGACGCTGCTGCCGGCAACCGCGCTGCTGGGCGCCACGCTGCTGATTGTCGCCGACATGATCTGCCGCACCATCGTCGCCCCGGCCGAACTGCCGATCGGCATCGTCACCGCCACGATCGGCGCGCCCTTCTTCCTGTCGATCCTGCTCAGGAAGCGCGGCGTGATCGATCTCTAGGCGTCCATTCGGCCTGCGATGAAAGACGGAGACGCGGCGGCCCCGGTGGGCCGGCCGCTCTCCCAGGAAACGGGAAGCAGAGATGCTGCAAGTTGAAGCCCTCACCGTCCGCGCCGGCCAGCGCGCCATTCTCGACAATGTCTCGCTCACCGTCGCGCCGGGCGAGCTGACGGCGGTGGTCGGGCCGAACGGCGCCGGCAAATCGACCATCCTGAAGGCGGTCACCGGCGAACTGCGCCCGGCGACCGGCACGATCAAGCTGGACGGCAGGAAGCTTGGCGCCTACCGTCCGTATGAGCTGGCGCAGCGCCGCGCCGTGCTGCCGCAGGCTTCCTCGCTCGCCTTCCCCTTCACCGTGCATGAGGTCGTCCGCCTCGGCACCAGCGGCGCGCTGAGCCCGGCCGACCGCGCCGCCCGGGTCGCCGCCGCGCTGATCCGGGTCGATCTGAACGGCTTTGGCGGCCGCTTCTTCCAGGAGCTCTCCGGCGGCGAGCAGCAGCGGGTGCATCTCGCCCGCGTGCTCTGCCAGGTGTGGGAGCCGATTGTCGACGGCGTGCCGCGCTATCTCTTCCTCGACGAGCCGACGGCGAGCCTCGACCTGCGCCACCAGCTGCTCACCCTCGACACGGCGCGCAACTTCGCCCGTGCCGGCGGCGGCGTCATCGCCATCCTGCACGATCTGAACCTCGCGGCGCTCTATGCCGACAAGATCATCGTCGTCAGCGCGGGCCGCATCGCCGCCAGCGGCACGCCGCGCGAAGTGCTGACCGACGCGATGATGCGCGCCGTCTTCGGCGTCAGCGTGCATGTCGGCGGCGTCCCCACCGATGCGCCCTTCATCCTGCCGCATACCGCCCACGCCGCCTGACGCCAAGCTTTCGGCGGACAACCTGCCGGAACGGGAGGGGCGCGTCGCCATGTCGATTCCATCGCCACGGAACAGGCTCTAGATTGCGCCTCCCGAAACTGCGGACATGGATTCGAACATGGCAGCCAAGAAGCCGGTGCCGGCGCGCAAGGTACTGATCGTCGACGTCGGAACCTCGTCGGTGAAGGCGGCCCTGTTCGACGAGGCCGGCCGCACGCTGCGCTCCGCCGATGCGCCGATCACCACCCAGGCGCCGCATCCGGGCTGGGCCGAACAGGACCCGGCGCTCTGGTGGAAGGCGACGATCGACGCGGTCAAGGCGCTCGCCATCGACGCGCAGCCGATCGCCATCACGCTGACCGGCTCGATGCAGAACGTGATCCTGCTCGGCCGCGACGGCTCCAGCGTGCGCCCTGCCTTGCTCTATAGCGATGCGCGGGTAACAGCAGCGGAGATCGCGGCCTTGAAGGCGCAGCTGCCGGGCGATTTCGAGACCCGCATCGGCAACCGGGCCGAGCCGGCGCTCTGCCTGTTCCGGCTCGACTGGCTGCTGAACCACGAGATCGACGCCATGGGCAAGGTCGAGCGCGTGCTGTTCGGCGCCAAGGACGCGATGATCCATCGCATGACCGGCCGCGCCGTCGTCGATCCGACCTGCGCCACCACCACCGGCCTGCTGAACCTCGCCGCGCGCCATTGGGATGCGGCGATCCTGGGCGCCATCGGCCTGTCGCCGGCGATCCTGCCGGATATCCTCGATGCCGACGCGCTGGCCGGTCCGCTGCTGGCCGAGCCGGCGAGCGCGCTCGGCCTGAAGCCGGGCATCCCCGTCTATGTCGGCGCAGGCGATGGCGGCGCCACGGCCTGGGGCACGGCGAGCGAGCAGCACGACCGGCCGCACGCCTATCTCGGCACCACCGGCTGGATCGCGGCGACCATGCCCTATTCCGTCGCCAAGCCGCCGCGCGACGCCTACACGCTGGCGGCCCCCGTCGGCACCGACGTGATCGTCATCTCGCCCTTCCTGGCGGCGGGATTGGCGATCGACTGGTATGCGGCGATCGCCAACAAGCCGGTCGGCGAGCTCTATGCCGCCGCCGAGACGCAGGACGCCAATCCGCCCGGCGCGCTGTTCCTGCCCTATCTGATCGGCGAACGGGCGCCCTTCTCCGACCGCGCCGTGCGCGGCGCGTTCTTCGGCCTCGACCGCGAACATGCGCCGGAAGCGCTGGCCTATGCCGTGCTGGAAGGGCTTGCCCACGCCATCCGCGACAATCTCGACGCGCTGCCGATCCGCCCCGCGACCATCGCGCTCGCCGGCGGCGTCGCCGGCAGCCTGACGGTGGCGCAGCTGATCGCCGACGTGACGGGCGCCAAGGTGACGGTGCCGGCCGCGAGCCGCATCGTCACGGCCTATGGCGCCTTCCGCATCATCGCGCCGATCATCGGCCTGGCGGCCAAGGCAGCGCCGGCGGGCGAGGAAAAGAAGACCGCCGGACGCGCCAGGAAGACCGAAAAGGTCGCCGGCATCCGCGACGAGACCGTCGTCAAGCCGCGCAAGGAGCGGGCCAAGCGGGCGGCCCGGCGCTTCGCCGCCTATCGCATGGCGGCAAGCCATGCCCGGGCGCTGGCCGCCGCGCTCGATCCGGCGCTCTGATCCGCTTGCGCCGACGCTAGCGGAAGCGATATCACTCTCCCCGCACCCAAGGGGAGAGTGATAAAATGCGGGCTGGAATTCTTGGCTTGGCCTTTGCCGGCCTGATGGCTTCGACGGTCGGATCGTTCGCCGCCGATGTGGCGGTGTTGACGCCGTATCAGAGCTCGGTCGCCACCAACCAGATGATCAACGTGTTCCAGGACAAGGCCAAGACCGCCGGCTGGAACGCGACCGTCGTCGACACGCGCGGCGACATGGGCCAGCTCGCCAGCCGCATCGAGGACGTCGTCGCCGCCAAGGTCGCGGCGATCGTGCTCGTCAGCGTCGACCCGACCCAGATCCAGGACCAGGTCAGCGCCGCCGCCGCCGCCGGCATTCCGGTGATCACCATCGACGGCGCCAAGGCGCCGGGCGTCGTGCTCAACGTCACCTCGGACAATTTCGAACTCGGCACCAAGCTGTCCGACTTCCTGTTCGGCAAGCTCGGCGGCAAGGGCAACATCGTCAAGTTCTTCTATTCGGCCCATCCGGGCGTGCACCAGCGCGAGCTGGCGCTGGACGCGGCGCTGAAGAAATATCCCGATATCAAGGTGATCGCCGACCATTACGTCGTCGTGCCGGGCCCGATCGATGATGCCCGCAAGACCACGGAAAACTGGCTGAAGAGCCAGGGCGACCAGATCGACGCGGTGTGGGCCGCCTGGGACGAGCCGGCGATCGGCGCGCAGCTGGCGATCGAGGCCGACAAGCCGGATTCGAAGATCATCATCGCCGGCATCGACGGCAACCCGCAGGCGGTCGAGCTGATCAAGTCGTGCAGCCACATCAAGGGCACCGTCAGCCAGGACTTTGACGCCATGGCCGGCCTCGCCGCCGAAGGCCTGACGCAGATCCTCGCCGGCAAGACGCCGGAAACGGCCGAGATTTACGCCCCGGCCAAGCTGATCACCCCGGAAACGCTGGGCGTCACCTGCCCGTGACATCGGATTCCTTTCTCGCGCTGGGCGGCCTCGTCAAGCATTTCGGCGCGACGAAAGCTCTCGACCATGCCGATCTCGCGCTCCGCGCGGGGTCGGTGCATGCGCTTGTCGGCGAAAACGGCGCCGGCAAGTCGACGCTGATCAAGACTCTGTCCGGCCTCTACCAGCCGGACGCCGGCACGATCCGCCTCGACGGGACAGACGTGACCATCGACGGTCCGCGCGCGGCGGAAGCGCTCGGCTTCCGCTTCATCCACCAGGAACTGAACCTGGTTCCGCATTTCGACGCCGTCGGCAATGCCTGGATCGGCCGCCGCCACCCCCGGCGCGGGCCTTTCATCGACCGCCGCGCCATGCGGGCCAAGGTCGCCGAAGTCGCGGCGCGCATCGCCCCCGACCTGCCGCTCGACAAGCCCGCCGCGCGGTTGACGCCCGGCCAGCGCCAGATGGCGGAAATCGTTCGCGCGCTTATGGAGCCAGCCCGCCTCGTCGTCATGGACGAGCCGACCTCCAGCCTTTCCGAGGGCGAGGCCGAGCGGCTGCACGCGATCGTGCGCCAGCTTTCCGCCGAGGGCTGCGCGGTGCTGTTCATCTCGCACCGGCTCGACGAGGTGCTCGACCTTTGCGACAGCTACACCGTGCTGCGCAACGGCCGCACGGTCGGCTCTGGCTCCGTCGCCGACACCAGCCGCGCGGGACTGGTCGCGATGATGTCGGGGACGGCGGGTGACGCCCCTTCACCTTTCCCATGGGGAGAGGTCGGCCCGCAGGGCCGGGTGAGGGGTTCAGCCCTCTCCGGAAACGCTGCAACCCCTCACCCGCCGGCTTCGCCGTCGACCTCTCCCTCTGGGAGAGGTGAGAAAGACATGCTCGCCACCGACCTCGCCTTCGGGCCCGGCGACAGCCGCTTCACCTTTGCGGCGCGGCCGGGCGAGATCGTCGGGCTCTACGGCCTTGTCGGCTCCGGGCGCTCCTCGCTGCTGAAGACCATCTGGGGCGCCACGCCCGGGCGCGGGCTGATCGCCATCAACGGACAGGTGCCGGGACATGGACCGGCCGGCCGCATCGCCGCGGGCTGCGCCTATGTGCCGGAAGACCGGCGCCGCGAGGGCCTCGCCAATGCGCTCTCGATCGAGAGCAATCTTTCGCTCGCCCACCTCTCCGATTTTCGTGCCTTCGACCGCCTCGCCGTCCCGGCGCGCGTAAAAATCCGCAACTTCGCCAGGGCCACCGGCGCGCGGCTGCGCCTCGTGGCCGGCGGCCTCGACCACTCCCCCGCCACGCTCTCCGGCGGCAACCAGCAGAAGCTGCTGTTCGGCCGCTGGCTCGGCCGCCCGATCCGCGTCCTGCTCGTCGACGAGCCGACGCGCGGCGTCGATGTCGGCGCCAAGGCCGAGATCCATGGCGAGATGCGCAGGATCGCCGCCGATGGCGCCGCCATAGTGATGGCGACCAGCGACATCGAGGAACTGCTCGCCCTTTCGACCCGCGTGCTCGTGCTCCATGCCGGACGGCTGGTGGCGGAGCTCGACGGTCCCTCGCTCACCCGCGCGGCGGTCGTCGCCGCCGCCTTCGGCCATGCTCCCGACGAGCAGATGCCGCCCTCGGAACGCTCCGCATGATCCTTCTTCGCCGTTACGGCACGCTTCTGGCGCTGGCGCTGATCGTCCTCGTCTTCACCATCGCCTCGCCCAACGCCTTCGGCTCGATGTCGAACCTCGTCAACATCACCCAGCAGATGGCGCTGCTCGCCATCGTCGCCATCGGCGCGACGCTGGTCATGGTGCTGGGCGAATTCGACCTCTCCGTCTCGGCCGTCGTCTCCTGGGCGGGCATCGCCGCCGCCGCGCTGTTCGCGGCCGGCATCGCGGTCCCGGTGGTGATGATCGTCGTACTGGTCTCGGCCGTGGCGATGGGGTCGGTCTCCGGCTTCCTCGTCGCGCGCTACAAGGTGCCGAGCTTCATCGCCACGCTCGCCTTCGGCACGGTCATCGGCGGCCTGACCTTCTGGGTCTCCAACGGCGCGACGATGTTTTCCGGCATTCCGGCCGGCTTTCGCGATCTCGGCCGCGGCACGCTCGCCGGCGTGCCGGTGCCGACGCTCTGGCTGATCGGCGTGGCGGTTGTCTTCTGGCTGCTGCTCGACCAGACCGAGTTCGGCCGCCGCCTCTATGCAATCGGCGGAAACCGCGAGGCAGCGCGCCTGGTCGGCCTGCCGGTGCGGCGCGACATGATCGTCGCCTTCGCGCTCTGCGCGGCGCTGGCGGGCCTCGCCGGCCTGCTGCTGACGGCACGCCTCGGGAGCGCGCATCCGACCGGCGGCGGCGGTTATTTGCTGCAGGCCTATGCGGCGGTCTTCCTGGGCATGACGGCGTTTCGCGAAGGCGAGCCGAGCATTCCGGGCACGCTGGTCGGCGCGGCGATCATCGCCGTCGTCTCCAACGGCCTCACCATCCTCGGCGTGCCGAGCTTCCTGCAGGACCTCCTGACCGGGGCGATCATCCTCGCCGCCGTCCTCGTCCGCAACTTTGGTCGCGACAGCGATTGAGAATGGCTTCTGCCGCCTTATCTTCATCGAACCTTTCCAAAAATCGAGAGCTGCGATGAGACAAGACGTCGAGATCCAGACGGCCGATGGCGTCGCCAAGGCCGGGCTTTTCGCGCCGACCGGGCCGAACGCCAGCAAGGCGGGCGTCATCCTCTATTGCGACGCCTTCGGGCCGCGGCCGGCGCTATACGGCATGGCCGAGCGGCTGGCCGATGCCGGCTATTTCGTGCTGGTGCCGGACCTCTTCTATCGCGCTGCGCCCTATGGCCCGTTCGATACCAACGCCTTCAACAACGAGGCGACGCGAGGGGTACTACGGGCGCTGCTGCAGGCGACGACGCAGGCCATGACCGCCGCCGACACCGGCGCCTTCCTCGACGCCCTGGAAAAGGCCGGCGCGACGGGTCGGATCGGAACGGTGGGCTATTGCTTCGGCGGCGGCCGGGCGTTGACGGCGGCGGCGACCTATCCGGACGGGATCGCCGCGGCGGCAAGCTTCCATGGCGGCAATCTCGCCAGCGACGCCCCCGACAGCCCGCATCGGAAGGCCGCCGACATCCGGGGCCGCGTCTATGTCGGCATGGCCGGCACCGACAGCAGCTTTCCGCCGGCACAATCGGCCAAGCTCGCCGAGGCGCTGCGCGAGGCCGACGTCGACTACGTGCTCGAGAACTATGTCGGCATGCCGCATGGCTGGACGGTCAGCGACCACAGCGTCTATGACGCGAAGGGCGCCGAACGCCACTGGAAGCGGCTGCTGGCGTTTTTTGAGGAGACGCTGAGGTAAGGCGGCTCACGCTCGGCTCTACGTCATCCTCGCGAAAGCGAGGATCCATGCAGTCGGTGCCTTGGCCGGAACAACCTCCCGACACCACGGCTGAATGGATCCCGGGCCTTCGCCCGGGATGACGGCGAGGGTGGGGGGGCGGCGGAGGCAGGGTGGCGCTGCGGCTGGGCAGTCTCGGCAACGCTGGCCGGTCAGACCCCCACCCCAGCCCTCTCCCGCGCGCGGGAGAGGGGGCGCAACGCACCCCGTTGTTCCGTATCGACCACGCCGACAGAGAGCCTGGGCGGATGGCGAAGGCGCCCAACCAGCCTGGCTCGTTGTCGCCGTCCGCACCGGCCAAAAAAGCCCTCGCCCGCTTGCGGGAGAGGGTTGGGTGAGGGTCTTGCTTTGCCTCCCAATCGCGTGAGGGGTTTGCTCACCCCCCCCACCCGATCAGCGAACCGTGCCGGCCTTGGCGTCGATGGCGGCAAAATCCTTGGCGATAGCGTGCGTCGTGTCCGGCGGGATGACGACTTCGCCGCGATCGAGGCCGATCGTCTTCATGCCGGCGTCGCGGGCGGCGTCGAGTTCCTTCGTATTGTCCGACAGAAACAGGATTTCCGAAGGCTGAAGGCCGATCTCGGCAGGGATCGCCTGGTAGGATTCGGCTTCCAGCTTCGAGCCGATGGCGGTGTCGAAATAGCCGGAGAACAGCGGCGTCAGGTCGCCGGAATGGGTGAAGCCGAAGATCAGCTTCTGCGCCAGCACCGAGCCGGACGAATAGACATAGAGCGAAAGCCCGCTTTCCTTCCATTCCGTCAGCTTCTCGACCACATCGGGATAGACATCGCCCTTCAGCGTGCCGGAGCGGTAGCCATCTTCCCAGATCATGCCCTGCAGCGTCTTCAGCGGCTTCGCCTTGCGGTCCTCGTCGATCCAGCCCTGCAAAAGCTCGATGGTCGCGGCGGTGTCGAGGTCCGGCCGTCCGGCCAGCGCACGCGCCTCGGCCAGCGCCTCCGCGACGGCCGGGTCGGCGGCGTGCTCGGTGACGAAGCCCTGCAGGCGGCTGCGCGCGAACGGGAACAGCACGTCCTTGACGAAGGAGATCGACGAGGTCGTTCCCTCGATATCGGTCAGGACGGCGCGGATTTGCGGGGTCGACATCACTGGAATCCTGATGGTTGACTGGTACTTCCGCCTCTACTCGATTACGTGAGAGCGGTCATCCTATTTTCGGTCGAGGAATTTTTGATGAAAGTCGACGGCGTAGCCTATCGTTCGATCTGGCGCGATCCCTCGGAGACGACGGTCACGGTCGTCGACCAGACGCTGCTGCCGCATCGCTTCGATACGCTGAAGCTGATGAACGTCGCCGACGCCATCGACGCGATCAAGCGCATGGTCGTGCGCGGCGCGCCGCTGATCGGTGTCACCGGCGCCTATGGCTATGCCATGGCGCTGCGCGACGACCCGTCCGACGCCAATGTCGACGCCGCCTTCGACGCGATCAACGCGGCGCGGCCGACCGCCGTCAATCTGCGCTGGGCACTGGAGATCATGCGCCAAGAGGTCCGCGATCTCGCCCCGGACGACCGCGCGGTCGCCGCCTATGTCACGGCCGACCGGCTGCGCGCCGAGGACATCGAGACCAATGGCGCGATCGCCGAACAGGGCGCGAGGCTGGTGCGCGAGATCTACGAGGCCAATGGCCGCTCGCGCCCGGTCAACATCCTGACCCATTGCAACACCGGCTGGATCGCCTGCGTCGACTGGGGCACGGCGCTCGGCGTCGTCTACCGCGCCCATGACGACGGCATCCCCGTCCATGTCTGGGTCGACGAGACCCGGCCGCGCAACCAGGGCGCCAGCCTGACGACCTGGGAACTCGGCTCGCATGGCGTGCCGCACACGCTGATCGTCGACAATGCCGGCGGCCATCTGATGCAGCATGGCCAGGTCGACATCTGCCTGGTTGGCGCCGACCGCGTCACCGCCTCGGGCGACGCCTGCAACAAGATCGGCACCTATCTGAAGGCGCTCGCCGCCAAGGACAACCATGTCCCGTTCTATGTCGTCCTGCCCGGCTCGACCATCGACTGGGGCATGCAGGACGGCGTCACCGAGATCGAGATCGAGGAGCGCGCCTCCGACGAGGTGACGCATATTTCCGGCGTCGCCGGCGATGGCTCGATCGTCAAGGTGCGGCTGGCGCCGAAGGGCACGAAGGTCGGCAACCCGGCCTTCGACGTGACCCCGGCGCGCCTGGTGACCGGCCTCGTCACCGAGCGCGGCGTCGCCCCGGCGAGCCGCGAGGGCCTGCGGGCGCTCTATCCCGAAAAGGGCTGAGCCAGCGTCGGCCGGCCCCAAACGAAAACGGCGACGGGATGACCCGTCGCCGCTGAACGTCTTCGCAGCTTGGCCGAACCTACGGCAGCGCGGCGACGATGATGATCTCGACCAGATGGGCCGGCGTGGCGAGCTTCGATTCGCCCGTGGCGCGTGCCGGCGGGTTGGCCTTGTCGACCCAGGCGTCCCAGACGGTGTTCATCGTGCCGAAATTGGCCATGTCGGCCAGCCAGATCTGGGCCGAGAGGATGCGCGACTTGTCGGTGCCGGCCTCGGCCAGCAGACGGTCGATGGTGTCGAGCACGGTCTGCGTCTGGGCTGCGACGTCGTCGCCCGGATTGCCGACCTGGCCAGCGAGATACACGGTGTTGCCGTGGACGACGCCTGCGCTCATGCGGGGGCCCGGCTCGATGCGACGAATGCTGCTCATGGGATTTTCCTTTTGCGAATTGGCCGATCCCGTCTAGCGGCATAGCGCCATGGCTTCAAGCCCGGCGCGCGAACTCACCCGTCAGAGCATCTCGCGAAAGCCGGCCTCAGGGTCGAAGAGACCGTGCAGCCGGTGCGCCGCGGCCTGGGCGAAGCGGAGCGTCATCGCCTTGCGCCGGGCGGCGACCAGCGGCGCATGCGGCGCCTCGCGCAGGATTTCGGCGCCATAGGCATCGGCCAGGATCAGGCCAGCCTGTTCCGGGAAGATCTCCTGCGGCACGCCGGCATGGCTGGCGAAATAGAGCCGGTCGCAATAGGGGGCGTAATCCGGCCATTTGCCGTCGGCGCGGAAATCGGCGATCGACGACTTGATCTCGACGATGGTGATCTCGCCGGACGGGCCGAGCGCGATGATGTCGGCGCGCCGACCCGTCGCCAGCACCAGTTCGGTGACGATGGCATGGCCGCGCGCCCGGAACAGCCGGCCGACGCCGCGCTGCAGGGCCAGCGCCATATCCGACTGGCGGCCGTCACGCGGCACCGCGAGGACAGGAGAATGAACCATGAACAGAGTTTGCCACGCGGCGACGGGGAATTAAAGGGCGGCGACTGGGACGTTCGGTCGCCTGCGCTTCATCCTGTCAGGGAACATCTCTTCGCGGACACCGGGCAATGCCGACCTCCGCAACGCTCCGTCGTCATCCCGGCGGAGGCCGGGATCCAGACACACCGGCCTCGTGAATAGAGCTACCCATGTCCGGCCGGAGTTTATGGGCCCCGGCCTTCGCCGGGGCGACGGTCCGTTTCCGCCCGCTGCAGTTTGCGCGAACTTCGTCGAGGTCGCTCCGACCTCTCCCTCAGGGAGAGGTGACGGGGCGCGCGGACGTCCGCACCCGGAGAGCGAGAGTCGATGCCGGCGAAGGCCCTGCGTGCTTCGAGACGGCCCTTCGGGCCTCCTCAGCATGTTGAGAGAGATGGCAGCGAGGCAGGATTGACCCGCTATCGCCAGCGATTGTGCAGCCAGAGCCATTGCTCGGGGTGTTCGCGGACCCAGCCCTCGACCACCGACATCACCTTGGCGGTGCCGGCGTCGACGTCGATCAGGCCCTCTTCGTCGCGCGGCATCTCGACCGGCGGCGTCAGCTCGACGCGAAAGCGGCCGTCGGGCAGGCGGATGGTGCGGGCGCCATGCACGGGGCAGTCATATTGCCGGGCGAGGCGGGCCACGAGCGGGTTGGCGTAGATCGGCCGGCCGAAGAACGGTACCTGCGGGCCGCGCCGGTGATGCTGGTCGGTGAGGATGCCCAGATGCTCGCCGCGATCCAGCGCCGCGCCGACCTCGAAGGTGGCGCCGCGATTGGAGGCCACCAGCTTGCCCATCATCTGCTCGCGCTGCTGCAGCAGGTCCTCGCCGATGATGTTGTTGGAGGGCGCGCGGAACAGCGACACGACCGGCAGGCCGAACCGCGCCGCGACCACGGCGAGGATTTCCCAATTGGCGAGATGGGCCGAGAAGATGATGCCCGGCTTGCCGTCGTCGCGCATCGCCAGGAACTGGTCGACGCCGACCACGTCGATGCGGCCTTCGCCCAGGCGCTCGGGATCGATATCGACCAGCTTGTCGAGGAAGACATACTCCGCGACCGTGCAGCCGAGATTGCTCCACACGCCCTGCAGGATCTTTTCCCGCTCGGCCTCGGATTTCTCCGGGAAGGCGGCGGCAAGATTGCGCCGCGCCAGCTTGGACTCGGGCACGAAGCGGCCGATGAAGCGGGCGACCGAGCCCGCCACGCGGCCGGCGCGCTGTTCGCCCAGGCTGCGCACGCCGACGGTCAGCCCGCGCACGACGAAGGCGATCGTCGCATGCGCCGCCCTGCTGCGCGTGATGCGCCGCATCAGCTTGACCGGCTTCTTCTTTTTGCTGGGCAGCGCCATGGGGATCAGAGCGTGACGATGATCTTGCCGAAGACCTGGCGCTGCTCGATCCGGTCCAGCGCATCGCCCATGTCGTCAAGCGGCACGACGCTGTCGATGACCGGCTTGACGACGCCGGCGGCGATCTTGGCCAGCGACTGCGAGATGTTCTCGATGCGGCAGCCGAACGAGCCGATCAGGCGCAGCTGCTGCTGGTAGAGCTGGAACAGGTTGATCTCGGTCGAGATGCCGGTGGTCGAACCGCAGGTGACCAGCGTGCCGCCCCGGCGCAGCGAGAACATGCTGCCCGCCCAGGTATCGACGCCGACATGCTCGAACACGACGTCGACGCCACGCTTCTTGGTGATCTTGCGGACGACGCCCTCGAAGCGGTCTTCGCGGTAGTTGATGACGTGATCGGCGCCGAGCGCCTTGGCCTTCTCGCCCTTTTCGTCGCTGCCGACGGTGGTGATGACCGTGGCGCCCACTGCCTTGGCAAGCTGGATCGCCGCCGTGCCGATGCCGCTGCCGCCAGCCTGGACGAGGATGGTCTGGCCGGCCTCGAGCTTGGCGTTGTCGAACAGCATGTGCTGCACGGTGCCGAAGGTCACGGGCGTGCAGGCGATGTCGCGCAGGGCCACGCCGTGCGGCGCGACGACGACGTGGCGCGCCTTCAGCGTCACATATTCGCAGCAGAGGCCGTCAATGTGGAAGCCGCGCACGCCGGCGACGTTCTCGCAGAGATTGTCGCGGCCGGCATGGCAGGCCGGGCAGGTACCGCAGGTTTCGGCGCCGTAGATGGCGACGCGGTCGCCGACCTTGATGCCCTCGACGTCCTCGCCGATCGACTCGATGGTGCCGGCGGCTTCCGCGCCGACGGTCAGCGGCAGCTTGCGCTTGGCGAAGGCCATGCCGCGCCAGCCCCAGACGTCGATGTGGTTGAGCGCCACGGCGCCCATTGCCACGCGGACCTCGCCCGGACCGGGCGCGGGGGCCATCGGGGCATCAACGATCGAAAGCTTGCGGTCGGCGAGCAGCTGCAGGGCGCGCATGAGTTATCCGTCTGTCGTTCTGAACAGGGCCTGCTTTACCGCCTCGGCGCGCAACATGCCAGAGGCACGCGCCGGACCCAGCGTCGCGGTCAGGCGGGGCTGGCCGCGATCACCAGGCAGGCGTTCTGCCCGCCGAAGCCGAACGAGTTCGACAGCACCATCGAGACCGGGGCCTCGCGGGCGACGTTCGGCACCACGTCGAGCGACACCGAGGGGTCGGCCACGTCGTGGTTGATGGTCGGCGGAATGACGCCGCTGCGGATCGTCTGGATCGAGAAAACCGCCTCGATCGCGCCGGCCGCCGTCAGCGTATGGCCGATCATCGACTTGTTGGAGCTGATCGGGATCGACTTGACGTGCTCGCCGAACACCGCCTCGAGCGACAAGGCTTCCATCTTGTCGTTTTCGGGCGTGCTGGTGCCGTGCGCATTGATGTAGTTGATCTCGTCCAGCCCGATGCCGGCATCGCCCAGCGCCTGGCGCATGGCGCCGATGACAGGCGAGCCGTCCGGCTTGGAGCGGGTGCGGTGGAAATCGTCGGCCTGCTCGCCGACGCCGCGGATGACGGCGAGGATCTCGGCGCCACGCGCCACCGCCGCGTCGTAATCTTCCAGCACCAGCGCGCCGGCGCCCTCGGCCATAACGAAGCCGTCGCGGTTCTTCGAGAACGGCCGCGAGGCGGTCGCCGGGTCTTCATTGTTGGTGGAAAGGGCGGAAAGCAGCGAGAAGCGGATCAGCGATTCCGCCTGCACCGAGCCGTCCGTGCCGATGCAGAGCGCCGCATCCGTATCGCCGCGGCGGATCGCCTCGACGCCGAGCTGGATCGCGGTCGCGCCCGAAGCGCAGGCCGTCGACAGCGAAATGGGGGCGCCGCGCGTGCCAAACCGGTCGGCCGTCTTCTCGGCGACGCAGGCATAGAGCGCGTACTCATAGGCTTCGGGGCTGTTGAGCGACATCGCGCTGTCGATCATGCGGTCATAGGGATCGACCGTCGTGGTGTCGCCACCCTCGAACAGCTCCCGCTTCACCGACCAGTCGAGCTCGACCGGCGGCACCGCCATGAACAGCATGCCCGGGAAATCGCCCGGCGTGCCGATCCTGGCGCGGGCAATGGCTTCCTCGGCGGCGAGTTCGGCCAGCTTTTCCGTCAGCACGGCCGAACGCGGCGCCTCGTCGAACAGGAAGTCGACGGTGCCGGCGATCGTCGTGCGCAGGTGATCGACGGGGAAGCGGGTGATGCGGTGGATGCCCGACTTGCCGGACGTCAGCGCCGACCAGTTGTCGTCGATGCCCTGGCCGAGCGAGGTGACCACGCCCATGCCGGTGACGGCGACGACCGGACGACCGAGATGATCCCGCGTCTTGCCTTTGCCCATGATCGTGACCTTTCTCAGTCGATCGCTTCGAGGAGCGCCATGCCCTCGCCGCGCCAGAAGCCCCAGCTCGTCGCCAGGATCTGGGTGGGGACGTCGGTCGCTTCAAGTTCCAATCCGGTGGGATCGGCCGGCCGATAGAAACCCTTGCGCGACAGCGCCAGCGCGGCGAGCGCGACCTGGGCCGGGAAAGCGGCCTCCAGGCTGTTGCCAAGCAGGCTCTGCGTGGCGCGAATCGGACCGACCGTGCCCTCGGCGACCAGCGCCTCGAGCAGGGCCCGTTCCTCGAGCGTGGGGGCGGCGACGCCGCTCGCGCCCGACAGCAGGCCGACCGGCTTGTCGCCCAGTTCCGCACGCAGCGCCTCGATCTGGCCCCGGGCCACGGCCGTTGCCTGGCCGGGCTCGCGGCGGCTGCGGCCGGACAGCACGGGACCCAGCCGGGCATAGCCGGACTTGCCGCGCGCTTGGGCGCTTTCGCGCGATTCGAGCACCAGGAAGACGCCCAGCGAGCCGGTGACCATGCCGCCGCCGGCATTGGCCCGCTCCCAGACGGAATTGACCGCGCCCTGCCACAGCGTGTTGCCCAGCGCGAGGCTGAGCAGCATGTCCTTGCGCTCGGCATTATAGGCGGCGCCGACCAGGAACTGTTCGCCCTGGCCGCCGGCACGAATGCGGCGCGCCGCGATCTCGACGGCGCTGATGCCGGCCAGTTCCTCGCCCATGAAGGTGCGGGACGACCCGGTCACCTTGTGGACGATCGAGATGTTGCCGGCCAGAAGATTGGAAAGCTGCGCCAGGAACAGCGTCGGGCGGAGATCGTTGGCGAGGCGCTCGTTCAGGAAGGCGTCGGGATTTTCCGCGCTGCCGAGACCGGCCAGGATCTGACCGTCGACCACGACGTCGCGCTCGCCGCCGCCAGCCGCGACGATCATGTCCATATGGGCGAGCCGCTCGAGGTCGCCGGCGAGGCCGGCATCGGCGAGCGCCAGGCCGGCGGCATAGGTGCCGAGGCGCTGCCACGGCTCCATCTGGCGCTGGTCGGCCTTGCGCGGAATCTGCTTGTCGAGCTGCAGCGGCACCATGGCGTGTACGGGGAACGGCGCGAAATGCTCGGTGTCGACGCTGCCGGCATGCGGCTCGTCGACCGCAAGCGCCTGCCAGTGGGCATCGAGGCCCTCGCCCAGCGAGGAGATCAGGCCGATGCCGGTGACCCATACGTCGCGGGCGCTGTTGCCGCCGGAAGTGTCGCTCATACCATATCTCCGACCGGCGTCAGGCCGATCTGCCGCACCCGCTCGCGCATGTTCTCGACCAGTTCCGGGGCCGGGAAATCCATGACGCGCAGCGTCAGTTCCGCATCGCAGACCGGGCCATCCGACTCGATCTTCGCCTCGGTCACGGCAAAGCCGGAACCGTCATGCGTCAGCGTCGCATAGACGTCGAGCTCGGCGCCGGGCTCGATGAACTTGCGGAACTTGGCCTTCTTGCTGCCGGCGAAGAACGGCATGCGCGAGAGGCCGTTCAGGCCGAGGATCAGGAAGCCGGAAGCCTGCGCCATGGTCTCGATCAGCAGCACGCCCGGCAGGATCGGATAGCCGGGAAAGTGACCTTCGAACACCGGGCTCGTCTCGGGGACGAAAGCCTTGGCATGAATACGACCGGCCGCAGCGTCGAAATCGACGATGCGATCAATCATCTGAAAATATTCGAGACGCATGATGGCTTCGACGCCGATCCTGTCAGGCGTTCTTCTTGGCGACCAGGTCGTCGATATGCGCGCAGAGATTCTTCAGGAGGAAGTAATCCTCGACCGAAGCCTTGCCGGCATTGACTTCCTGGGTCCACTGCTCGAGCGGGATCTTGATCCCGAACTTCTTGTCGAGGGCGAACACGATGTCGAGGAAATCGAGGCTGTCGATGCCCAGATCGTCGATGGCGTGGGATTCAGGGGTGATCTTCTCGCGCGGAATTTCGCTGGTCTGGGCGATCACATCGGCGACGACGTCGAACGTGGAAGACATGACGGTCACGTAATCCTATCTAGAATGGCTCTCGCATATCGGAGCAAGCCTGCACATTTGCAACGACGTCGAAGCGTTTGCGGCAGACATGACAACCGATCCCGCAAGCCAAGGCGGCAGGGAATTGCATTCGTCCTGATACCGTGTGCCGTCGAGAAATACCAGCCTGTCCCGCTCGCCCGGCGAATTCGGTCCCGGATTGATGTTATCCGGCATCGGAGCCGGAGATGGCGAGCACGTCGACCTCGACATCCAGCTGGTGGTCGCCAGAGATGACGATGATGCCGTCCACAGGCGCCGCATCGGAGTAATCGCGCCCCAGCGCCAGCACGACGTGATCCTCGGCCGCGACGACGCCATTGGTGGGATCGAGCCCGATCCACCCGGCCTCGCGGCCGCACCACACGGCGACCCAGGCATGGGTGGCATCCGCCCCTTCCAGCCGCGGCTGGCCGGGCGGCGGCAGCGTGCGCAGGAAGCCGCTGACATAGGCGGCCGGCAGCCCCAGCGTGCGCAGGCCGGCAATCATCACATGCGCAAAGTCCTGGCAGACGCCGGCCCGCTTGGCGAAGGCGTCGGCCGGCAGCGTCGTGACATCCGTCGCCTCGGGGTCGTAGGCGAAATCTGCCTTGATCCGGCAGGTGAGATCGAACGCCGCGGCCAGGATCGGCCGGCCGGCGGGGAAGCTTGCCACCGCATAGGCGGCGATCGCGTCGTCGATGGCGATGATGCGGCTGGCGAACAGGAAATGCACCGGCGACAGCGGCCCGAGATCCGCTTCGGCGACGGCCTGGCGGCGGATCTGCTCCCAGCTTGGCGTCGCCTCGCTGTCGCGCTTGTCGCCGGCGTCAACGGCGACGCGGGCGCGCGTCTCCAGGGTCAGCTCCTCATGCGGAAAGGCGAAGGCGACGGTGGTGATGCGATTGCCAAAGAAATCGAAGCCGTCCTGCCGCTCGGTCGGCTCCGGCGTGATGACGAGGTCGGCGGCGACGACCCGCTGGCCCTTGCGGGCGACGGGCAGAAGGCGCAGCACCTGGCGCGAGAAGGGCACCGGCGAGGCATAGGTGTAACGGGTGGTCTGGCGGATGTCGTAGAGCATGGTCATTCCCCGCCATCGACCGGGTCGGCGGCGCGCCGGTGGGTGAAATAGGCGAGCGCCACCTCGTCGGAGATCTTCATCAAGGTCTGCTCGAAGCCGATCAGGTCGTCGGCATCGAGGGCGGCGGCATCGGCCGTGCCCAGTTCGGCGGCGAGCCGGGTTGCCAGCCGGTCGGCAGGTCCCAGCAGCCCGGCCGGGGCATGCGCCGGCATGTCGGCCAGCAATTGCCGGATCCTCTCGGCCTGGAAGGCGAGCGCGCGCGGATTGCCGCCGTCGAGCAGCACGAGGTCGACCACCGGCACGCGCGCGGCCAGCATCACATAGCGGATGCGATAGGTGATCTGGCTGTCGGCGAGTTCGAGCAGCGCGTCGAGTTCGCCGGCCTTGCCCGAGAGGCCGCAGAAGCGCGCGGCGCGGGCAATGGCGAGGCCGCGCTCGATGCGGCGACCGGTCTCCAGGAAGCGCCAACCCTGCTGGCGCACCATGTTTTCCTGCACCAGGCCGGAAAAGGCCGCGATCAGCCGCAGCGCCGCATTGGCGCGCTCCAGCATGTCGCTGTCGGTCTGCGCCTCCAGCGGCTGGTTCAGCAGCACTTCGAGATCTGCGACCGTGCGCCAGGCGTCGGGCGACAGGCGGTCGCGGATGACGGAAGCCGCCCGGCGCGAGGCCTGGGCGAGGCGCGGCACCGTGTTGAAATCGCTGCGGTCGGTCAGCATGGCGAGGGCGCGCTCGGTCGGGGTCGCGTCCTCGTCGGTGTCGCCGATCGATCCGGCGGAGGAGAGCGTCGCGTCGAGCTGGGCGATCACCGCCTCGCCGTCATATTCCGCGCCGATATGCCGGCCGGCGATGGCGCGCACGATGCGCAGCGTCGCCTCGGTGCGCTCGACATAGCGGCCGAGCCAGAACAGGTTTTCCGCCGCCCGGCTGGGCAGCGTCTGCGTCATGCGCTGCAGCGCAACCTTGTCGGGCGAGGCAAGCAGCGTCGTCTCCGCCACCGGCTTGTCAGACAGCACCCAGACATCGGCCGAAGCGCCGCCCTGGTGCAGGGTAACGGCGCGGGCGTCGGGCTGGTCGGAAACCCGGCAGAAGCCGCCGGGCATCACCGTCCAGCCGTCATTCGTGCGCGCCACATAGAGGCGGAGGATCGAGGGGCGGGGCTCCAGCCGGGCGCTGTCGCCCTCGCCGCGCCAGACCGGCGTGGTCGAGAGCTTGACCGCTTCCTGGCCCACGAAATCCGTGCCGCGCCGGCCGATGGCGCGAATCAGGGCGGCCTTGCGATCGGGATCGATGGTGGCGCCGAGCACCGCGCCGCGATCGAGCAAGCCGGGCACGCTGGCGCCGAGCGCCGGCGCGATCACCATGCGGTCGAACTCGGCCACGACATGGTCGCGCTCGAGCGTCTGCCCGCACCACCAGGTGGCGACATTCGGCAGGATCAGGTCTTCGCCGAGGATGCGACGGGAGAGGCCGGGCAGGAAACCCAGAATGGCCCGCGCCTCGACCAGGCCGGAGCCCAGCGCATTGGCGATCGCCACATTGCGCTGGCGCACCGCGCCGGCCAGGCCCGGCACGCCGAGCCGCGAGGCGGGGTTCAGTTCCAGCGGATCGGCGAAATCGGCGTCGAGGCGGCGCAACAGCACATCGGCCCGCTTCAGGCCGGAAATGGTACGCATGTAGACGGTGTCGTCGCGCACCGTGAGGTCCTCGCCCTCGACCAGGACGAAGCCGAGATAGCGGGCCAGATAGGCGTGCTCGAAATAGGTCTCGTTGAGCGGGCCCGGCGTCAGCAGCGCGACGCGGGTTTCCTCATGCCGGTTCAGCCGGTTCAGCCCGGTTCGAAACGCCTGGAAGAAGCCGGCCAGCCGCTCGACGTTGAAGCTGCGATAGAGGTCGGGCAGCGCGCGGGACAGGGCGATTCGGTTTTCCAGCGCGTAGCCGGCGCCGGATGGCGCCTGGGTGCGGTCGGACACGACCCACCAGCGCCCGTCGGGACCACGGCCGACATCGACGGCGTAGAAACGCAGATGATGGCCGCCGACCGGCTCGGCGCCGACCAGCGGGCGCAGATATTCCGGACTGCCGGCAATGATCGCCGCCGGCAGCGCGCCATCGGCGGCGAGCCGCCCCTCGCCATAGGCATCGCCCAGAATCGCGTCGAGCAGCTTGGCACGCTGGATCAGGCCGGCTTCGAGGCGGGCCCATTCCTTCGGCTCGATCAGGAACGGCACATGCGACAGCGGCCAGGGCCGCTCGTCGCCATTCTCCGCGCCATAGACGCGGAAGACGACGCCGGAATCGGCGAGATGGCGGTCGGCCTGGCCGAAACGGTGCTGCACTTCGCTCGGGCCCAGCTCGGCCATCGATTCGACGAAGCGCATCCAATGCGGCCGGATGCTGCCATCGGCGCCGATGAACTCGTCGGCGATGCCGGGCAGCGGCCGGTAGTGGGCGATCAGCCGCTCCGCCCGGTCGGCCGCGACCTTGCTGCGGCGCAGCGTTTCCTTACGCGTCACGGGCATCGGCAATCCTGCGCAAGGGCGACGTGGTGCTTCTCTCCCTCAGGGAGAGGTGAAAGGGCAGTCCTCGCATCAGGACTTTCCGGACCGCCATCAAAGATTGGCCGGGCGGCGGAGGTCGAGCGTCATCGGGAACTCCGGCGAACCGGTCTCCGCCTGCGGCATGAAGTGGCCGGCCGTGTGGCCGATCGCCTCGAAGCGCGCCAGACGGCGGGCTTCCGCCTCATAGGAATTGACCGGGAAGGTGTCGTAGCTGCGGCCGCCCGGATGGGCGACGTGATAGACGCAGCCGCCCAGCGAGCGCTGCGACCAGCTGTCGACGATGTCGAAGGTGAGCGGCGCGTGGGCGGGAATGGTCGGGTGCAGGCCGCGCGCCGGCTGCCACGCCTTGTAGCGCACGCCGGCCACGAACTTACCCGCCGTTCCGGTGGACGCCATCGGCACGCGGCGGCCATTGCAGGAAACGACATGCCGGCGCGGGTCGAGGCCTTCGACCTCCACCTGCATGCGCTCGACCGAGGAATCGACATAGCGCACGGTGCCGCCGATCGCACCCTCCTCGCCCAGCACATGCCAGGGCTCCAGCGCCTGGCGCAGCTCCAGCTTGACGCCCTGCTGCTGGATGCGGCCGACGAAGGGGAAGCGGAACTCGCGCTGCGCCTCGAACCAGACGGGATCGAAGGCATAGCCGGCCCGCTGCAGGTCGCCGAGCACGTCGAGGAAATCCGCCCAGACAAAATGGGGCAGCATGAAGCGGTCATGCAGCTGCGTGCCCCAGCGGGTCAGCAGGCCGTGCTGCGGGTTGTTCCAGAACATCGAGATCAGCGCCCGCACCAGCAATTGCTGCGCCAGGCTCATGCGGTAATCCGGCGGCATCTCGAAGGAACGGAACTCGACCAGGCCCAGCCGGCCGGTCGGACCGTCCGGCGAATAGAGCTTGTCGATGCAGATCTCGGAGCGATGCGTATTGCCGGTGACGTCGGTCAGCAGGTTGCGGAACAGCCGGTCGACGAGCCAGGGCGGCGGCGGGGTGCCATAGCCGGGCGCCGGCACGCTGGCCATGGCGATCTCCAGCTCATAGAGCGCGTCGTGCCGGGCCTCGTCGATGCGGGGCGCCTGGCTGGTCGGGCCGATGAACAGGCCGGAGAACAGATAGGAAAGCGACGGGTGGCGCTGCCAGTAAAGCACCAGGCTCTTCAGCAGGTCGGGCCGGCGCAGGAAAGGGCTATCGGCCGGATGGGCGCCGCCGACCACGACATGGTTGCCGCCGCCGGTGCCGGTGTGGCGGCCGTCGGTCATGAACTTCTCGGTGCCGAGCCGCGACAGCCGGGCTTCCTCATAGAGGTCGCGGGTGATGGCGACGCATTCGGTCCAGTCGCCCGCCGGCTGCACGTTGACCTCGATGACGCCGGGGTCCGGCGTCACCTTGATCACGTCCATGCGCGGATCGATCGGCGGCGGATAGCCCTCGACATGCACGGCGAGGCCGAGCGCGCGGGCGCTCTCCTCCAGCGAGGCGAGCAACTCCAGATAATCCTCGAGCTTCTCGGTCGGCGGCATGAAGACGCAAAGCCTGCCGTCGCGCGGTTCGACCGACAGCGCGGTGCGCACCGTCTCGCCCTCGGTCAGGAATTGCTCGACCTGCTCGCCGCGCTCGGATTCGGCGTCCTCCGATCCGGCGCCGGCCAGATGGCGGGCCAGTTCCTCCTGCCGGGCGAGGGCTTCATGGCCCGCGCGATCGCGACCGGCCAAGACCTCGGGATCGGGCAGCGGTCCGCTGACGGCTCCGGGATCGCGCTGGACGATGAAGGGATAGGACGAGACCGGGACGAAGGGCAGCGAGGACAGCGGCAGGCGGAAGCCGACCGGGCTGTCGCCGGGCACCAGGAACATCTTGCCGCGCCGCAGCGGCCATTTCTCCGACATCCAGCGCTTGTCGGGCGCGGCCTCGGCCTGCCAGCGCTGCACCGGCAGGATATAGCCGGAAGGCTCGGTCAGGCCGCGCTCGAACACGCGGACGATGCGGGCGCGGGCCTCCGGGTCGTCGAGCTTGGAATCAAGCGGGGTGACGTTTTCCGGCAGCTCGGCTTCCTTGAGGATCCAGTGCGCCGGATCCTCATAGGCCGGCACGACATGGTCGGCCGAAATGCCCAGCCGCTCCGAGAGATCGGCCAGCAGCGCACCGGCCTGCGCCGGGGTCGCGTTGAGGTCGTCGGCCTCGGCGGCGATCAGGCTGGAATCGCGCCAGATCGGCTTGCCATCCTTGCGCCAGTAGAGCGCGAAGGTCCAGCGCGGCAGGCTCTCGCCCGGATACCATTTGCCCTGGCCGTAATGCAGGAACCCGCCCGGCGCGAAACGCTCGCGCAGCCGGCGGATCAGGTCGTCGGCGCGGTCGCGCTTGGTCGGACCCACGGCTTCCGTGTTCCATTCCTCGGCCTGGTAATCGTCGATCGACACGAAAGTCGGCTCGCCGCCCATGGTCAGGCGGACATCGTTCGCCTTGAGATCGGCGTCGACCCGATGGCCGAGCGCGTCGAGCGCCGCCCAGCTGTCGTCGGAGAAGGGCAGCGTCACGCGCGGATTCTCGGCGACGCGGTTGACCGTCATCTCGAATTCGAACGAGGTCTCGGTGCCCGGATCGGCGATGAACGAGCCGGTGATCGGCGCCGCCGAGCGGAAATGCGGCGTGGCGCAGAGCGGAAGATGCCCTTCGCCGGTGAACAGGCCCGAGGTCGGATCCATGCCGATCCAGCCGGCGCCCGGCACATAGACCTCGGCCCAGGCGTGCAGGTCGGTGAAATCGACCTTGGTGCCGGAGGGGCCGTCGAGGGCGGCAACGTCGGGCTTCAGCTGGATCAGGTAGCCGGAGACGAAGCGGGCGGCGAGGCCGAGATGGCGCAGCGCCTGCACCAGCAGCCAGCCGGAGTCGCGGCAGGAGCCGGCTGCCGAGGAGAGCGTCTCCTCCGGCGTCTGCACGCCCGGCTCCATGCGGATCAGATAGCGGATGTCGTTCTGGAGCCGCTGGTTGATCGAGACGAGGAAATCGACGATCTGCATCTGCCCGCGCGGGATCGATGCCAGGAAATTGGTCAGCAGCGGCCCGGCCGGCTCCGGCGCCAGATAGGCGGCCAGTTCCTCGGCGAGCGCCGGCTCATAGGCGAAGGGGAACTGGTCGGCATAGGGCTCGACGAAGAAATCGAACGGATTGTAGACCTCGAGCTCCGCCAGCAGATCGACCTCGATGGCGAACTCCGTGGTCTTTTCCGGGAAGACGAAACGCGCCTGCCAGTTGCCGTGCGGGTCCTGCTGCCAGTTCACGAAATGGTTGGCCGGCGTCACCTTCAGCGAATAGCTGGGCACCTTGGTGCGGCAATGCGGGGCGGGACGCAGCCGGATGACCTGCGGCCCCAATTGGACCGGCCGGTCATAGCGATAACGGGTGACGTGGCGAAGCGCGGCGAGGATCGACATCGGCTTTTGGGCTCTCCATGGGCGTTCGCAGCAGGACGTTGGCGGCGGGCGCACCGACCGGAATGACGCAAGAATCACGCCATGCCGGTCCCTTGGCACGTCCGCCCGAAGTTCAGGCCTTCACGACCGTCGAGCGGAATTTCGACGCAAGATACTCGCCGGACCCCACCGGAGGATAGCTCGCCGTTTCGCCCGGCTCGAGGCAGGTCGGGATGCAGGCGATGGCCGCGTCCCAGTTCGGCTGGTGGAAAAAGGCCATTGACTGGCGCCGGGCCGAGCGGCCGAGGTCACGCGGCGGGATGGTGACGCGGTGCAGCGTCGACTTCCACTGGTCATTCGTCCAGCGCTGCATCAGATCGCCGATATTGATGACGAAGCTGTCGGGAATGGCCGGAACGCGGTGCCATTCGCCGTCCAGTCCCTTCACCTCCAGGCCGCCCGGCGCGTCTTCCTGCATCAGGATGGTGATCGAGCCGTAATCGGAATGGACGCCGGCGCGAAGCTGGCCGGGGACGGGATCTTCCGTCAGGTCGGGATAGTTGAGCAGGCGCAGCGCGCTGGCCTCGCGGTCGATGAACCGGTCGAAATAGGTTTCTTCCAGATCGAGCGCGAGGGCGAAGAAGCGCATGATCCGGCCGGCCAAGGCCGACATTTCGCGGTAATAGGCCTGGGTGGCGAGGCGGAAGTCGTCGCCGCCGAGCGGCCAGGGATTGGCCGAGAACACGAAGGCTTCGGCGTCGTCGGCCGGCTTGTGGTCGAGGCGCTGGAAGGCGGAGGGGCCGAAGGAAAACGTCTCCTTCAGATCGGCCGGCTTGGCGTCGCCGAGTGAGGCGGCGAGCGTCTCGCCCTTGACCGGGCTGTAGCCATAGGGATAGCCCGGGTAGGGCATCACGGCGGTCAGCTTCTCTTCGACCGGACGATCGAAGAAGGCGCGGGCCGCCTGCCAGCCGCGCTCGACGATTTCGCGGTTCGCGCCATGGCCGGTAATAAGGAAGAAACCCGTTTCGCGGCAGGTGCGGCCGATGGCATCGGCGACCGCGCGCGGGCCCTGGGGATCGGAGAGATCGATGATCGGAATGATCGACATGCGGGTCCTTGAACCATGACGAAGCGAGACGCCGAGACTATGGGGCCACCACGACCTTGGGAACCGTCAATCGGCGGAGCGTGCACATGAATGAGGCAACCGCGGCCCTGCAGGGCGATCGCGCCGCCGCTTCCACTGCCATCGCCCGCCCGCCGCGCATCGCCGCCCTCGATGTGGCGCGCGGCGTGGCGCTGGTCTGCATGGCGATCTTCCATGGCGCGTGGGACGTCGCCTTCCTGCATATCGTCCGCTTCGATCCCGGCGCCTCGATCGGCTGGGTGATCTTCGCCCGCGCCATCGCCGGCTCGTTCCTGATGCTGGTCGGCATCAGCCTGGTGCTCTCGACCCGCAACGGCTTTCGCCCCAGGCCCTATCTGATCCGGCTGGCGATGATCGTCGCGGCCGCGGCGCTGGTGTCGGTCGCAACCTATTTCGTCATGCCGGAAGGGTGGATCTTCTTCGGCATCCTGCACCAGATCGCGCTGGCAAGCGTGCTCGGCCTGGCCTTCCTGCGGCTGCCGCCGCGCCTCGTCTTCCTCGCCGCCATCGCCATCTTCGCCCTGCCCTTCCTCTATCGAAGCGAGGTGTTCGCCCAGCCGGCGCTCTGGTGGGTCGGGCTGGCGCCGAAGCCGCCGGGCTCGTTCGACTATGTGCCGCTCTTTCCCTGGTTCGGCGTGGTCCTGGCCGGCATGGCGCTGGCCAAGCTCGCGATTTCGCAGGGCTGGGACCGGCGGATCGCCATCTGGCAGCCGCGCTTCGTGCTCGGCCGGTGGCTCGCCTTTGGCGGGCGCCATTCGCTCGCCGTCTACCTGATCCACCAGCCGGTGCTCTACGCCTTGTTCTTCGCGCTGGCCGCCATCGTCGCGCCGAACGGCGCGGAAAGAGACGCGCGCGCCGATTGCGCCGATCGCTGCGTCGCCGTCGGCAAGAGCGCGGCCGATTGCCAGAGCTATTGCGGCTGCGTGTTCGACGATCTGAACGGCAAGGGGCTGATGGCCGCCTTCATGGCGCGCACCCTGGCCGAGGACCAGACCCTCCGGCTGCAGGAGACGATCGCCGTCTGCTCGGCCAAGACATTCCCTCCCGTGCCGGAAACCCCGGAGTCCGGCACGCTGCAATGAGCTTCAAGGAATCCCCATGAACGAACCCGTCCGCACGCCGATCGTCCAGTTCGGCACCAGCCGCTTCCTGCAGGCGCATGCCGATCTCTTCCTGTCGGAGGCGCGCGAGCAGGGCCAGGATGTCGGCCCCGTCACCATCGTGCAGACCACGGCCTCCGGCGCCCGCTCCGGCCGGCTCAAGGCCTTTGACGGTTCGCCGATCCCGATCGTCATCCGCGGCATCGAGAATGGCGCGCCGGTCGAGCGCACGGTCGGCGTCACCTCGCTGGTACGCGGCCTCTCCGCCGTCGACAACTGGGACGAGGTCGAGCGCATCGTCGTCGAGGAAGCGAAGATCCTGATCTCGAACACGTCGGATGCCGGCTTTGCGCTCAACGAGGGCGAAAGGCTTGGCGGCGACGTGCCGCGCGCCTTCCCGCTCAAGCTCCTGAAGCTGCTGCTCGCCAGATGGCAGGCGAAGGGCGCGCCGCTGACGCTGTTTCCCTGCGAACTGATCCCGCGCAATGGCGACGTGCTCAAGGCGCTGCTCCTGACGCTCGCCGACGAGAACGATCTGCCGGCGGAATTCGTGGCCTGGCTCGACACCTGCCTCTTCGCCAATTCGCTGGTCGACCGCATCGTCTCCGAGCCGATCGAGCCGGCCGGCGCGGTGGCCGAACCCTACGCGCTCTGGGCGATCGAGAAGCAGCCGGGGCTCGACGCGCCCTGCCTGCACCCGGACGTGCGCATGGTCGACGACCTCGCCGTCTATGAGCGGCTGAAGCTGTTCATTCTCAATCTCGGCCATACCGTGCTGGCCGAAGGCTGGCGCGAGACCTACCGGACGGAAGGCGAGCTGGTGCGCGAGAGCCTTGCCGATCCGGTCGTGCGCGAAAAGCTCGATGCGATCTATGACACGGAAGTGCTGCCGATCTTCGCCGCTGGCGGCATTCTTGAGGCGCCGGAATATCGGGCGAGCGTGCTGGAGCGGTTCGAAAACCCCTTCCTCGCCCACCGGCTGGCCGAGATCTTCGGCAACCACGCCGAAAAGAAGCGCCGCCGCATCGGGGGCGTGCTGGCGTGGAAGCGCGAGCTCGGCCTCGACCTGCCGACGCCGCGCCTCGACGCGATTTTGGCCTCCAGCATCGGGTAGCGGGCGGAGAGGATCGGCCGCGAGAAGTCCAAGCAAGCCCCTCACCCTACCCTCTCCCGCAAGCGGGCGAGGGTTTCGGCCGGCGGCCTGCACGGAGTGGGAGCCGTGATGGGCTTAGGGCCCCGACGATCCCCCTCTCCCGCTTGCGGGAGAGGGTTGGGGTGAGGGTCTGCCGTCAGTCGAGGCTCAGCGGCCGGGCGTTATACCCGCGATACCAGTCGACGAAGCGGTCCATGCCCTCGTCGATCGAGGTTTTGGGCGCGAAGCCGAGCTCTGAAGTGGCGAGGTCGATATTGGCGAAGGTCGTCTCGACATCGGCCTTGCGCATCGGCGCGAAGGAGATCTCGGCCTTGCGGCCCGTCGCCCGCTCGATCGTGGCGATGAAATCCATCAGCGCCACCGGCTGGTTGTTACCGAGGTTGAAGAGGCGGTTTTCCGCCCGCTCCGGCTGGCGGTCGACCGCGCCCAGAACGCCGGCGACGATATCGTCGATGAAGGTGAAATCGCGCTGCATCGCGCCATTGTTGTAGACGGTGATCGGCCGCCCCTCGAGGATCGCGCTGGTGAACAGCCACGGCGCCATGTCCGGCCGGCCCCAGGGGCCGTAGACGGTGAAGAAGCGCAGGCCCGTCGAGGCGATGCCCTGAACATTGGCATAGGAATGGGCGATCAGCTCGCCGGCGCGCTTGGTCGCGGCATAGAGCGAGGCGGGCCGGTCGACCCGGTCGCTTTCGCGAAACGGCACGTCCTCGTTCAGGCCATAGACCGAGGAAGACGAGGCATAGACGACATGGCGCAGGCGTGGCAGGCGCAGCGCGGCCTCGAACATCACCACCTGGCCGGTGACGTTGGCGTCGGCATAGGCGAGCGGGTTCTCGATCGAATAGGCCACGCCCGCCTGGGCTGCGAGATGCACCACCGCCTCGATGTCGGCATGGGTGGTGACCAGCCGCTCCATCGCCGCCATGTCGCTGACGCTGGCCTCGACGAATTCGAAATGCCGGTGCGCCGCCAGCCGGTCGAGCCGGGCCTGTTTCAGCGCCGGGTCGTAATAGGCGTTCATGTTGTCGACGCCGATCACGGCGTCGCCGCGCTCGAGGGCCGCCTTCGCAACCTGCGAGCCGATGAAGCCCGCCGCACCGGTGATCAGCATTTTCATGCTTCAGGACTTAGCTGATTTGCCGCTGCCAACAAAGGCTTCGCCCGGCTTTTCGCGAGCTTTCGTTTCATTCCTTGCGCCGATCCGCTATGAGAGGAGCGCGCCGCCCCGGTGCGAAAGGATGCTGGACGTCGGATGATTTCGCAGAAGGCCAAATACGCATTCAAGGCGCTGATCCATCTCGCCAAGCAGCCCCAGGGCGAGACGACGCAGATCGATGACATCGCCCGGCAGGCCGGCGTGCCGCGCAAGTTTCTCGAGCATATCCTGCTCGACCTGAAACATCGCGGCATCATCGCCAGCCGGCGGGGCCGCGCCGGCGGCTATGTCATGATCAAGCAGCCCGGCGAGGTCACGATCGGCCAGGTCCTGCGCGCCATAGACGGGCCGATCGCGCCCCTCTCCTGCATTTCCCGCACCGCCTACCAGCCCTGCGCCGACTGCCCGGACGAGGCCGCCTGCGCCGTCCGCCGCATGTTCGCCGGCCCCTACGAGACCCAGCTCCAGGCCTTCGAGGCCACGACGCTGGCGGACGCGCTGGGGCATGAGGCGGATCCGGTAGATCTGGACATCTCCCGCGACATCGTTTCTGCTGGGGGCCGGATCTAGGAAGGATTTTCTAGAACGGCTCTAACAGAAGGCGTTGCGTGGTTTGAAATTGTCGAGCGCCTATGTCGAGATAATGGGGTCATCGATCAGGGAGCACACGATGGTCCGCCCGATATCCACGCTTGTCCGCCGCCTCCGACCCGGGCTCGCCGCCCTCGTCGCCGGCGTGGCGATGGTTGTGACGCCGGCGCTGGCCGACGTGTCGCTGCTCAACGTCAGCTATGACCCGACCCGCGAGCTCTACAAGGCCTACAACGCCGCCTTCGCCGCCCATTGGAAGGCCGAGACCGGCGAGACGGTCACCATCCAGCAATCGCATGGCGGCTCCGGCAAGCAGGCGCGCTCGGTCATCGACGGCCTCGACGCGGATGTCGTGACGCTGGCGCTCGAAGCCGACATCGACGCGATCGCCAAGGCGACGGGCAAGATCCCGGCCGATTGGCGCGGTCGCCTGCCGCACAATTCCTCGCCCTACACCTCGACCATCGTCTTCCTGGTCCGCAAGGGCAATCCGAAGGGAATCGCCGACTGGGGCGACCTGGTCAGGGACGGCGTCGAGGTCATCACGCCCAACCCGAAGACCTCGGGCGGCGCGCGCTGGAACTATCTGGCGGCCTGGGCCTATGCCAACAAGGCGTTCGGCAACGACCCGGAAAAGACCAAGGAATACGTCTCGACGCTGTATAAGCACGTCCCCGTGCTCGATACCGGCGCGCGCGGCTCGACCACCACCTTCGCCCAGCGCGGCATCGGCGACGTGCTGCTTGCCTGGGAGAACGAGGCCTTCCTGGCGCTTGAGGAACTCGGCCCCGACAAGTTCGACATCGTCGTGCCGCCGCTCTCGATCCTGGCGGAGCCGCCGGTCGCGCTGGTCGACGCCAATGTCGATGCCAAGGGCACCCGCAAGGCAGCCGAAGCCTACCTGACCTACCTCTATTCGCCCGAAGGCCAGACGATCGCGGCGAAGAACTATTATCGCCCGTCCAAGCCGGAAACCGTCGACGCAGCGTTGCTGGCGCGGTTCCCCAAGCTCGACCTCGTGACCATCGACGACCCGCAATTCGGCGGATGGGCCAAGGCCCAGCCGGAGCATTTCGGCGATGGCGGCATCTTCGACCAGATCTACAAGCCGAACTGAACGGATCCAGATGGCCGCAACGACCATCGCCTCGGTCAGGAAGTCGAGCGTCATCCCGGGCTTCGGGTTGGCGCTCGGCGTCACGTTGACCTATCTCAGCCTGATCGTGCTGATCCCGCTGGCCGGCCTGTTTTGGCGCTCGGCCAGCGGCGGTCTCGACGAGTTCATCCGCATCTCGACCGATCCGCGCACGCTCGCGGCGCTGCGCCTGTCCTTCACGACGTCCTTTGTCGCCGCCCTGGTCAATCTCGTCTTCGGCATGATCCTCGCCTGGATCCTGGTGCGCTACGAGTTTCCCGGCCGTCGCCTGATCGATGCCGTCATCGACCTGCCCTTCGCGCTGCCAACCGCCGTCGCCGGTATCGCGCTGACGACGCTCTATGCGCCGAATGGCTGGATCGGCGCCTGGCTGGCGCCGCTCGGCATCCGCATCGCCTATTCGCAGACCGGCATCATCATCGCGCTGATCTTCATCGGCCTGCCCTTCGTGGTGCGCAGCGTGCAGCCGGTGCTGGAAGACCTCAACCGCGAGGTCGAAGAAGTCGCGGCGACGCTCGGCGCCAACCGCCGCCAGACGGTGCGCCGGGTCGTCATGCCGGCGCTGTGGCCGGCGCTGCTGACCGGCTTCGCGCTCGCCTTCGCCCGCGCCGTCGGCGAATACGGTTCGGTGATCTTCATCGCCGGCAACAGCCCCTACAAGACCGAGATCGCGCCGCTGCTGATCGTCATCAAGCTGGAGGAATTCTCCTATTCCGGCGCGACGACGATCGCCGTGCTGATGCTGATCGCATCATTCCTGGTCCTGCTCGCGATCAACCTGATCCAGAGCTGGAGCCGGCGGAGATATGGCGATGTCTGACGAAGCCTTCACCACCGCCCGCCTGCCGGGAGCCTCCGCGATCCGCTTCCGTCCGGTAACGATGGAGCGCAAGCGCGTCCGCGTCGCGCTGATCCTGGTCTCGCTGGCGTTTCTCGGCCTGTTCCTGGTCATGCCGGTCGTCGCCGTCTTCGTCGAGGCGTTTCGCGGCGGCATGCCGGCCTTCGCCGAGGCGATCTTCGAGCCGGACGCAGCCGCGGCCATCCGCCTGACCCTGCTGGTCGCGGCCATCTCGGTGCCGTGCAACCTCGTCTTCGGCCTGGCCGCCTCCTGGGCGATCGCCAAGTTCGACTTCAAGGGCAAGAGCCTGCTCAACACGCTGATCGACCTGCCCTTCTCGGTGTCGCCCGTGATCGCGGGCCTGATCTACATCCTGATGTTCGGTTCGCAGAGCCTGCTCGGCCCCTGGCTGAAGAGCGAGGGCATCCAGGTCATCTTCGCGGTGCCGGGCATCGTGCTGGCGACGATCTTCGTCACCTTCCCCTTCGTGGCGCGCGAACTGATCCCGCTGATGGAAGAACAGGGCCGCGGCGACGAAGAGGCGGCGCTGTCGCTCGGCGCCTCCGGCTTCCAGGTATTTTTTCGCGTCACCCTGCCCAACGTCAAATGGGCGCTGCTCTATGGCGTGCTGCTCTGCAACGCCCGCGCCATGGGCGAATTCGGCGCGGTTTCCGTGGTTTCCGGCCACATTCGCGGCCTGACCAACACCATGCCGCTGCATGTCGAGATTCTCTACAACGAGTATAATTTCGCGGCCGCATTCGCCGTAGCCTCGCTGCTGGCGCTGCTCGCCCTCTTTACACTGGTCGTCAAGTCGGTCTTGGAATGGCGTTATGCCGACGAGATCGCCGCGACGCGCCGCCACTGAGGTAACTGGAATGAACGCGATCACCCCGATCGACAAGGGTGCTTCGGTGGCGCTTGGCGCGCCGATCGACGTGACCATCGAGAACGTCCAGAAGGCGTTCGGCGACACCCCGGCGCTGCATGGCGTCTCGCTCGACGTCAAGGCGGGCGAGCTGGTGGCGCTGCTGGGCCCGTCCGGCTCCGGCAAGACGACGCTGCTCAGGATCCTGGCCGGCCTCGACGCGCCGACCGCCGGCCGCGTGCTGTTCGGCGGCGACGATGCGCTGGGCCTTTCGGTGCAGGACCGCAATGTCGGCTTCGTGTTCCAGCATTACGCGCTGTTCCGCCACATGACGGTGTTCCAGAACATCGCCTTCGGCCTGACGGTGCGGCCGCGCGGCGAGCGCCCGCCCAAGGCCGAGATCCGCAAGCGCGTCCTGCATCTACTCGACCTGGTCCAACTCACCGGCCTCGACAAGCGCTATCCCTCGCAGCTCTCGGGCGGCCAGCGCCAGCGCGTGGCGCTCGCCCGGGCGCTGGCGATCGAGCCGCGCGTGCTGCTGCTCGACGAGCCCTTCGGCGCGCTCGACGCGCAGGTGCGCAAGGATCTGCGCCGCTGGCTGCGCGAGATCCACGACCAGACCGGCCACACCACCTTCTTCGTCACGCACGACCAGGAGGAGGCGCTGGAGCTTGCCGACCGCGTCGTCGTCATGTCGAAGGGCCGCATCGAGCAGGTCGGCACGCCGGACGAGATCTATGACGCGCCGGCCAGCCCCTTCGTGTTCGAGTTCATCGGCGAATCCTCGTTCCTGCCGGTCACCGTCGTCGACGGCGCCATGCAGCTGGATGGCCGGCCGCTCGACCTCTCCGGCCTCGGCGCGCCCTCCGGCACCGCCACGCTCGGCTTCCGGCCGCATGACGTCTCGATCGTCGAGGACGGCAGCCCGGCGATCACCGGCACGATCGTCACCGAGCGCCGGCATGGCGGCGCTCGCCGGCTCGAGCTCGAGGTCGGCGCGGACAAGCATCGCGTCGAGATCGACATGCCCGTCGACCACAGCCGCCTTGCCGGCAACCAGATCGCCTTCCGCCCGCATCGCTGGCGGATCTTTCCGCGCTAGGTCGCCTCGCGGGCACGGATATCCTGTCTTTTCTGCGCGCCCGCTGGGCGTCCGTCCGTCGATCTCCCGACCGCTCTAGCCGGAAAGCGGTCGCCGTTTCGTACTTGCGAATCACATAAGTGTACGCTTATGTAACGGCATGATTGAGTCTGCGATCTTCAAGGCCCTGGCCGATCCGACCCGTTGCGCCATCTTCGAGAAGCTGGCGGCAGGCGGCATGAACGCCAGCGCCTTGCGGCAGGGCATGGCGATCAGCCAGCCGGCCATGTCCCAGCACCTGTCGGTCCTGCGCCAGGCGAAATTGGTGCGGGAAGAACGGCAGGGCCGCTTCGTGCATTACGAGGTCGACCCCGAGGGCCTGGCGCTGATCGGCGCATGGCTGGCTAGATATCGCGCCTACTGGCCCGCGCGCATCGACGATCTCAAGGCCTTGCTGAGGGAGATGGACCCATGAGCGACATCGAGACCAAGGAGCAGGCCGGACGACGGACGAACGTTCTGGTGCTCGAATACGAGCTCGACGCGCCGCCGGAAAAGGTCTGGCGGGCGATCAGCATCCCCTCCCTTCGCGAGAAATGGCTGCCGAAGGGCAGTCTGGCCGGCGCGGAGCCGGTCTCGTCGAAACCCGGCGAGGAGATTCGCTACGGGATGCGGGAGACCGAGCCGCCCTTTCTCGACAGCGTCGTGACCTTCCAGCTCAGCCCCAATGCAACGGGCGGCACCCGGTTGCGGATCGTCCACGGTTTGACGGACGCGCGACAATGGCTGCGTCCGCGAAGCGCCGCGAACGGCAACGCCGTCTGCAGCCTGCGCGCGGCCTGACGCGCCGGCCCAACCAAGCCTTTTCAAAACGGAAGGAATTCGCCGATGCGCGAAGCGATGCAACTCGTCCCTATGGTGGTCGAACAATCCAGCCGCGGGGAGCGGTCCTTCGACATCTACTCCCGCCTCCTGCGCGAGCGGATCATCTTCCTGAACGGTGAGGTCAACGACACCGTGTCCGCGCTCGTCTGCGCGCAGCTGCTGTTTCTGGAGGCGGAAAACCCCCGTCGTCCCATCCAGCTCTATATCAATTCGCCGGGCGGCGTGGTTACCAGCGGCCTCGCCATGTACGACACCATGCGCTACATCCGGGCGCCCGTGCACACCCTCTGCATGGGCACCGCCCGGTCGATGGGGTCCTTTCTGCTGATGGCGGGCGAGCCCGGCCAGCGCGCCGCCTTGCCCAATGCGAGCATCCACATCCACCAGCCGCTTGGCGGATTCCAGGGGCAGGCGTCCGACATCCTCATCCACGCCGAGGAAATCCAGCGAACCAAGCATCGCCTGACACGGCTCTACGCCGAGCACTGCGGACGCAGCTATGGAGAGCTTGAGGCTGCGATGGACCGGGACCGATTCCTGACCGCCGAGGAGGCGCAGGAATGGGGGCTCATCGACCGTATCCTGACCGAGCGCGACGATCGGGCGGAGGCGATGCTGCCGGCGCCGTGACGGCGCTCCCGGGAAGGCGCGGCGGCAGGCTGCCGCCGCCGTTCGTCCCTCACACGTCGAGGATGGGCGCGAAGCCGCCATAGATCATGCGCTGGCCGTCGAACGGCATGTCGAACCGCATGCGCGGATCGGCCATGACCTTCTCCCAGCCGGCATTGCGGGCTTCCTTGCTCGGCCATTCGATCCAGGAATAGACGACCTTCTCGCCGTCGGTCGCCTTCACCGCGCGGCGGAAATCGGTGACCTTGCCGTCCGGCACGTCATCGGCCCAGGTCTCGACGACGCGCGACGCGCCATGTTCGCGGAACATCGGCGCCGTCTTCGAGGCGAGCGCGAGATAGGCCTCCTTGTTGGCCTCCGGCACGGCGATCAGGATGCCGTCGACATAGCCGGGCTTGCCGGGCCGACCGTCATCCAGGAGCGCTTCGAAGCCGCCAAAGATCATCCGCTTGGCGTCGAAGGGCATCGAGCTTCCCATCGCTTCCATGCGCGGATCGCTCATCATCTTCTTGTTGCAGGCATCGCGCGTCGCGCGGTCGGGATATTCGAACCAGGAGAAGACGATGACCTCGTCGGGCTGGGCCTGCACGGCGCCCTTGAAATCGGTGACCTTGCCGTCCGGCACGTCGTCGCCCCAGGTCTCGACCATCCGGGTGACGCCATGTTCCTTGACGAAGGCCGCCGCGTCGGCGGCATGCTTGCGATAGGCTTCCTTGTTGGCAGCCGGAACGGCCACCACGAATCCCTCGATATAGGTCATGGTTCGATCTCCTCCTGATCATCCCGCTTGGCGGGTCGCTCTCCCGCGTCTTCCCTTGCCGGGCCTCCGGCGCCTCGGCGCGCCCCCGGTGGACAACGGCTTTCGTGATGGATTGTCCAATTGACAATTTAGGTTGATATCAACATAAGAAGGGCATGTCAAACGCCGGCCCCGTGCCCTTCTCGACCACGCTGCATGTCCGCGATCATTGCCTGTGCCTGGCCGCCCAGCGCGCCGCCCGCGCCCTGGCGCGTCGCTTCGACGAGGCGCTGCGGCCCGTCGGCCTGACGAGCGGCCAGTTCTCGCTGCTGATGTCGCTGAACCGGCCGCAGCCACCCTCGATCGGCGCCGTGGCGGCGCTGCTCGCCATGGACCGGACGACGCTGACCGCCAATCTGAAGCCGCTGGAGCGGCAGGGCTTCCTGAGCACCGCCGTCGACCCGGAAGACCGCCGCAGCCGCCGCCTGGCGCTGACGGACGCCGGCCGGGCCGTGCTGGCCGCAGCCTTGCCGATCTGGCAGCAGACGCATGCCGAGGTCGAAGCGCCGCTCGGCGAGGGCGTGGCAGATCTTCTGCGCGCCGGTCTCATGGCGCTGGCCTAGGAAAGTCGGCAGGGCTACTGCCGGGCCAGCTCTTCGGCGCGGCCGCGCTTGCGCAGGCTCTTCTGGCGCTGGAAGGCGACGTCGACCGAGCCCACCGTCATGCCGAGCATCGAGATCACGCCCTTGTTGACGATGCTGTCGCGGCCGGTGCGGCGGATCGTGTCCTCGAAATGCAGCTGCAACTTGCTGCCGTTCTTGCCGCGCGTGATCAGGTCGTAGGACATGCGGATGGCGTCCTCGCCCACCACGACCTTGGCCGTGCCGACGACATCGTCGCGCGTGCCGACATAGGTATTGGGACCGGTCTTGCGGAAATGCCAGGTGCGGCGGTCGAGCGCGCCATTGTCGAAGCGAAAGACCTGGTCGAGCACGAACTTGCCGCCGGCGCCGCGCCCCTTGGTGGTGACGACGAAGCCGCGATCGACCCCGGCGAGCTGGCTCTTGAAGCGGCCGACGCCCGTCGCCTCGCCGCGAAACGCCTCTTCCAGCGTCGGCCCGGCCTGGGCGGCGCCAAGCCCGGCGCCCGAAAACAGCAGCGCCAGCAGGAGGACGAGAGGATGCGCGATCTTCATGGAAAAGGCCCCGTGCATGAACCCGATGTCCCTGCCCGGAGCCAGTCTAGCCTGAGTTTTGTGGTTTCGTCAGCCATGGCGCGGCGCAATCGCGCCGAAGGTCAGCTCGAGGCGCTGACGGGCGCCGCAGCGGCGCTCTCGGTCAGCACGGCAAACAGCGCCGACTGGTCGCTGGAGGCGCGCAGCTTGTTGGCGAGGCCAGGCTCGCGCAGGAGGCGCGCGATGCGGGCGAGCGCCTTCAGATGGTCGGCGCCGGCATTTTCCGGCGCCAGCAACAGGAAGATCAGGTCGACCGGCTGGTCGTCGAGCGATTCGAAATCGATCGGCTTGGGAAGGCGGGCGAACACGCCATAGATCCGCGTCAGCTGCGGCAGCTTGCCATGCGGGATCGCGATGCCGTTGCCGACGCCGGTCGAGCCGAGGCGCTCGCGCTGCAGCAGGGTGTCGAAGATCTGCCGTTCGTCGAGACCGGTCAGTTTCGCAGCCTTTTCGGCCAGTTCCTGAAGAGCCTGCTTTTTGCCATTGGCTTTCAGGGCCGGGACGATGGCGTCCTGGCTGATGAGATCACTGAGGTCCATGACTTGGTTCAAAAATGCCTCGGTTCAAACCTTCAAGACCCGTCGTTTCGGCGCACTCCCCGAGCGCGCCGAAAATCCATCCCGAGTTTACGCGGAATCAGCTGACGACGGAATCCCCTTTGCCGGCCTGGGCCGGGTCGATCCACCCAATGTTGCCGTCGCGCCGGCGGTAGACGATGTTCACGCCACCATGCCCGGCATGCCGGAACACCACGACCTGCGACTGCGCCAGATCCATCGCCATCACGGCGCCGGATACCGACATGGTCCGCAGGGCCTTCGTTTCCTCGGCGATGACCATCGGGTTGTAGTCGGCCGCCAGTTCCTCGTCCTCGTCGGGCGTCGCCGCCAGAACGGTGTAGTTGGCGTCGATATCCGCCGCGCCATTGCGCGGATGATGGTCCTTCAGCTTGCGCTTGTAGCGCCGCAACTGCTTTTCGATCCGCTCCGCGGCCTGGTCAAAGGTCGGGTAGATCTCGTGCCCACGTCCCTCGGCGTGCAGATCCGCCCCGCTATCGAGATGCAGGGCACAGTCAACGCGATAGCCGGTTCCATCACGCTCCAAGACGACGCGGCCCGAGAAGCCGCCGGCGAAATACTTGCCGATCGCGTCACCAACGCGGCCCTCCACATGGGTGCGGTAGGCGTCGCTGATTTCGATATTCTTACCGGAGATGCGCAGAGACATGGATTTCTCGTACCCCTTGGTCGTCGTTGCGAACCGAGGCTCCCTCGCGCATTCGCGTGAAGCAGCCCCGTCGGGCACGTCGCGTTCCGGCGTCACCAAGGCCTGCCGACTTCGAGCCGATATCCTCCCGGCTCAGAGGCCTCGGCTGCCGTTGGCGCCGCGCCCTTCTAGTGACAGCATGCCGGGAAGTCAAGAAAGGCCGCCCAGCAACAGCCGCCATGTCTTGAAGCTGGTCCTTCTACGGTCCCAAGGCAAGGGCAGACGGCTAAACTTTAAGTCGCCAGAAGGGCTTGCTTTTCGCGGCGGCGCTGTACCGACGAGGGAATCCGCAACGCTTCGCGGTACTTGGCGACGGTGCGCCGCGCAATGTCGATGCCGGAATCACGCAGCATCTTGACGAGCGTATCGTCGGAAAGAACATCATCCGGTGTCTCGCCGTCGATCAGCGCCTTGATGCGGTGGCGCACGGCCTCGGCCGAATGCGCCTCGCCGCCCTCCGACGAAGCGATCGAGGCGGTGAAGAAATATTTCAGTTCAAACACGCCGCGCGGCGTCGCCATGTACTTGTTCGAGGTGACGCGCGAGACGGTCGATTCGTGCATGGCGATCGCCTCGGCGACCGTCTTCAGGTTGAGCGGACGCAGATGCGCGACGCCCTGGGCCAGGAAGGCGTCCTGCTGGCGCACGATCTCGGTCGCCACCTTCAGGATCGTCTTGGCCCGCTGGTCCAGGCTCTTCACCAGCCAATTGGCGGTCTGCAGGCATTCGCTCAGATAGGTGCGGTCCTCGCCCTTCGAATGGCGCGCGACATTGGCGTAGTAGCTCTGGTTGACCAGCACGCGCGGCAGCGTGTCGGTATTGAGCTCGATGCGCCAGCTGCCATCCGGCGCGGCGCGCACGACCACGTCCGGCACGACGGGATGGATCGGCGCCGAACCGAAGGCGCTGCCGGGCTTGGGGTTGAGGGCGCGCAATTCGCGCAGCATCTCGGCCAAGTCCTCGTCGTCGACGCCGCAAAGCCGCTTCAAGCCCGCATGATCGCGCCGGGCGACGAGATCGAGATGGGCGAGCAGGATCGCCATGGCGGGGTCGTAGCGGCCGCGCTCGCGCAGCTGGATGGCCAGGCAATCGGCCAGATCCCGCGCGCAGACGCCCGTCGGCTCAAAAGTCTGCAGGATGGCCAGCACCCGCTCGACCAGCGCCAGCGGCGCGCCCAGCCGCGTCGCGACGGCATCCAGGCTGCCGCGCATGTAGCCGGCCTCGTCGACCTCGTCGATCAGCGCCTGGCCGATCAGCCGCAGCGTCGGGTCGGTGACGGCGAGGCCGAGCTGGTCGCCCAGCGCGCCGGCCAGCGACTTCTCCTCGGCGACGAAGGCTTCGAGGTTGTAGTCGTCGCTGCTGACCGAATGGCGGTCGGACGGCGTCGCCCAGGGGTCGGCGGCCGGCATCGCGGCGCCCTCGCCCGCCGGGGCGCCATGGTCATCGGGAAAGACATTGGCGAGGTCGGTATCGAGCCGCTCGGCGATCGCGTCGGGCGAGACCTCCAGCCGGGTCTCCAGCCAATCCGGCCGCTCGTCGGCGACATCGCCCGCGACGTCGCGATCCTCGGCGGCGTCCGAAGCGCTCTCGGCGGGAAGCGCGATGCCGGCGCTGTCGTCCCGCTCGTCGCGCTCGAGCAGCGGATTGCGCTCGAGTTCGGCATCGACATAGGCGACGAGGTCGAGATTGGAAAGCTGGAGCAGCTTGATGGCCTGCATCAGCTGCGGTGTCATCACCAGGGACTGGCTCTGCCGAAGCAGGAGTTTTTGTGAAAGAGCCATTCTTCGGCAGCGAATCCCGGATGTGGTCCAAGGCTTTTTGCCTTATGGCCGCGGACCTTCCGGCCCGGTGGCCCAAGACTTGCTTGGTTCACCCTTTGGTATCGCAAGCCGCGCCGGCTTCAAAGCGTAAACTGCTCTCCGAGATAGAGCCGTCGCACGTCCGGGCTGGCGACGATATCCTCCGGCCGGCCTTCCATCAGCACCTCGCCGGCGTGGATAATGTAGGCGCGATCGATCAAACCGAGCGTTTCGCGCACATTATGGTCGGTGATCAGCACACCGATGCCGCGCTGGGTCAGGTGGCGGACCAGCGTCTGAATGTCGCCGACCGCAATCGGATCGATGCCCGCAAAGGGCTCGTCGAGCAGCATGAAAGCCGGGCGGCTGGCCAGCGCGCGCGCGATTTCGCAACGCCGGCGCTCACCGCCGGACAGCGCGATGGCCGGCGACTTGCGCAGATGGCTGATGTGGAACTCGGCGAGCAGCGAATCGAGCTCCTCCTCGCGCTTGTGGCGGTCAGGCTCGACCACTTCCAGCACGGCCTTGATGTTCTGCTCGACCGTCATGCCGCGAAAGATCGAGGTTTCCTGCGGCAGATAGCCGATGCCGAGGCGCGCGCGGCGATACATGGGCAGGTTGGTGACGTCGTTGCCGTCCAGCTCGATGCGGCCGTGATCGGCCTGTACCAGGCCGGTGATCATGTAGAAGATCGTCGTCTTGCCGGCGCCATTGGGGCCGAGCAGGCCGACCGCCTCGCCCCGCGCCACGGCGAGGCTGGCCGAATGGACGACGCGGCGGCGGCGATAGCTCTTGCCGATGCCATGGGCGACGAGCCAGCCGGGACCGCCAGCGTCCTGCGCATAGCGGGTGACTTGCGGCTCGGCGGCGCGCATGGCGGCAAGATCGGCCGTTGCCGGTCCCCGGCGCTTGAATAGGCTCGAAAAAATGTCCGGCGCTCCGTTCGATGCCCCGGCGCTGCCGGCTGCTGTTGTCATCGGGACGATCCCTGTGGGACCGCGGCGTCCTCCGACGCCTCGCCTCGGGCCGCCGCGACGCGGCCGCCCGCCGGCGCTCTGCGGCGCCTAGGGCGTCTTGCCCGGCGCCGAACCCGGCGTGAAGATGCCGCGAATGCGGGCGCCCGGCTTCTGGTCGACGCGGGCGCGGCCGGTCGTCATGTCCCAGGTCAGCTTGTTGCCGGTGATGACGTTGGGGCCCTGGCTCAGCACGACATTGCCCGAAAGGGTGACGAGCTTGCCGACCATGTCGACGACGGCGGTGTCGCCGGTCGCGGTCTGGGCGCCGGAATTGACGTAGACCTTGCCGCTCGCCTCGATGCGGGTGAAGCTGCCGGCGCCCGGAAGGTTGCCTTCGAGCTGCGAGGCTTCCTTGTTGGCGGCGGCCGGCTTGGCGTCCGTCGCCTTGGCGTCCGCCGGATTCGCATCCGCGGCTTTGGCATCAGCAGCCTTGGGCGCGGTTTTCGAGCCGGCCGAGAAGATCGAGATCTTGCCCGCCTTCAGCACGCTGTCGCCGCGCGTGACGGTGACGTTGCCGGTGAAGGTCGAGATCCGCTGCCCATCCTTTTCCACCACGTCGAGCGAATCCGCCTCGACATTGACCGGACCTTTCTGGCCGGTCTGGAAGCCCTTGAACAGATCGGCGGAGGACTGCGCCCGCGCTTCGACAGCGCCAAGCGCCAACGGCAGGAAGGCGAGTGCAAAGACGAGGCGGTGGGACAATCTTGTCATTCGATCACCGAAGGTGCGGCGGGCTGCGGGGAAGGCGAGTCGGCAGGGGCAGAGTATGTCACCTTTACCCCATTTCTGAACAGAACGCGCTTGCCGCGATCCTGCACTTCGACGCTGTTGGCCTGGATGCGGCTTCCCTGGGCGGTGAAGTCGATCGGCTGGTCGGAGCGCATGGTGCCGGCCTTCATGTCGATGTCGGCGTTCTGCAGCGTGCCGGCGATGCCGGTCGAGGTCGACAGCGTGATCGCCTTGTCGAGGTACAGGCGCTGCTTGTCGGCATAATAGGTGCCGGTCGTCGCAATGACCTTGGCCGTGCCACCGGTGTCGTCCATGCCGATCGTGGCGCCAATCTTCTGCAGCGTGACGACCTTGGTGTCCTTCAGCGACTGCTCGGCCCGGTCGGCCTTCAGCTCATAGGCGCGGCCATTGTTGGTGAAGCCCGAGACATGCGGGTTTTCCATCACCACGGCATTGTTGGTCACGTCGATCGAGCCGAACGAGACGCCTTCCGGCAGGCTCGGCACGAAATAGGTGAAGGCGAAGAAGGCGCCGGCGACCAGGACGCTGACGGTGGGCAGGGCGATCTTGAGGATGCGCACGAAGCGGCTGTGGCGCATGGCCGCGCGATAGCGCGTGTCGACGCCCGGGCGGGCGTCCACATATCGGCCAGGGCCTCCTGCTGACCAGGTCGGGTCAGTCGACGCGCTCATGCACTCTCCGCTCTTTCATCGCTTCCCCGCCGCAGCGAGCCTGCGACACCATATGGATATCCGACGGCGCAAACCAAGGCGCGACGCAACGTCGCCCTACGTTCAGGAATGCGCGAAGATATCCTGTTCCGGCCAGCCTGCAAGGTCGAGCGCCGCGCGGGTCGGCAGGAAGCGGAAGCAGGCCTCGGCCAGCTCCGTCCTGTTCTCGCGCGCCAGACGCTCGTCGAGCCGGGCCTTCAGGCCATGCAGATACAAGACATCGGAGGCGGCATAGGCAAGCTGCGCCTCCGTCAGCTTCTCCGCCGCCCAGTCGGAACTCTGCTGCTGCTTCGACAGATCGACGTCGAGCAGCTCCTTGACCAGATCCTTCAGGCCGTGCCGGTCGGTATAGGTCCGGGTCAGGCGCGAGGCGATCTTGGTGCAATAGATCGGATTGACCGTGATGCCGAAGGCATGGCCGAGCACGGCCACGTCGAAGCGGGCAAAATGGAAGATCTTGGTGACGCCGGGATCGGTCAGCAGCTTGACCAGGTTCGGCGCTTCGCGCTGGCCCTGCGCGATCTGCACGACATCGGCCGAGCCGTCGCCGGGCGACAGCTGCACGACGCAGAGCCGGTCGCGATGCGGATTGAGCCCCAAAGTCTCGGTATCGATCGCGACCGATGCGCCATAATTCGAGAGATCGGGCAGATCGCCGCGATGCAGGCGGATCGTCATGACAGAAAAAATCCTCAGATTTCGGAAGCGTTTGCGTTTTCCTAGCGAAGCATGTCGACTTCTGCAATGACGCAGGTCACAGCGACGCGGGTGCAGCGCCCCGAAGCCGCGCAGACGAAGGAACGCCGACCATGCCCAACCCGCCAGGCGAGCCCGCCACCGACCCGGTGCGCTGGGGCATTCTGAGCACCGCCCGCATCGCCCGCCAGCGGGTCGTGCCGGCCATGCTGAAGAGCCCGTCGACGCGCGTCACCGCCGTCGCGTCGCGCAGCCTCGACAATGCCCAGAACTTCGCCGCCGCCTTCGATATTCCCAAGGCCTATGGCTCGTATCAGGAACTGATCGACGATCCCGAGATCGACGCGATCTACAATGCGCTGCCCAACCATCTGCATGTCGAGACGACGCTCGCCGCCGCCGCGAAGGGCAAGCATGTCCTGTGCGAAAAGCCGATCGGCCTCGATCTCGCCGACGCGCTGCGGCTGAAGGCCGTGCCGGCCGGCATCCTGATCGGCGAGGCCTTCATGATCCGCCACCACCCGCAGTGGCAGGAGGTGCAGAAGCTCCTCGCGGCAGGTCGGATCGGCAAGGTCCGCGCCGTGCAGACCTTCTTCGCCTTCCTGAATGTCGACCCGGCCAACATCCGCAACCGGCCCGAGACGGGCGGCGGCGCCATTCTGGACATTGGCTGCTACGCCATCGCCTCGGCCCGGCTGATCTTCGGCGCCGAGCCGCTGCGCGTCATGGCGCTGATCGACCGCGACCCGGCGATGCACACCGACCGCACCACGTCGATCCTCGCTGATTTCGGCGCCGGGCGGCAGTTTTCGGCGACGCTCTCGACCCAGGCCTTCCGCTATCAGCGCGTCGGCATCGTCGGCAGCGAGGGTCGGATCGAGATGGAGACGCCGTTCTCGGCGCCGACCGACGAGAAGTCGAAGATCCTCCTCGACCTGCATGGCCCCGGCCAGCCGGTCGAGACCATCACCTTCCCGCCCGTCGACCAGTATGCCCTGCAGGCGGAAGCGTTTTCTCGCGCGGTGCGCGGCACGGGGCCGTGGCCCTACGGGCTCGACGACGCCCTGGCCAACATGGCCGTTCTGGACGCCCTCTTCCGCTCGGAACGGTCGGGAATGTGGGAGAAACCCGAGCTTTTGCCTGCGGCAACGGGACCCTGAAGGATCGGTTGCCGACGTTCTTGAAGCGTCGGGTCGGCACAACCATATTGGGACCACGGGAAGGTTCCCGTCGGATGCCTCGTAGAGGGTCCGGTTACAAGGTCGCTTAGTGAAAGGACTTTGTGGATGTCGCGCGTTTCTGCGTTCTCCAGTCCGTTGCTTCTGGGATTCGACGAGATCGAACGGGTTCTCGATCGGGTCGCGAAAGCGTCGGGCGACGGATATCCGCCTTATAATATCGAGCGGATCACCAAAAGCGGTGCGCGCGACGAGTGCCTGCGGATCACGCTGGCGGTCGCCGGCTTCTGCCGCGAGGCGCTCGAGGTCACCGTGGAAGAAAATCAACTCGTCATCCGCGGACGCCAAACCGACGACCGGGAGCGTATCTACCTTCACCGCGGCATCGCGGCACGACAGTTCCAGAAGACCTTCGTGCTGGCCGACGGGATCGAGATCATCTCGGCGGAGTTGAAAGATGGACTGCTTGCCATCGATCTTGCCCGGCCCACGCCGGAGCGGGTGGTGCGCAAGATCGAGATCGGCGTTCGCGACTGAGGTCGCCGGTCCTTCTCGCTCTCAATGAGGAGACATATTATGTCTGCACGTACTGCCATTTCGCCCGAGAGCCTTGCGGGTCTCGGCAACGGCCAGATCGCCTATGTGAAGGCGGTCCAGTCCGAGAATATCCGCGACCTGTTTCCCGATGCGCCTGAACTCGCAGCCGGCCAGAAGTTCTGGGCCCTGCTCGACGCACGCGGCACGCCGCTGATGATTTCCGACAGCCGCGACGCCGTCGTCATGAACGCGCATGAAAACGACCTCGAAGCGGTGAGCCTGCACTAGGCTCGATCCCCTGCCGCGCCGGCCTCCCCCGGCGGCGGCGGAATCCAACACGATGCTGGGCATCGGATCCTTCCTGCGGGGAGGTCCGGTGCCTTTTGCATTTTTGGGCGAGAGGGCTTCGGCGACCTGCGCCTGGCAAGCCGAGGGATCCCCTCGCCCATCATCCTGAGGCGCTTCGCGCAGCGAAGCCTCGAAGGAGGATCCAGCGGAGCTCCCGCTTTCGGGCGGTCCACCGATCCGAGATCCCTGGACCCTCCTTCGAGGCCCGGCCTTGCCGGGCGCCTCAGGATGATGGTCGGGGCAATGCCACCTTGGAACGGCCCCGAAGAAGAGCTCGCCCCGATAGACAAAAAAGCCGCCCGGACTCGCATCCGGGCGGCTTTTTTTCAACTCGAGACGACGCTTACGAACGCAGGACGCCCTGCGTTGCCTTGCCGACCTGGGCGACGATCTTGGCGGCGACCGCCTCGATCTCCTCGTCGGTCAGCGTCTTCTGCGTCGGGCGAAGCGTCACTTCGATGGCAACGGACTTCTTGTCGGCGCCGAGCGCCGCGCCCTCAAACACGTCGAACACCGAGACGCTGGAGATCAGCGCCTTGTCAGCGCCCTGCGCCGCCTTGACCAACTTCGCCGCCTCGACCTTGCGATCGACGACAAAGGCGAAGTCGCGCGTCACCGGCTGGTAGGGCACCAGCTCCAGCGGCGGCTTGGTCTTGGTCGGACGGGCGCGCGGCACGGGAATGGCGTCGAGCAGGATCTCGAAGCCGACCAGCGGGCCGGAGACGTCGAGCGCCTCCAGCACGGAGGGGTGCAGTTCGCCGAACCAGCCGATGATGTTCTGCGGTCCCAACTGGATCGTGCCGGAACGGCCGGGATGAAACCAGGACGGTGCCCCCGCGACGATCTGGAACTTGTCCACCGGCGCGCCGAGCACGTCGAGCAGCGCCAGCGCGTCGGCCTTGGCGTCGAACACCGAAACCGCCGGCGCCTTGCCCTGCCAATGGCGGCCGGCGCCGTTCACCGTTGCGGTGCCGCGACGGATGCCGGTGGCCGCGGTCAGCTGGTCGGACGGCTTGATGCCGCGGAAGATCTGGCCGACTTCGAACAAAGCAAGATCGGCAACGCCGCGATCGGCATTGCGCTGGGCGGCCAGCAGCAGGCCGGGCAGCAGGCTCGGCCGCATGTCGGACAGGTCGGCCGCGATCGGATTGGCCAGCGCCAGTTCCGGCTTGCCGCCGCCAAAGGCTTCGGCCACCGGCTTCGCCACGAAGGACCAGGTCACCGCCTCGACCATGCCGCGCGCCGCGAGGCCGCGCTTGGCGCGGCGGGTGCGGGTCTGGGCTAGGGTCAGCACCGGCTTGGTGACGTTTTCGGACTTCGGCAGCGGCGTCGAGGGCACGCGGTCGACGCCGAGGATGCGCATGACTTCCTCGACCAGATCGGCCTTGCCGTGGACATCCCGCCGCCAGGACGGCACGCCGACCGTCAGCGACGGCGCATGGCCCGAGACCGAGAAGCCGAGCGCCGTCAAAACGTTGCGGATCTCGTCCTCGCTCGGATCGATGCCGGCCAGGCGCTTCACTTCCGTGATCGGGAAGGCGATGGTGAGGTGCGGCTCCGGCACGCTGCCGGACACCACGACCTCGCTCGCCTCGCCGCCGCACAGATCCTGCACCAGGCGGGTCGCCAGCTCCAGCCCGGGCACCATGAAGGCCGGATCGACGCCGCGCTCGAAGCGATAGCGCGCATCCGAGTTGATGCCGAGCTTGCGGCCGGTCTGGGCGATGTTGAGCGGATCCCACAGCGCCGATTCGATCAGCACATCGACGGTGTTCTCGTCGCAGCCGGAAGCCTCGCCGCCCATGATGCCGCCGAGCGACTCGAGGCCGTTATCATCAGCGATGACGACGATCGACGGGTCGAGCGCATAGGTCTTGCCGTCGAGCGCGAGCAGGCTTTCGCCCTCCTTCGCCCGGCGCACGACCAGATCGCCCTTGACCTTGGCCGCGTCGAAGACATGCAGCGGACGGTTGCGGTCGAAGGTCAGGAAGTTGGTGATGTCGACCAGCGCATTGATTGGCCGGAGCCCGATGGCGCGCAGCTGGCGCTGCATCCATTCCGGCGACGGGCAGTTCTTGACGCCGCGCACCAGGCGCAGCGCGAAGGCGGGCGTCAGCGACGGCGTGTCGCCGAGGTCGAGATGCACGCGGACCGGCGACGGGAATTTTCCCGCGACCGGGGCGACGGAACGATCTTTCAGCTGGCCGAGGCCGGCGGCGGCCAGGTCGCGCGCCACGCCATGGATTCCGAGGCAATCCGGGCGGTTCGGCGTGATGGCAATGTCGATGACGGGATCGCCGAGGCCGGCATATTCGGCGTAAGGCTGGCCAACCGGCGCGTCGGCCGGCAGCTCGATGATGCCGTCATGGTCTTCCGACAGCTCCAGCTCGGCCGCCGAGCACAGCATGCCGTGGCTCTCGACGCCGCGGATGGTGCCGACCGTCAGGGTGATGTCCTTGCCGGGGATGTAGGTGCCGGCCGGCGAGAAGACGCTCTTCATGCCGGTGCGGGCGTTGGGCGCGCCGCAGACGACCTGCACGGGATCGCCCGAGCCGGTATCGACCATGCAGACGCGCAGTCGGTCGGCATTGGGGTGCTGAACGGCGGAGACGACATAGGCTATGGTGAACGGGGCGAGCAGCTTCGCCTTGTCCTCGACGCCCTCGACCTCGAGCCCGACGCGGGTCAGCGCATCGGTGATCTCGTCGAGCGAGGCGGTGGTCTCAAGATGCTCCTTGAGCCAGGAAAGCGTGAATTTCATGGGTCTTTCCTTACGAGCTCAGGCCGCCGACGAGCGTCGGCAGGTCCAGCGGACGGAAGCCGTAATGATTCAGCCAGCGCTGATCGGCGTCGAAGAAGGCGCGCAGGTCCGGCATGCCGTATTTCAGCATGGCGATGCGATCGATGCCCATGCCGAAGGCGAAGCCCTGGTAGACGTCGGGATCGAGGCCGGCGAAGCGGATGACGTTCGGGTGGACCATGCCGCAGCCGAGGATTTCCAGCCAGTCGTCGCCCTCGCCGAAGCGCACTTCATTGCCGACACGCTTGCAGCGGATGTCGACTTCCATCGACGGCTCGGTGAAGGGGAAGAAGGACGGGCGCATGCGCATCTCGACCTTGTCCACCTCGAAGAAGGCGCGGCAGAACTCTTCCAGCAGCCACTTCAGGTGACCGATATGGCTCGACGTGTCGATCACCAGTCCCTCGACCTGGTGGAACATCGGCGTATGGGTCTGGTCGCTGTCGTTGCGATAGGTGCGGCCGGGCGCGATGATGCGGATCGGCGGCTTCTCGCGCTCCATGGTGCGCATCTGCACCGGCGAGGTGTGGGTGCGCAGCAGCAGGCGCTCGCCGTTCTCGTCGGGATTGAAGAAGAAGGTGTCGTGCATTTCGCGCGCCGGATGGCCGACGGGGAAGTTCAGCGCGGTGAAATTGTAATGGTCCGTCTCGACATCCGGGCCCTCGGCGATGGCGAAGCCGAGATCGCCGAAGATCGCCGTGATCTCGTCGATCACCTGGGAGATCGGATGGATGCGGCCCTGCTCGAGCGGGCTGGGCCGGAGCGGCAGCGTGACGTCGACGGCTTCCGAAGCGAGGCGGGCGGCGAGGCCGGCTTCCTTCAGCGTGGCGCGGCGGGCGGTCAATGCCTCGGAAATGCGATCGCGAAGGCCGTTCAGCGCCGGTCCCATGACCTTGCGCTCGTCCGGCGTCATGGCGCCGAGGCCCTTCAGCAGATCGGAAACGGAGCCCTTCTTGCCAAGGGCGGCGACACGGACCGTCTCGATGGCGGCTTCGTCGGAAGCGCCGTCAATGGCCGCGCGGATGTCGCGTTCGAGAAGTTCGAGATCGGACATGTCATTCCTCATGGGCGCCCGTCGAGCGCCGGATCATCGTCAGTTCGATCCGAAGAGGAATGCTCGCCGGATCACGCCAAACGCCGCAGCCGCTGTTCAAGCGGCGGCGGCGCGGTTGCGTTCCGGCCCCGGAAAGTCCGGTAGGAGGCCGCCCGAAGGCGGCCGCCCAACTCAGGCGGCCTGCTGCTGCAGAGCGCCCTGAGCCTGATCGACCAGCGCCTTGAAGGCTGCCGGCTGGCTGATTGCCAGTTCGGCCAGCACCTTGCGGTCGACTTCGATACCAGCCTTTGCGAGGCCATCGATAAATCGGCTGTAGGTCAGGCCCTCGGCAACTTCGCGGACAGCCGCGTTGATGCGCTGGATCCAGAGAGCGCGGAAATTGCGCTTCTTGGCCTTGCGGTCACGGAACGCGTACTGGGCGGCCTTATCGACGGCTGCCTTGGCGGTCCGGATGGTGTTCTTGCGACGGCCGTAGAAGCCCTTGGCGCGCTTCAGGACCTTCTTGTGCTTGGCGTGGGAGGTTACGCCCCGCTTAACTCGCGACATGGTTCAAACTCCAGGTAAGGGGGACGGTTCAGCCGTTCAGGAACTGCTTGACGATCTTCGCATCCGCATCCGAAAGCACGGTGGTGCCGCGTGCATTACGGACAAACTTCGCGGTGCGCTTGATCATGCCATGGCGCTTGCCTGCCTGGCCTGCCTTGACGCGTCCGGTACCGGTGAGCTTGAAACGCTTCTTCGCGCCGCTCTTGGTCTTCAACTTGGGCATTTTGCTCATCCTTAATCATGCTGCCGAGATGAGAACCACCCTCGCCCGTCTTGCAACGGGCGCTGAATGGTCGCTTCGGCATGGAAGCATTCGTGAGCCGACGCGGCATGCCCTGAGAAAATCGTCAACGAATTGACGTTCCTCGCGCCGGGCGGCTCGGAAACGGCGGATCTATAGCGGGAGACGGGGTTGGTGGCAAGGTCCTGTGAAAGGGCGGGCCGATGATTCCGGTCCGCCGACTTGTCAGGCCTGCAAAGCCATGGGGCGACGTTCCTGCGAACGTCGATCCCGGGCTGCGTATCCGCTTAGCGGGGTGCCAGAACCATGATCATCTGGCGGCCTTCGAGCTTCGGTTCCGCCTCGACCTTGGAGATCTCGGCCGTCTCGTCGCGAACCCGCTCGAGAAGCTTCATGCCGAGATGCTGGTGCGCCATTTCGCGGCCACGGAAGCGGAGCGTCAGCTTGACCTTGTCGCCCTCTTCGAAGAAGCGCTTGATGGCCTTCATCTTGACCTCGTAATCGTGGTCATCGATGGCGGGGCGCATCTTGATCTCTTTGACCTCGACGACCTTCTGGTTCTTGCGAGCCTCGTTGGCCTTCTTCTGGGTCTGATATTTGAAGCGGCCGAAATCGAGGATCTTGCAGACCGGCGGCTCGGAATTCGGCGAGATCTCGACGAGGTCGAGGCCTGCTTCCTGGGCAGCAGCCAACGCATCCTGAATCGGGGTGACGCCAACATTCTGGCCGTCTTCACCGATCAACTGAACTTCACGGACACCACGAATTTCGCGGTTGATACGCGGCCCATCCTTAGTGGGTTCCTGCGCTTTGAACGGACGGCGAATGGGGGCACTCTCCTCTAACGTTAATGAATCTGGCCGGATTGACTAAATGGGTACGGTCCACTTGTTTGGCTAGGCCCCGGATTCGGGTGCGAGACAAAAAGCGGACACGCGGGTCAAAGATCCCGGACAGCCCGGCAAACCTCTGCCAAGCTGCCGGGAAAGTCAACCAAAAGCAGCCATTCCGCGCCGGCCGGGCGCGGCGCGGCGCTTATTTCGAGTCGTGGATGAGAAATTGATACAGTCAGAACCCCGAACCATCCCCGTCGGCGCCGGTGCGGAAGCCCGCGACATTGCCGTGCTGGCGCGCCCGGGCAAGGGACCGGGCGTGCTTTTCCTCGGCGGCTTCATGTCCGACATGATGGGCTCCAAGGCCGAGGCGCTCGACCAGTGGGCGGCGGAAACCGGCCGCGCCCTCACCCGCTTCGACTATTCCGGCCACGGCCGCTCGGGCGGCGACTTTGCCGACGGCACCATCACCCGCTGGCTGGAAGAATCGCGCGCCGTGCTCGACCAGGCCGAGGGGCCGCAGATCCTGGTCGGCTCGTCGATGGGCGGCTGGATCGCCCTGCTGCTGGCGCTGGAAATGACCAAGGCGGCGCCCGGCCGCATCGCCGGGCTGGTGCTGCTGGCGCCGGCCGTCGACATGACGCGCGACCTGATCTACGCCCGGATGACGCCGGCCGAGCGGGCCCAAATGGCGGCGACCGGCGCGCTGAAGCAGCCCAGCGCCTATTCCGACCAGCCCTATCTGATCACGCAGAAGCTCATCGACGACGGCGAGACCCATCTGCTCGGCCACAGACCCGTTGCGCTCGGCGCGCCGGTCCATATCATCCAGGGCGTCCTCGACGACGAAGTGCCGTGGCAGGTCGCGATCGATCTAGTCGCGCAGCTGGCCCAGGACGATGTGGTGCTGACGATCATCAAGGATGCCGGCCACCGTCTGTCGCGGCCGGAGGATCTCAAGAAGCTGATCGCCGCGGTCGAGGCGATCGCCTGAACGGAATTTGGCGGGGGAGCCGGGATGGCCGGTTCGCCCGAAATAGGATCGGAGCGAGGCATGGCGACACGCGGCTTCATCGGCAAGCGGCCCACCGACGGCGTCGGCGACAGGCTGCCGCCGGGGCAGTATCTGACCGAGGACTTCCCTGTCCTCTCGGCCGGACCGACGCCGCGCGTCGCGACGGCCGAGTGGCGCTTCACCCTCAAGGACGGCGTCCGGCCGGTGATGAGCTGGGATTGGGAGTCCTTCAACCAGCTGCCGCAATCGAAGCTGACGCGCGACATCCACTGCGTGACGAAATGGTCGAAGTTCAACACCGCCTGGTCCGGCGTGATGGTCGACGACATCCTGGCGGAGGCCGGCATCGCCGCGCCCAGCGAATGGACGCTGGCGCATGCCTATGACGGCTATTCCACCAATGTGCCGACCGAGGATCTGATCGGCGGCAAGGCGATGGTGGCGACGCATTTCGAGGGCAAGCCGCTGAACGCCGACCATGGCGGCCCGGCACGGCTGCTTGTGCCGCATCTCTATTTCTGGAAATCGGCCAAATGGGTGAACGGCCTGCAGTTCACCCAGCGTGACGAGGCTGGATTCTGGGAGCTGCGCGGCTATCACATGCGTGGCGACCCGTGGCGCGAGCAGCGCTTTACCGGAGATTGAGATTCCGCCTTGAGCAGCCTTCCCGACATTGCGCCACAGCCCGCCCGGCTGGTCTGGCAGCCGGCCACCGTGGTCGCCATCACGATCGAGACGCCGCGCGTCAAGATCTTCCGGCTGAAGCCGGCGGACTGGCATGGCTTCACCGCCGGCCAGCATGTCGACGTTCGGCTGACCGCGCCGGACGGCTACCAGGCCGAGCGCAGCTATTCGATCGGCTCGGCGCCGGATGGCAGCGGCGAGATTGAGCTGGTCATCGACCTCATCGAGGAGGGCGAAGTATCGCCCTTTTTCCATGAGGTCGTGGAGATCGGCGACGAGATCGAGATCCGCGGCCCGATCGGCGGCCATTTCATCTGGCGCGCCGAAGATGGCGGGCCGCTGCTGCTTATCGCCGGCGGTTCCGGCCTGGTGCCGCTGATGTCGATGCTGCGCTACCGCGCCCAAGCCGCGCCCCAAATCCCGGCGGCGCTGATCTATTCCGCCCGCCGGCGCGAGGACCTGATCTGGTGCGACGAGCTGCTGCGCCGCGCGGCCGAGGATCCGAATTTCAGCCTGTTCGCGACGCTGAGTCGCGAGACGGCCCCGACCGAGGGCATCCGTCACGGCCGGATCGACCGCGCCCTGGTCGATGCCGCGCTGGCAAGCCTGCCCGCCGCGCCAAAGACTACTTTCCTCTGCGGCTCCAATCCTTTCGTCAGCGCGGCCTCCGGCTTCGCGCTCGATGCCGGCCTCCCCTTCGCCAGCATCAAGGCCGAACGCTATGGGGGCTGAGCCGCACGCGATCGTCACCTCTGCCGTGCCCGAGACGATCGACGCCCGCGCCACCGACGACCTGCTGGCCGTCGCGGCCCATCTCGACCGCATGGCGGCGGCCTGGCTCGACAGCCTTGGCCCAAGTATCCGGCGCGACGGCAGGCGCGTCGCCTATGTGCTGGTCGGCACGGCGGAATATGCGCTGGGTCTCGACGTGCTGGTGCGCTCGCTGCGCGCGGTCACCGACCTGCCGATCCTGCTTCTCGCGGCCGGCGGCTGGCAGCCGGCGCTTCAGGCGCCGAACCTGGCCGTGCTGGCCGTGCCGGAAATCATCAAGCAGGACCTGGAAGGAAGCATGGCGGCGCGGTTTCGCCGGACGCTGACCAAGCTCTGGACGTTCGGCTTCGTCTCGCTCGACCGGCTGGTCTATCTCGATGGCGACTGCCTGGTGCGGCAGCCGATCGACGATCTGTTCGACGGGGCGGGCTTCGCCGCCGCGCCGGACCTGCTCAGCAACCAGCCCTTCCCCGTCTTCAATTCCGGCGCCTTCGCGCTTTCCCCGGATGCCGCGCTGCGCAACGCGCTGTTCGAAAGCCTGCCAGCGACACCCTCCTTCGACGGCGGCGACCAGGGCATCCTCAACGCCTTGCTCGGCAACGATGTCCGCTGGCTGCCGATCCGCGACAATTACCTGCGAACCTACGAGCCGATCCTGCCGGGCGCGGCACGCGCGGCGCGCGTCATCCACTATTCCGCCAAGAAGCCCTGGACCGTCGTCTCCGAAGCGGTCGGCGATCCGGCGCTGCTGGGGCTCGACGATGTCTGGACCGAAAGGCTCGATCGCGCCGGGCTGATGGAGATGGTCACCGCCTGGCGGCGCAGCGTCGCCGAAAGCGAGATCGCCGCCAATGCGGCGCTCGGGCGGGTCGAGGCGGACCTCGCCCTCCAGCGCCGCCGGATCAACCGACTGATGCGCCGCGTCCTGGCGGGCCTTGGCCTCGTCGCCCTGCTGCAGCTGGCCCTGCTGGTTGCCTGGCTGTTCGGCTGATCAGCCGCGCCAGCTGCCATCGTTCCAGAGCGCGGTGATCCCCTCGCGATAGGTCGGATAGGCAAGCTGCACGCCGAGATCGCCGGCGAGGCGCTTGTTGCCGACGCGTTTGTTCTCGCCATAGAAGGACCGCGCCATGGGCGACAGGTCGGCGGTCTCGAAATCGATCGCGGGCGGCACGGGCTTGCCGGCGATCTCGGCCGCGAAGGCCACCACGTCCTGCGGCGGGCCCGGCTCGTCATCGGTGACGTTGAACACGCCGGAAGCCTTTTGCGCCGCGCCGGCCGCGACCGCGGTCGCGATATCGGCCACATGGATGCGGTTGAACACCTGCCCCGGCTTGACCAGGCGCCGCGCGGTTCCCTCGGCGATCTGCACCAGCGCGTTGCGGCCGGGACCATAGATGCCGGACAGGCGGAACAGCGCTACCGGTACGTGGCGTTCCTCGCCCAGGATCTGCCACTCCGTCTCGGCCCGCACCCGCTCGACCGAGCGTCCGGACTGCGGATTGGGCGGCGTCGCCTCGTCGACCCAGGCCCCGCCATGGTCGCCATAGACGCCGACGGTCGAGAGATAGCCGATCCATTCGAGGTTTTCCGCGCCGATCAGCGCCTCGCGCAGCAGCGCGATGACCGGGTCGCCGGCCGTGCCGGGCGCGATCGACTGGACGATATGCGTCGCCCGCCGGGTCGCGGCGATCACCGCGTCGCTGGCGCTCTCGCCGTCGAAGACCAGCGCCTCGATGCCGGCCTCGCGCAGCCGCGCCGCCTTCTCTTCCGTGCGAACCGTACCGCCGATCGAGGCGTAATCGCCCTTCACGCGCTGCGCCAGCGCCTGGCTCGAAAAGCCCAGCCCGAAGATGAAGAGGTGCTTGCCGGTCATGCTGTCTCCGCGGGCCTGGGAAGGAAACCCGGTCTATCGCCCATCCGGGCGGGCGTACAAGCCCCTTCGCGGCACCGTCCTCAGGCGTGGCGGACCGAGGCCAGCGCCTGGGTCAGGGCAGTCGCGAAGGATTCGCGATCGTCCGGATTGAGGAAGCCGCCGATCGCAAGCCGCCTGCCATGCGAGGCGAGCGCCATGCCGATGATGCCCCAATCCGGCACGCGCTCGACCTCGAGCCGCGCCCAGTAGGGATTGAAATCGAACGCCTCGGCGCGGCCGTTCGGCGCGATCCGGCGCACCGTCAGGTGCTCCTGCGTCATCTCGACGATCTCGCAGGCGCGGGCCGAGCGATAGTTGAGGCGGAAGGCGAACTGGATGGCGAGGATGTCGAGCCCGAAAAAGGCGGCGATCGGCCAGGCGCCCATCGACCAGAACAGCAGCCCGCTGCCGAGGCAGGTGAAGACGACGACCATCATCAGCGCCGCGAAGCCGCGCGGCGTCAGCGATCGGTACGGCGTCAGCGTCGCCCGGAACAGCACGTTTCCGGACGCCTGCGGCGCGGTCTGCGGCATGTCGACATTGCGGTCGCTCATGGGGTGTCAGTATAGAGGATGTATGTCCGATGCACAGCCTCTCCCGCCATCCGCGCCACCGCGCCGCAAGGCCCCGCGCGCCCTGAAGCGCTTCACCAGGGCGGAGGTGGCCGAGGTTTTCGCGCGCTTCGAGGCGCGCGACCCCGAGCCCAAGGGCGAGCTCGAAAGCGTCAACACCTTCACGCTTCTGGTCGCCGTGGTGCTGTCGGCGCAGGCGACCGACGCCGGCGTCAACAAGGCGACCCGGGCGCTGTTCGCCATCGCCGACACGCCGGCCAAGATGCTGGCGCTCGGCGAGGACAGCGTGCGCGACTACATCAAGACGATCGGCCTCTACCGCACCAAGGCCAGGAATGTCATGGGTCTCTGCCGGCAACTGGTGGAACGGCATGGTGGCGAGGTTCCCGATGACCGCGCCGCGCTCGAGGCGCTGCCCGGCGTCGGCCGCAAGACGGCGAATGTCGTGCTCAACATCGCCTTTGGCCATCCGACCATCGCCGTCGACACGCATATCTTCCGGATCGGCAACCGCACGGGCCTCGCCCCCGGCAAGACCGTCGATGCGGTGGAAAAGGAACTGAACCGGATCATCCCGGCGCGATACATGTTGCACGCGCATCACTGGCTGATCCTGCACGGCCGCTATGTCTGCAAGGCGCGCAAGCCCGACTGCCCGGTCTGCCTCATCAACGACCTCTGCCGCTACCCCGACAAGACGCTGGCATAGCCGGGCTTTTCGCACACCGCGCCCAACCCAGACCGGCCGTCATCCTCGCGAAGGCGAGGATCCATGCAGCCGAGGCGTTGCGATTGTCGACGGATGCAAACGGCTCGTCGCTCGACCGTCATCCCGGCGGAGGCCGGGATCCAGACGCGCCGACGCAGTGAAGAGAAGACCGGCTCCTGTCGGCTCGGCCGGTGTCTATGGGCCCCGGCCTTCGTCGGGGCGACGCGTTCCCCCTCCATGCCGCAATCGAACGGTTCGCCGCGGCATGGCGTCTCTCGCGGTTGAAGCGCCTCAGATCCCGATGCCGCGCGCCATCATCGACGCGAAGATCACCACCAGCACCAGCATCGCCGTCTCGGCATGCACCAGCCGGCGCACGCCGGCGATCTCGGCCGCCGAGGGGGCGAAGCCCGGCTCGACCTTGGCCCGCTTGCGCCAGGCGAGAATGCGGCGCGTCGGCTGGATCGAGATCACGCCCAGCGCCGCGAAGGCGAGGATCTTCGCCCAGAACACGGGATTGCCGATATAGAATTCGGAGCCCTTCAGGCCGAGGAACACCCGGCCGAAGCCCGCCAGGATCAGCAGCGTCGCCGCCCCGCCATAGATCGCATCGACCCGGCCGAGCTTCTCCAGCGCCGCATCGGCAAGCCCCGGCTTCAGCAGCATCAGCTCCATCGTGAGCACGGTGACAAGGGCGAAGACGAGCAGGAAATGGGCGATGGCGAGCAGCAGATCGACGAGCATGGCGATGTCCCCCGTTGCGCGGACCCTGGACCGCCCGCCTATCTTGTCGAGATTTCGGCCGGGCGGGAACCCGTCACGCGCTTGTGCACATGCGTCATGAAGGCGGTGGCGAAGAGCGGCGTCAGCAGGTTGAGGATCGGGATCGCCAGGAAGGCGGCGATGACGAAGCCGGCGAACAGCACCGTCACCGCATTGTCGCGCCGAAGCTGCCTTGCCTCCGCGACGGGGCGAAAGCGCGACGCGGCGGATTCAAAGAATTCGCGCCCGAGCAGATAGCCATTGCCGAGGAAGAAGGCGACGAGGTTGACGCCCGGGATCAGCAGCAGGAACAGGCAGACGATGTTGACCAGGATCACTGTCGCGGTGAAGCCGAGCGTCGAGACGACGCTGTCGACGAAGGAAAGCCCCCGTCCCGGCGGATCCTGCGGATAATGCGTGGTCTCGACCACCGCCGCGATATCGTCGGAAAACAGGCCCGCCATCAGCGCCGAGACCGGCGCGATCAGGAAGCCGAGGCCGATGACCAGCCCGAAGCCGGTGACGATGGCGACCGAGGTGTTGATCCAGGGCTGGCTCGGCCAATCGGCGAAATGCACCACCAGCGCCTGCAGCCCGAACCAGAGGCCGATCAGCAGGACGAGGGTGAGCCCGAGCGTCTTCCACAGCACGGCGCGGAAGGGCGGCGTCCAGATATCGCTGAGAGCCAGCCAGGCAGCCGAAAGCATGTTTGCACCCTCCCCCGATCGACGCACGCAGATAGGATGCGGCCTCGCCCCGCGCAAGGCAACGCGCGCGGGGGGCTTACGGGCGCGGCGAGATCCCGACTTCGCGCAGGACGTCGAGCGTCGCCGCGACAACCGGGGCGACCGGAATGTCCGTCATCGCCGAACCGCCAAAATCCTGCGCGCGCACGATGCGCGAGGCCGGCGTATTCGGCGCCCAGCGCTCCGGCTTGGTCGGACCGAACAGGCTGACCACCGGCACGCCGGCGGCGCCGAACAGATGACCGAGGCCGCAATCATTGGCGACCAGCAGCTTTATGGACGGCGCCAGCGCCAAGGGGGCATCAAGCTTCCCACGCGGCGTGTCGATCGCCATCGCCGTCATGTCGACGACGTCGACATCCGGCGCGGTCTCGGCCAAGACTGGGAGCGCCGCGCGCTCGTCCGGCCCGGCGAGCAAAACGGGCCGGTAGCCAGCGGTCCGCAGTTCCCGCGCCAGCGCAACAAAACGTTCGAGAGGCCAGTTCTTCCAGGCCTTGTTGCTGCCAAAGGCAAAGCCGATCCAGGGCTCGGAAGGCGGCAGGATGGTTGCCGCCAGCGCTTCGGCGCCGGCGCTCGCGGCGATCCGGCCGGTGGCATCGACGGTGTCGAACGCCTGATGCGCGAGGTTCAGCGCGCGTTCGCCGATATGGGCCGGCCGCCGCCGGTCCCACCACGGCGCGCCGACGCGGCGGTTCAGCCCGGGCAGGCAGACGTAATATTCCTCCGCCGTCAGCGCCAGCCGCGCCGCCAGCACGCTGGCCACGCGAGTGCGCGTATCGAAGACAGCGCTGAAGGCCGGCAATTGCTTCAGCGTGCGAACCCCCTGCAGCAGCGGTTCCGTGAAATGCAGCTGCGACATCACCCGGGCGATCTCGCCCTCGACATAGGGCAGCACGGCCGCCTCCATGGCGGTATCATGCGCCGAGATCCACCAGATGGCGCGATCCGGCCGGGCATGGCGGATCGCCCTGAGCAGCGGCAGCTTGAGGATGACGTCGCCCAGCCCCTCGCGCTCGACGATCACCGCGATCGGACGGTTCGCGGCGGGGTCTCCGGTGGTCTGGCTCATCATCCTGCGCATTCCAATGTATGGCGTGCCGCCGCACGCCGGTACGGCGGCAACCGTCCGCGGCGCCTTCTCTGGGGTGCGTTTGTGTCGGGCTTGCGACGAGCCGCCGCGCGACGCGGCCAGACGCACCGTTTCTCCCGCGCCGCAGGGTGGTTGCACGGCGAACGACCGACTGTATAGTCCGCCTCCGTCACTCCCGCCGGCCAAGGGCCGCTTGCTCTATCAGGATTTTCTCATGACGGAAGCCCGCTACGACGTTCTCGGCATCGGTAACGCGATCGTCGACATTCTGGCGCGGGCGGAAGAGGACTTCCTGGTCGAGCAGCAATTGTCCAAGGGCTCGATGCGGCTGGTCGACATGACCGAGTCGAAGCGGCTCTACGCCGCCATGGGCCCGGCGATTGAGGCATCGGGCGGCTCGGCCGGCAATACCGTCGCCGGCGTCGCCTCGCTGGGCGGCAAGACCGCCTTTGTCGGCAAGGTCGCCGATGACGAACTGGGCGCGATCTATGGCCACGACATGCGCTCGATCGGCGCCACCTTCGACGTGGCGCCGCTGGTCGGCGGCGCACCGACGGCGCGCTGCATGATCTTTGTCACGCCCGATGGCGAGCGGACGATGAACACCTATCTCGGCGCCTGCCATGCGCTGACCCCGGACGACATCGACCCGGTGCTGTTCGCCGATACCAAGATCACCTATTTCGAAGGCTTCCTCTGGGATGCGCCGACGGCGCGCGACGCCTTCTTCAAGGCGGCCGACATCGCCCATTCCGCCGGAAGGCAGGTGTCGCTGACCCTTTCCGACGCCTTCTGCGTCGATCGCTTCCGCGGCGATTTCCTGCGCCTGCTGCGCGACGGCACGATCGACATCCTGTTCGCCAACGAGGTCGAGCTGAAGTCGTTCTACGAGACGTCGAGCTTCAACACGGCGCTGAAGGCGCTGCGCGAGGATTGCCGCATCGCCACGGTGACGGTCGGCGCCGAAGGCTCCTATGTCGTGACGCCGGACGGCATCGAGCATGTGCCGGCCACGGTGGTGGAGGACGTGGTCGACACGACCGGCGCCGGCGACCTCTACGCCTCGGGCTTCCTCTACGCCGTCGCCAAGGGCCTCGACCTCCGGACGGCGGCGGCGCTCGGCTCGCTGGCGGCCGGCGAGGTGATCAACCATATGGGCCCGCGCCCGGCGACCTCGTTGATCGACCTCGCCCGCCAGTCCGGCTACGCGCTCTAGGGTCCGGACTCGATTGAGTCAGTAGGCGCGGATACGGCCGGGACCACGCCGAAGTGGAGCTCCCGGCCAGCGTGTCGTATCGGGTGGCGACGCGACGGAAGTCCTTGAGACTGCACCCCATGCGCTCGACGCGGTTCGATCCTTTTAGGCGAGGACACCGGAGGGGATGGGGCCCGTCGCGAGGCGATGGACGATATCACGGCCTCTGTGCCTTGGGCGGCCAGGCGCAGCCGGAGGGGGTCCGCTTCATAGCCTTTGTTGGCCGGCACCAGCCGATCGGCCCTGCCACCTGCATCGGCGCCTCGGCCCTGCGGATATCTGCCTGCGAGGCTTCGGGCCGAGATGGCCTCGAAGGCGGATGCCGAGGCAATCCGGCTTGCAGGGCCGCGGAAATCCGTGTCGCAGCGCTTCTCCGCGGCCGTATCCGGAGCCTCGATCGCGCTTTCTCCCATGCGAGCCTCGGGGCACAGGCGGGCCGGCGTTGGGGCCTCTCGTTGCGGAAGCGGCATAGGCGGCTCAGAGTTTTCCCCAGCCCCGAATTATCCCTCGCGATCGCATCGTCTCGTGATTGACAAGCCCCCGGCCTCCCCGTATTCATCCCCCCGCGCCCAGATGGCGGAATTGGTAGACGCGCACGGTTCAGGTCCGTGTGACGAAAGTCGTGGAGGTTCGAGTCCTCTTCTGGGCACCATTTCCAACTAAGTGACTGATGTCACTTATGATGTTGATCTTGCAGGGGTATTAGGCGGTCGACTGCTACACAGCGGTGCGACACATGCCCCTCAAGATGGCCTCTCCGATGAAACGTAAAGGCTCCAGCCTCCATCAGTTCCGGAAGCGCATCCCTGCCGATTTAATCGGCAAGGTGGATGGGATCGACCTGCAGATCCCCATTGGCGAATCATTCGTCACCAAGAGACTCTCAGCCAAGACAGACACGATTGTCATGTCGCTGCAGACGCGGGATCCCTCTGAGGCTAGGCGACGTCACACGGTCGTCACAGCCTACCTCGACAGCGTCTGGGACGGGATTCGGTTCGGACCCGCCCGCCTCAACCACAAGCAAGTCGTAGCGCTGTCCGGCGAGGTCTACCGAGATCTCCTCACGACATTTGGCGACGACCCCGTATCCCCAGATCTCTGGCAGAGTGTCATGATGGACGTGGCGTCCGCACAGGCGGGCAACATCCTTTTCATCGGCACTCAGGAAGAGCGACGCCTGGCCGCCCTTGAACGTCGCTACGGCTATCTCGTCGACAGGGTTCTCAGTCGTCACGCGCTGCGCATCGACCGCGACAGCCGTGAGCGCCTTCTCCTCGAATCGACGAGGTCGCTCACACAGGCCACGTTCCAGCTGTTGAAGCACGCGGAAAGCGACTTCACACCAGACCCTGAGGCCAATCGATTCCCAGCGTTCGCGCCTCCCGAGCGCAAGGCCGCGCCGTTGCCCGAACCAGCGCCCCTACCTACCACCTCACTGACGGGCCTCGTTGACGCGTGGTGGATCGAGGCGAAGGCCACAGGACGCAAGCCGAGCACATACGAGAGCTACCGAAACACGATGCTGAAGTTCGTCAAGCATCTCGGCCACGATGATGCTTCGAAGGTGACCCCAGAGGACGTCATCGCCTTCAAGGATGCGCGCCTCGCCGAAATCAACCCGAGGAACGGCAAGCCCATCTCACCCAAGACGGTGAAAGGCAGCGACCTCGCGGGGCTCAAAGTCGTTTTCGACTGGGCGGTCACCAACCGTAAGATGGCCACGAACCCGGCGACCGACGTCACGCTTAAGCTCGGCAAGGAGCGAAGGACCCGCCCCAAAGGCTTCACCGACGCCGAAGCTGCGACAATCCTCCGACACGCGCGCGATCACAGGCGCGGCAAGGAACGCCCAACCACATTCGCGGCCAAGCGCTGGGTTCCTTGGCTCTGCGCTTACACAGGTGCGCGCGTCGGTGAGATCGCCCAGCTTCGGAAGCAAGACGTCCGTCAGGAGGCCGAAAGATGGATCATCCACATCTCTCCAGACGCGGGCACGGTCAAGACCGATGAGGCTCGCGACGTGCCGCTGCATCTCGACCTCATTGATGAGGGCTTCATTGAGTTCGTCAAAGCTTCGAAGGCTGGCCCCCTCTTTCTGATCCCCGCCCAAGACGGAGACGTTCTCGGGCCACTCCAGGGCGTGAAGAATCGTCTAGGCGAGTTCGTCCGCGAAGTCGTCGACGATCCGCGCGTCCAGCCCAACCACGGCTGGAGACATCGCTTCAAGAGCGTCTGTCGTGACATGGGAGTTGATCCCGGTGTCCGCGACGCCATCCAAGGACACGCTGCGAGGACGGTGGCGGACGAATACGGAGAGGTCTCGATCACGGCGAAGGCCATCGCCATCGACAAGCTGCCGAGATACGTCATCAAGTAGTCAATGGCCGAAGCAGGGGGGCCCTCTCGATTTGACGGCTGCCGAGGAGGCGGCCGCGATATGGAGACAGCATTGCCCGCCCGTTGGGCGCTACACACTCCAGTCGAAGTCTTGCTTGGCGGCGATGAATGACTGGGGAACCTGGATTCGACTCTCCCGCTACTAATCCCAAGCGGAACCTACGTTTCCCGCATCGGTCATCGCCATTTGTGGGAGTGTTGTGGGAGTCTGTCAACCACTCGCATTGCGGTCCGGCTGTCACCCCGCCCAAGATGTCGCCCGACACACCAGATCGCCTCGCGTCGAGCAGACGCAAGCGTCCACAGAGTAGGCTGGGTTGGGCGGGAGGAGCCCAAGACACACCAAATAAAATTTTTAGAATCAATAACTTACGATGAATCGTCGTCAAGGCTTTAGTACACTTCTTTAGTACATTGGTTGGGGTCGAATGCGAGCCGACCGCGACCCACCCGCCACATCCAACTCAAGAAGGTGAGTTCGCCGTTCGGCCCACCCTCCGGCGTGACTCGCGGACGGCCCATGCCAGCTTCGTGCTCGATGCGCTGGAGCAGGCCCTGCATGAGCGACGGCCCGTCCATCGCGGCGGCCTTGTCCATCATTCCGACAGGGCGCTCAATACGTCAGCATCCGCTACACGGAGCGCTTGGCGGAGGCGGGCGTCGAGCCCTCTCCTTCAGGTTCCCTTCCGTGTCCATCCAGAACTCTACGCCATTGGCGATCAGGACGTAGGCGACCAGCTAGCGGTTGCAGTAGACGTGGTGCAGCTCATGGCCTTTGAGGTTTCGATCCAGTCCTTGGGGTTGCCTTGGGGGATGTCCTCGCCCCGCTGACCTCATGAGCTTGTGTCGTGGCAGTCAGCAGAAGCATTGTGGTGAGCGTTATGAGTACGCGGGGGGGGGGGGGCAAAAATTGGCCTCCGATTTACACACACAAAGGCTAGCGCGCGCCGAGCGTGTCCCCCGTACCCCGCTCGCGTGGCCGATGGTGGAGGCGCATGGAAGGTACTGTTGCCACGCGCGGACTGCTTTTCAATCGGGGGGAGGTCGGCACTATAGGCTGTCATCTGCCTACCGAAAGGGATGGCGTCTGGAGGACAGTTGGTCCTAGTGTCGGGTGCTGGGGGGGCACATGGACGCGCTGCAACTTTATCACTACAAGGTCATCTTCAATCTGAAGGTCCGAAGTGTCTTCGGCACCGCATTCCAGGACTTCTTCTCGACTGTTCTTGAGAAGAAGCATGGAGCAGATTTCGTCCGCGTGCGTCCGTTTGGCTCAGTTGGCGATAAGGGATGCGACGGCTATCTCGCTTCAACGGGGCGCATATATCAATGCTTTGGAAAGCTGCAGGACGCGGCGGTGAACTCCACGACTTTGACCGGAAAGATTTCCGCTGACTACGCGCTTGCCGACGGCCACTTGAGATCCATCATGAAGGAATGGCACTTCGGCCATAACATGGTGGATGGGCTACCCGTCACGGCTGTTGAGGAACTGGAGGCGCTAAAGAAGGCAAATCCAACCCGAACATTCGGTTTCGTCGGTCCGGCCGGCCTAGAATCGATCGTGTTGTCGCTGCCCCCAGCCGACCTACTCTATCTGCTGGGACCTGCGGCCACCGCAGAGGATAGTCGAAATCTCAACCTCAGCGACGTGCGTGAGGCCGTTGACGCCCTAATGCAAGCCATTGGGGCGAGCAGCGCACAGCCCGCGACTGTGAAGCCCGTTCCAGCAGACAAGCTCTCGTTCAACAAGCTCCCGCCACATTGGGTTCACCTTATCACCGCAGGTTCACTGAACGAGCCATATGTTCGGGAGTACTTTGAGAGACACCCGGAAGCCACCACGGGCGACAAGGTAGCCAAAAGTTTCTCCGAGCGTTATGTGGCGCTGAGGCATGAAGGTCTCAAGCCTGGCGAAATCATGGACGCGCTATACGAACGCCTGACGGGCATAGGCTCTGTGACTGCATCTAGACAAGTCGCGGCTCACGCGCTCTTGGCCTACCTCTTCGATGCATGTGACATTTTCGAGGACGACCCATCGAAGGTGTCGGCATGATACTTCCCACGAAGCATCTACCCCCATCACGGTCGCTGATTGGCATTGGCGCAGAGATAATTGCAGCGATAGCCGAGCCCCGTGCAGTCTCAGAGGTGTGGGAGCGGGTAAGGGAGGCACGGTCACGAAGCGCCGCCGCCACTCCGATCAGCTATGACGAGTTTGTCCAATCACTGACCTTCCTCTACGCTGTGTCCGCCCTGAACCTCGTTGATGGGCTCATTTCTAGGGCTGAGGTTCGCAATGATCCTGTCCATTGAAAGCGACCTCCCGAGCTTCAAGCCGCTCTTATTCAGGGGCGGAATGAACGTACTCTTGTCGCATAAGTCTAAGGGCTCAAACGAGCGAAAGACCCGGAACAGCGCCGGAAAGTCCAGTACGGTAGAGCTTCTACATTTCCTGCTTGGAAGCTCCGCCAAGAACCATTTGGCGGCACACGAAAAGCTAGCCCATCATGTGTTCTATGGCACCTTCCTGCTGGCAGGTCGAAAGGTTCAGGTCGGGCGCACGGCATCTGATGCGTCCAAAATCCTGATACGGGAGGAAGACGGTGAGGCCCTTCAACTGCCTATGAAGGTCGATAAGGTTCGTGGGCACTACGTCTCCAATGAGAACTGGAAGGCGACTCTCGGCCACTACTTTTTTGGACTTCCGTTCCCCACGAAAGGGACTGCGTACGACGCCTCCTACTCTCCGAGCTTTCGCTCGCTCGTCTCGTACTTCGCCCGCCGCAAGGGAGGCTTCCTGCACCCTCAGGCGAGTTCAGAAAAGCAGCAACCGTGGGACACTCAAGTTGCCTTGTCTTACCTGCTTGGACTGGATTGGTCGGTGCCGTCCGCACTAGAGGGGGTTCGCCAGCAAGAGCGGCAGCTCACCGAGCTAAAAAGGGCGGCGAAGGGCGGCGCTGTCGGAGAGATCATCGGAACCGTTGCAGAGCTCCGACCTAAGATAGTGAAGCTGGAAGCCTCCGTCGCGCAGTTGCAAGGCAACGTCGGCGAGTTTCGCGTACTTGATGCCTACAAGCAGTGGTCTGACCGCGCAGCGGCGTTGCGTGCCGAGATGCTCGGACTTGAACGAGAAAAGGTACTGCTCAAGCAGTCACTCGACCACCTACGTCGCGCATTGGTTGACGAAAAGCCACCACAAGAAGATGCGGTTGACCGAATGTATCGGGCCGTAGGTGTGGAACTGCCGGAAATTGCTGTGCGCCGGTTTGAGGAAGTGTCGGCCTTTCATCAATCCGTCATTGCGAACCGCAAAAAACGTCTCGAGGCCGAGAGCGCAGTCATCGAGGAACAAATCGGTTCCGCCGATGCCAAGACGGCTGAACTTGACGAGGAGCGAAGCGGTATCCTCAGGCAGCTTGCCGGGTTCGGCGCGTTTGAGGACCTTGTAGCTCTCCAAGTACAAGTGTCGGGGCAACAGGCAGAGTTGTCGGCGCTTCGTGAACGATACAAGGCTGCTGAGGTTTTGGAAGGTAAGAACACCGAGTTGGAGATCGACCGGGCCAACATTAAGCGCCGCCTTCAGGATGACCATCGGGCCCGTCAGAAGCGGTTGGACCGGGCCGTGCTGTTCGTTGGGCAAGCCATCGAACGACTGTACGATGATCGCAGCGGCGCGTTTGAGATTGGCGTGGAAGACAACGGACCCACTTTCGAGATCAAGATTGAGGGGGATCGTGGTGGCGGCATTTCGCAGATAGAGATTTTTTGCCTCGACTATGCACTCTTCAAGAGCAGCAACGCGGAACACGGCGGCCCGAAGTTCCTCGTTCACGACAGCCATTTGTTTGACGGCGTGGACGAGCGACAGGTTGCTCAGGCACTCGTTTTGGGCAAGGAGGCTGCTGACGAACTCGCTGGCCAGTACATCGTCACACTGAACTCAGACGTGTACGACCGCTTGCCGCTTCCCCCTTCGTTCGATCGGCAATCCGCCGTTTGTGACCCGCTGTTGTCCGATGCAGACGTAGCAGCAGGATTGTTTGGTTTCCGGTTCGACTAGCCCCTTCGCGCGTCGACCAAAAACACTCTAAAATTTTGGCTCCGATCCCCAGCCAGATATTCATTCGCGCGCAACTGCTATTGTCCCCCATACCCCGCCCTCGACCCCCATAATGCAGCCTATCCGTTACTGTTGATTGCACGAATGATCCGATGGCTACACCTTTGATGTCCATTGGACCTCGCCCTAACGGACGTGTCCGTACCGGCACTTAGTGCGTCCATTAGGATAGATATTGACATTATGGACGCTTCTGACTCTCATGCTCAGACCTTTTGGACACTCTGGGCAGCGACGACGTGACGACGACACATCCTTCAATCGGTCACCTCATCGGCTATGGCAGGACCTCGACCACCGAGCAGGAGGCGGGCCTTGAAGCCCAGCGGCGCGATCTTCTCGCGACCGGATGCGTCAAGCTCTTCCTTGAACAAGCGTCGTCCGTGGGCAAGCGGCCTGAACTAGAACGGGCGATGGAATACGTCCGCGAGGGCGACACGTTGGTGGTGACCAAGATCGATCGCCTGGCTCGCTCTACGATCAACCTCTGGGACGTCGTGCGGGCGCTGGACGAGAAGGGTGTCAGCCTCAGGGTACTAAACCTAGGCGGCGAGACGGTCGACACCAAGAGCGCCACCGGGCGGCTCATTCTCAACATCTTTTCCGGCTTCGCCCAGTTCGAACGCGAGATGATGCTGGAGCGCCAGCGCGAGGGAATCGCCAAGGCCAAGGCCGAAGGCAAATACCTTGGACGCAAGCCGACTGCGCGACTCAAAGCCGACGATGCAAGGAAGCTGAACGCCGAGGGCAAGACGCCGACTGAGATCGCCAAGGCGCTAGGGATAGGCCGTGGGAGCGTCTACAGGGCGCTAGAGGGCGTCGGCAAGGCGGAAGGGTAGTCTCGCGCTCTTCTCGAAAGCTCACCGCGAAAAATGACGCAACCCATCGAGCGATTATTGCGCGCCAGATAGGTGCCATTAGAACGGGCTCCCCAAGGGCCGCGAGGCTCTTACGGAGCGCAATCAGTCATCGTGGGAGCCGAAACGAGCGAACGTTGCCAACCAAAGACAAGCGGACGTGTGCCAACCGACCACTTCTGTCCCATCTTCATGTTAACGCAACTTCTGGTATATTCCTCTCTATCCGTACGCCTTCAGGTAGAAGACGATTAATTACGCCCATCTGAGGGATATGATAAAACCTAAAAGGTGTACGTAACGTTATACATATCGTGCACGTTGTGGAAACGACATGTGAACTAGGGGGACGTGTCAGAGATCAGCGGAATGATCGAACTAAATCAGATACACACTCATATACCTCCCTCTTAATGAACTATCTCTGAGTGAAAACTCAATGATCGCTTAGGGGTATAGGGTCGACTCAGGTCTTCTCTATTGGTTTTCGCCCTTACGTCGAACACCCCAAAAATATGAGTTGTCAGGCAATACGGCCACGACGTACCCGAACACGGAGCGGAAAGCACCGTGAGCTGCGAAAGAAGGGTGCGTCCAACACCATCAATTCGAAGCGCCACTTTCGGATGCTAGTCCCTGTCTCTATTCGACTAACCATTGGGATTGGCCATCGAGCGTGAAATAGCACTGCTGGTCGCTGTCTGACCGGCGTGTTCCGCTCGTCAGTTCCTCCATCCCTTCAATGCTCGCCTCTAGCCTTGCGGTGGCTTCGCTGGCAGCCATCCGCGCGCCGCCTGACCAGATGGCCATCTCAGATGGTGAGGCCCGTACTTGACTCGACCGCAAGGATGGAAAGCGCCCTTCGATGCTGGTCATCCTGACTGAAGCAAACCCGATCCTGCGCACCATCGATCGTTATGGAGGCCCCATGGGAGACCGACCCATCTTCACATCAGACCGGCGGCTATTCGACGGCGCGCGCGTCTCGATCTCGCATAACCGGCGTGCGCGTGACACAGGGCTCACGACACGTTTTCGCTTCTCCCTAGGAGGTCATCCTCGCTTCAGTCCGCCGCGTCCTGCTGCGCTGCCCGCTCCTGATTGAGGGCGAACAGCCGCGTCAGAACTTCGTCATCGGTCAGATCATCGGGCCAGCCATAGGCCACTGCGACGGCTGCATCCAAGGCCCTGTGAGCATTGTCGAGCCACGCCGGGCGCTGGTTGTAGAGGTTGGTCAGCGTCCGCTTCTTCAGCACTGCCGCAGCTGCATCATCGACCGGCAGGATGCGATCCGGGTAGCCGGGGACGACCTCCGGCTCTCGCCGCACAAGGTCAGCGGGATTGAGCCAATTTTCGCGAAGTGCGTTGAGGCGTTCTGCTGCTACGGTGATGGCGGTGGCGCGCGGGTCGTCGGCATAGTTCATCGCGGGGATATCTGGCGTCAGCCCCTTGGGGAACGGGAAAGTCTCGAAAGTGGTGGTTGGCGTGTATCTTGGATCATTGCCGACCCCCAGCCATGTGCCCAGCCCCAGGGCCCAAAGCTCGTGAAAGCGAGAGTGCAGGATACCGAACGTGGTGCCATCATCGCGGGCAATGGCGATCAGTTGGTGATCGGGGATTGTCGGAGAGGCTTCCCAGACGAACAGCCGATGCTTCGCGACCGTGGGGGTGACGACAAACCGATGAAGGGGGCGAAGTCGCTTCCACATCCCCTGCCGGGGCTCAACATGCCGCCACCATAGGCGACGGTAGGCCTCTCGCTTATTGGATGCGCGAACAGGCCGGACAGCCGCGAGAATGTGACCATAGGGGACCTCGTATAGGGCAGCGTCGCCTTCATCCGTCTCCCATCCGAAATCGATGATCCACATGTCGCGGGGGCGGCGCATGAGGTCCAGCCCATTCACCCATGGCCTCAAAACATCGGAATTTCCTCGGCCGTTGGGATTAAGTGGAAGCGCCAGCCATTGCCTCGCCACATCCCCCGGCACATCGAAGGCTCCGCCCTTGGTATCGCCCATGAAGGCAACCCCGAGGTTCTCCCGCAATCGCTTCGCCTTGGTCAAATCGTGGGCAGAGGATGTCAGATCCGAGTTGATCCGCTGGACCGAGTGTCCATCCAGCCGCATGTCCTCTCCGTTCCGCCGCTCACCATAGACCGCCATTGATACCCGAACGGCGGCACCTTCCACCGTCCACGGTTCGTCAGCCCAAGCGGCCACAATACCCGGTCCGTCTGCGATCCTGTCCAGAACACGGCGATTGGCTCCACCTCGGATGGAATTGGTCGCAACGAAACCGACCCGCTCCGTTCGACCGGCGTCGATGGCTTGCAGCCCCTTCTCCAACCAGTAGATCACAAGATCCGCTTCCGCTGGCACCCGCCCGGCATAGAGCGTGAACAATCGTCCGACCTGGACATCACCCAACTCGGCCCTCAGGAGTTTGCCACCTAGAAATGGCGGATTACCAACAATAGCGTCCGCCTCGGGCCACACCGCCTCGATCCAGCGGCCCTCAGAGCCATCACCCGGAACCTCCCAAGTCATCAATGCGTCGCGACACTGAATATTATCCAGCGGCTTCAGCACGGGGTTCTCGGTGGCAGAGAAGCCATTGCGCAGCATCCACTGGATTTCACCTATCCAGACCGACACCCGCGCCAGTTCGGCGGCATACGGATTAATTTCGATGCCGTGAACGACTTCCGGACCGATCTGCGGAAAGCGGCGCGGCATGCCCAAGGTCTCCGCTTCGACCTGTGCGCGATGCTCAAGATCCTTCAGGGCCTTCAGGGCGAGATAGAGAAAGTTTCCCGAGCCACAGGCCGGGTCCAGCACTCGGAAGTCGGCAAGCCGTTGCAGGTATTGATCCAGCACCAGTTGCGCTTGGTTCCGGGCCTTCGTGGCGGGTGCACCCTTCGTCTCCAGTGCCTTGGCCATGAGCGCCTCGATCTGGGCCTTGGCGGCGCTCCACTCGGCGAACAGCGGCTCAACGATCACGGGATTGATGATCTGCATGATCTTGTCCCGGTCCGTATAATGCGCACCGAGTTGGCTGCGCTTGTCGGGATCGAGACCACGCTCGAACAGCGTTCCGAGAATGGAGGGGTCCACGTCGCCCCAGAACAGGCTGGCCGCCCGATGGACGATCTGGATCTCGTCCCGGTTCAAGGGGAACACGAGGTCGCCATCGAAGAGACCACCGTTGAACCACTTCACCTTCTCGAAGCCGACCCTGCCACCCTTCGTCATGGCTCCGAACAGGTCGCGGGCGAAATCTTCGAACTCGGCCGGGTAATCCAGCGCCCGCTCCAGCATCTTCGTGAACAGGCCCTCAGGAAGCAGCTTCACGTCCTCGGCGAACATGCAGAAGACAAGCCGGTTAATGAAGTGGGCGACCTGCTCGGGATCGTGGCCTCGCTCGCGCAACGAACGCGCCAGTACCGCGAATTCGCCCGCCGCTTCCTCGGTCAATTGCTGCCGCGTCTTGGACGGCTTCAGCGCCTCTGGATCGTACAGGGCCGACTTGAGCCAGCCGCGCTTGACCGGGTCGGCAAGATCGGCAATCGCGATGTCGTAGCGCTTGGAGACCGAATTGGTCCAATTGGTGTGAATGCGGATCGTGGTCCCGATGTCCGAGACGATCAGCAGCGGCGGATTATCGAGCGCGACGGCATAGCGCTGAAGCTGCGCAAAAGCGTCGTCAAGGTTGGCTCCGGTTCCTTTGTACTCCCAAGCGAAATGGCCGCGCTTGAACACATCGGCGAAACCGGGCGTTCCCGTCGTCTTGTTGGCCCCGACCTCGAAACCGTAATCCTTGCCGGTTGGATCCAGATCAGACGGCTTTGGCTCGCCCAGCATCTCGCAAAGATCCAGAAAGTGGGGCTGTGCCGCCGCCCGTTCCTTGATCGGCGAATTCTGCCATCTTGCGATGAATGCGTGCGGCGTCAGCGCCATTTCTAGCCCCCCGTGTGCCCTGTCCCGCCTCCTGATTAGGACACCTGCCAAGGATCACAAACCGGTTTCTGGGCTGGGTGGTATCGATCCAACGAGGAACCGCTTGGGCGATCCGCACCGCGAGTCTGCGAAGCCCTTCCCGACCAAAATAATGTTCATGCTGGAAAGAGCGACGAGTTAGCCCGCCAGCGAACCAGTCTCAAAAAACTGCGGGGTATTTGCAGGGGGATATTCCCCCCAGTTGAATGGGCAGCGCCCCCCTGCCTCCCCCGTTGTCCTGCCCCCCCAAAAAGATGCTGCGACGCTGCCGCGCTCTTGGCGTGACTACATGGTGCCACCTGCCCAGCTACCCAAACCGCCAAGGGTGGATGACCCTTTTGGGTGCACTCCAGCGTTACACGTGGATGTGACGCGAGGATCGTCACATTAGGATTGATTTTATATCAATGTTACGACATAGCGACAGGGTGCATCCTAATGTGACACTCGGAGAACCTTATGGCCCGCTATGGCTACGCTCGCGTCTCGACCCATGATCAGGATCTTGAGACCCAGATGACCCGGCTCAGCGCGGCCGGATGCGATCTCGTGCGCTCCGAAAAGGTTAGCGGAAAGAGCCGCGAAAGGCGCGATGAGTTGGCGACTCTGATTGATTTCATCCGCCCCGGTGACGAGCTTGTGGTCGTCAAGCTCGACAGGCTCGGACGATCCACGCGGGACGTCCTCAACCTCGTTCATGAACTGGACGCCAAGGGAGCGGCCCTTCGTGTCCTGGAGCCCGAGTTCACGACCGGCACTGACACCGGACGCATTCTGGTGACGGTACTTGGCATGGTCGCGGAGATGGAGCGCACCTTCATTGCCGACCGCCAGCGGGCGGGCATTGAGAAGGCCAAGAAAGCTGGCGTTTACAAGGGGCGGGAGGCGAAGATGCCAGTAGGCACGATCAGAGCGCGCCACGATGCGGGAGAGAGCCCCACCAAGATCGCAGCCGACCTCAAGATATCCCGGATGAGCGTCTATCGCGCCCTCAAGAGCGCCTAGTCGCCGCTTGGCAATCAACAGGCATTGCCTACTGGATCCGATATTCGCGACCCGCGCGAGTCCGGCTAGTCGATGACGCGCTTGTATGATCAGGATCGATCACCTGATCTACTCCACGATCTTGGGAGCCGTGAGGGCACCCGACCTCAGGCGGCTTCCCGCCGAGGGGAAAGACGAGGACCGAGAGCTATTACAAAGGCACGTAGAGTCGGGCTTAGCCGATTGAGTGTAGGCGCTTGGTCTGGAGCCTCGATTGCTGCCTTGCGGTATCCGCAGGGACGGCCTTTCTGCGCCTTCGATGTACTGACCCAGCATTACGCTGACGCCAGCTCTGGGGCCGACCGACTCGCAAGCCAAACTCCATTTATTTCTTCCATCTGGGGGGATGATAAGAGTTGGAGGGCGTACGTAATGTAACCACTATGTGTACGTTATGACCGACGCAGAGTCCGACATAAGGCAGAACACTACGAGTAGGAACGTACGAGTGAGATTTATCCCTTCCATACGGGAGAAGCTCTCCCCCTACGGTTTGAGATGATACATTAAGGACGAACATTAGGTAGACGTCATGTGGCCTTCATCTGCACGAGACGTTGAGCGTGATGGTCTACGAAAAGTGTTCTAGAGTGATACTCTGTATAAAGAGGAATGGAGGGATTGATAAGATCAATCCCGAGATTTCTCAGCACATATCGATCTAGAACAACAGCTACCCCTCATCCATTCCATCTGTAGGGTCGTCCTCCAGGTTTCAGGATCGATGATCCATGGGGGGCGCTGACACTTCCGTGTCGCCGCACGACGGACGTCTTCGGGCCAGCAGTCCCCAGAGGCGCTTGCGATCCACGCCCGATAGCGTCCAGCAGCGCGGCAGCATCATTGCAGCGCTCCCGTTAGCCTCGCACATACATCCTCTCGATATCTGTTCGTCGGTCAGGTGCCGTATTGCTTCACCAAGGCTACCGATCGCTGACGATACGCCGAGGGTCCGAGCGGTCACCACCTTTGCGGTCCGCTACAGGGGCCGAGCCCCTCGTTCGATTCGTGGTCATCCATTCGGCGGATTGGACGGCCGATTGTTGTTCGCTCTCGCTCCCTGGTTCCCAGCGGTTGCGTGCCCACGGACCCCGCTCTACCGAACCCTTCAAATCTAGAGAGGCGACATCGATGCGAGCCCCTGTCCGGTTTTTGTCGAACAACGACATGCATCGCTTCCCACTCCCCTTCATGTTTGCAGAGAAAGAATATGCCCTACAATCCAAACCCCAGACTTACCGAACGCATATCCCTGCGTCTTGCTGACGAAGAACTCCAGATGCTCGATGCGGTGTGCCGCGCCATTCTTCCGTATGGGCGAGCCACGATTTCGACGGCACTGCGCTATCTAATCCGAGACTGGACGCATCGAGACCATTCTTGATCGTTCACATATCCGAGGTCTTCGTGGCTCTGGTGGCCGTCTACCCGGTGCTGCCCAGATCGACCGTTGTCCATGCTCTTCACTGCTCGCTTCTAACCTTGCGGTCTCGTCGCTGGCAGCCGTTCGTGCGCGGCTGGAGCAAATTCTCCATGTCAAAGCAGACGCTCGTCCTTGCCTGGACCGCAAGCCGGGAAGGGAGGGCCTCCATTGCTGGCAATCCTGACTGAAGCCAACCCGATCCTGCGCACGATCGATGCCGATGGAAATCATATCGTCATCGTAACGCTGTTGCGTGGGGAGAAGGCGCTCCTTTTGGAGGAGGACTTCAACCGCATTATAGCGCAAGGCTATAGCCCACTATGGCGTATGGCCCGTGCGCGTGACGGTTCCTGCTACGTCGCCATTTATGGCAGATCCGGTAGGGCGGCGAAGTTCCGCCCGGCAATCGCGGATCTCGTGGTCGAACGGAAGCGATTCCAGCCCTTGCCGATTCACCTCGACAACAATCCACTGAACCTCCGGCGAGACAATCTGCTCATCCCGCAAAAGCAGGGCGGCGGTCAGAATCCACGCCCTGCCTGATCATTCGAAAAATCCAACCCATCCGGCCCGCCCAACCAGGCGGGCTTTTTCATGTCTGGATCTATGACAAACCAATCCATTGAACTCACCCTGATCCCATCGGCCCGCCGCAGAGCCTCTGACCGGGTAGCGTCCGAGGCCCGTATGGGCGACCGACTCATTTGCATTTCAGACCAGCCGTTGTTCGACGGCGCGCGCGTCCTTCTCGCAGAAGGCTTTGCGCCTGACACAGCGCTCACGACCCGGTGGGCAGGTTCTCCGCATGTGGCCATGCAATCAACCATCGGAGAGGCCGCCAAGTGGACCGTATGGGAAACTGACGATGGCCCCGTGTTCGCGCGATATCGCCCTATGGATAGAGAGCGAGTCGAGAGCAAGCGAAAGTCACCAGTTCGCAACATATCGTAACGTCAAGACAGAGGGCTGGTCCCTCTGTTTTTTTCGTGTGCACCTGTGCGACCGACACCGCTGTGATTGCAACGGACAGTCTCTAAACGTCGCGTGGCGGCCGTCCTCAAGGGTTAAGATGGGGAAGCGACGACAACTCAGGCGCACATTCTGATGGATGATTGTTATCACCTCCCTCAGGCAAGGCTAGCGATGGCCGCCTTGCACACTTCCGGGACGCATCCGACTGACCTAATGTCTCCCTTATGGTTTCCTCCGCCGGTTCCGTCCAAAATCAAACTTCCGGCAATGCCAGCAGCGCGATCAGATCTCGCTTCTGATCAATCCGAAGGCCATTCGGCGAATAGACGCCGTAGGTCATCCCAACCTTCTTGTGGCCAAGGATCTGGGCAGCTTCGGTGTCGGGGATGCGATGCCGCTCGAAGGTCTGCGCGACGTTCTTGCGGAAGGCGTGAAACGTCGAATGGCCAGTTATAGGCTTAAATCGTCGCCCAAGCGTTTTGCCGATGCCCGCTCCGCGCTTGCCATCGAGCTTGCTCGGCCTGAGGTCGGCGAACAGATAGCCCTTGGAAGGCGCGAGAGCCAAGAACGGATCCAGCTCGGCGTGTATGGGAACGACGCGGATAGCTGCCTTCGCCTTTCAAATCTCATGAGCTACGAAACTGGAAACAGGGGGTTCGACTGATCGATGGCACATCGCGCCACGGTCGGATGCGAGCCCCTGTTTTTTGCGACTTCAGACCTCCCCTGACATCGCCATCACGCATTGGATTAGGTGAACCCGGCTTCGTCCACTGACGGCATCTCGTCCACAGGGGCATTGCGGGGTGAGCACGCGAGTGTTACACAGTGCCCAATTGTCGACCGAAATTATCCTTTAATATCAATGTCATGACGAGTGGCTTGCCCGATCCTCTTCTGGGCACCAATTTCTGCAAAAAGCCCCGTATTCCGAACAGGATGCGGGGCTTTTGCTTTTTGGGCTTTTCGCGCTGGAGGCAGGGCTGCCCGCGCGACCGCGTTCCGGCTGGCCCGGCGCCCCGGCTATGGACAGTTGTGTTTGACGTCCGCCACGTTTCCAGAATCAATAGGCCCACCTTAGGGAACGTTCGGCAGCTAGCGCTTGGGCGGGGCAGACATGACGTGGATCCGGAGCGGCCGAGGCAGGCCGCTGGACATCTTCCTGGTTCTCGCGGGAATCGTTGCCCTGGCCTGGATCTCGGCGATGCCCGCCAGCGCCTGCTCGGGCTGCGGCTGCCGCGGTGGGCCGGGCTATCGCGGGCCGAATGGCCGCTGCGTCAGCTGGGCCAATATCGGCCGGGTCTGCGGCTCGCCGCCGAGCGAACGCTGTTCGCCGGAGGGGCCGAATGCCGGCGCCGAGGAAGCGGCCCGGCTGGGTTTGCGCCCGCCCAAGCTGGAACGACCTGCACTTTCGCAAGAAACCCCGTCCGAGCCGAAGCCGGAATAGTCTAAACCGGCCGGCGATGGCGCGTGCCACCGCCGGCCGGATTGGGTCAGGCGGGGGTCGGAGCGTCGGCGCGCAGCAGGCCGGCCATCTTCAAATCGGACCAGAGCGAGGCCGGCACCGGCCGGTCGAAGGCGGCGCGGTTGCGCTTCGTTTCCTCGGCCGAGACCGAACCCATGACCAGCGAGGCGACCGCGGGATGGCCGAGCGGGAACTTCAGCGCCGCGTCGGCGAGCGTCACGCCATGCGCCTCGCATACCTTCTGGATCGCCGCCACCCGCTCGAGGATCTCCGGCGGGGCGTCGCGGTAATTATACTTGGCGCCGGGCACCGGGCCTGTGGCAAGGATGCCGGAATTGAACACGCCGCCCAGCATCATGCCGATGCCCTTTTCCTGCGCCAGCGGCAGGAAGCTATCGAGCGCCGGCTGCTCCAGCAGCGAGTAGCGCCCGGCCAGCAGCATGGCGTCGAAATCGCCCGCGAGGGCGAAGCGCTCGCACATGTCGGCCTCGTTCAGGCCGACGCCGATCGCGTCGATCACCTTCTCCGAGCGCAATTGCTCCAGCGCCTTGTAGGCGCCCTCCATCGCGGCCTTGAAATGGCCCTCGACCGCCGCCGCGCCATGCGAATAAACGTCGACGTCGTGGATCAGCACGATCTCGATCCGGTCGACGCCGAGGCGGATCAGCGACTGCTCGAGCGAGCGCATGGCGCCGTCATAGGAATAATCGAGCCGGGCGGGATGCGGCTGGCCGCCGGCGAAGTTCGGAGGCTGGGTGTTGCCGTCGGCGGGCTGGTGCAGCGGGTCCATCCAGCGGCCGACCTTGGTCGACAGCACGAAGGACTTGCGCGGCACGCCGCGCAGCACGGTGCCGATGCGGTGCTCGGCCAGGCCGTGGCCGTAGAAGGGCGACGTGTCGTAGAGCGTCACGCCGGCCTCGACGGCCGCCGCGACGGCGCCGCGCGCGGTTTCGTCATCCAGCCGGTGATAGAGGTCGCCCAGCGGGGCGGAGCCGAAGCCGAGGGTCGTGACCGGAATCCCCGTGCGTCCGAGCGGGCGCGTCTCAAGTGCCATGGCGTTTCATTCCCTTTGTCTTTTTTGGATCGCGGGATGCTGCCGTCCCGATCGCGGCCACCTTGCCGGTCTAGCCGGTGTCGCGCCCCGTTGCGGCAAGGCCCGTTTTCCTCGCGGCGACAGGTTTCTCGATCGCCGCCGCCGACGTCAAGCCAAGATCGCGAACGGACACGAACAACCGGACGAGCCCACGTGAAAAGGCCGCCCTCTTGGGGCGGCCTGGGAAGGCGGTTGGAGCCGGAGGGCAGAACGGACTGCCGCGGCCGTCGCGTGACGTCACTTCGTATTGATGCCGCTGCCGTCCGAAAAGTTGCTGTCCTCCTGGAAACCGACGGTGCCGTTGTCATTCTTGGTGACGATCACATGCTCGCCACTATAGACGCCGCGAAGCAGCATCGGCTGGCTGACCTGGAACGTGCCGGCGCCCTCGACGGTGACAGTGCCGGCAGATTGATTGACGTTGGAGACCACGCCGCCATAGGTCTCGGCGGCGAGCGCCGGACCGGCTGCCAGTAGGCCGGCGACGGGAAGAAGGAACAGGATCTTGCGCATGATGTTCATCCGTTGTTTGCCCCACGATGGAGACATGGCGCGGGCCGGGCGGCCGACAATCGGTGGCAAGGATCATGAACAAATTTTAATCCGGCATCCATATAATGCGGTTGGTCCTGCAATCTCCAAAAGCGCCGAAACCCGCCGTGGCCGCCCGGTCAGACGCCGATCCGGCCCGTCGCCAGGCCGTAGATCGCCGCGATCGCGCCGGCCGCCGCCAGCAGGAACAGAACCCATTCTCCCGCGGAGAACACCCGCCGTCCCTGCTCGCGCCGCGCGATCACGAACAGGATCGTGCCCGGCGCGTAGATGACGGTCGAAAGCAGCAGAAATTTGAGCCCGCCGGCATAGATCAGGCCGACCGCATAAATCGTGGCAAGTCCGGCGCGGGCCAGATCGTGGCGTCGGGCAGCCGGTTCCCCGGCATAGGTCTCCCGCGTCCAGGCGAGCTTCAGCGCATAGGCGGCGACCAGCAGATAGGGCAGCAGGATCATCGACGAGGTCAGCTTCAGCGCCAGCAGGAAGGCTTCCTCGGCGAAAAACGTAAAGATCAGGAACAACTGGATCAGGCCGCTGGTCAGCCAGAGCGCCGCTGCCGGGACCTGGTTGCGGTTCTCGATCGCCAGGAATCTCGGCATGCTTTCCATCAGCGCCGCCGAATAGAGCACCTCGGCCGCCAGCAGCGACCAGGAGAGGTAGGCGCCGAGCACCGAGACGATCAGCCCGAGGCTGACAAAGACAGCGCCCCAGGGGCCCACAACCGCCTGCAGCACGCCCGCCATGGACGGGTTGCGCAGCGCCGCCAGGTCCGGCCGCAGCAGCACGCCATAGGACAGCATCGTCACCAGCACGAGCAGGCAGAGCACGCCGACGAAACCGAGGATGGTGGCAAGGCCGACATCGCTGCGATTCCTGGCATAGCGCGAATAGACGCTGGCGCCCTCGATGCCGACGAAGACAAAGACGGTCACCAGCATGGTGCCGCGCACCTGCTCGAACACATGGCCGAAGGTCGCCGCCTCGCCGCCCCAGAAATTGAGCGCGAAGATATCCGCCTTGAAGCCGAAGCCGACAAAGACCAGGAAGATCAGGATCGGGATGATCTTGGCGACGGTGACGATGGTGTTGAGGCCGGCCGCCTGCTTGACGCCGCGCAGGATCATGAAATGCACGCCCCACAGGATCAGCGACGAGCTGACGATCGCCGGGATCGTGTTGCCCTCGCCAAAGGCCGGCACCAGCGCGCCCAGCGTCGACTTGATCAGCACGAAATAGGAGACGTTGCCGAGGCAGCAGACCGTCCAGTAGCCGAGCGCCGAGGCGAAGCCGAGATAATTGCCGAAGCCCGCCTTGGCATAGGCGAAGACGCCGGCGTCGAGGTCGGGCTTGCGGCGCGACAGGCTCTGGAAGGTCAGCGCCAGCATCAGCATGCCGGTGCCGGCGATCGCCCAGGCGATCAGCGCGCCGAAGCCGCCGGTGACGCGGCCGAAGGTCTGCGGCAGCGAGAAGATCCCGGCCCCGACCATGGAGCCGACGACCATCGCGCTCAGATTGGGCAGCGACAGCTTTTGCGTCGATGCAGACTCCATCCCCGCCTCCCCCGAGCCGCCCGCCACTACCGGAAGATGTCGCGCTCCAGCTTCGCTCATCCCGGCTTGGCGCGCGAGGTCAAAAGTGGGGCTGGAATTGGGGAAGCCGTGTCGATTCCGTCGATGCAACGCGCCGGGGCGGAGCCACCCGTCCCGGAAGCGCGCCGAATGCCTCAGCCGCCCCGCAGAGCGCCTTGGCGGCGGAAGGGATGCGGATCAGTAGTCGCCGGCTCCCGCATAGGAACTGTCTTCCTGCACACCGATGGTGCCATTGTTGTTGCGGGTCACGATGACATGTTCGCCGGGGGCGAGATTGCGCAGCAGCCGCGGATCGGTGACCTGGACGCGACCACCGCCAACGATCTGCAACTCGCCCGTATTCGGATCGGCCCGCGCCACGACGCCGTTCAGCGTCTCCGCGGCAAGGGCGGTGCCGGACACAAGAAGCAGGCCGGCGAAGGAAAGGAACAGCAGGTTCTTTTTCATGGCTGATCTCCAGCGTTTCGGCTTCGGAGTGCCCCTGGCGCCCGACAAGGGGCGACGGTCTGGAAGATGGGAATTTCGCGCCGCAGCACCAGAAAATCTCAAGGCATTGTGAAGAGACGAGGCGCGCATCGCGCACCTCGTCGCATTCGGCGCGGCTTCCGGTCGAGACTATGCGCCGGGCGACAGGGCGACCGCGTCGGCGCCGGCCGGGATGCGCATCGGCGCGTTGGCATCGGTCGCCGCGCGCCAGACCGCCTCGGCGACGTCCAGCGACGTCGTGATGGCGTCATCAGGCTGCTGGAAGCGGGCCATCACAGCCTGCACGAGATCGTCATACGGCTCCGGGAAGCCGCCCTCGCCGGTGATCCGGCCGCGCGCGGTCGTCGCGAAACTCGTGTCGGGAGCGCGCCCCGGCAGGACGAGATGCGCGCGCAGGTCGAAGGCGGCCAGTTCCAGCGCGAGGCTTTCGGTGAAGGCGTTCACGGCCGCCTTGCTGGCCGTATAGGCAGAGAGCAGCAGAAGCGGCTTCAGCGTGACGCTGGAAGTGACGTTGACGATGATGCCCGACCGCCGCTGCCGGAACTGAGGCAGGATGGCCTGGATCATGGCCATCGTGCCAAACGTGTTCGTCTCGAAGAGTTCACGCGCCACCTGCATCGGCGTGCCTTCCAGTGCATTGAGCCAGCCGATTCCGGCATTGTTGACGAGGACGTCGACCGGACCAGCAGCCTCGATGGCAGCGGCGATGCTGGCAGCATCCGTCACGTCGAGCGGCAGGATACGCAACCGGTCCGATGGCGGCAGGATGCCGTCTCGCGGGGTGCGCATGGTCGCGATCACGCTCCAGTCACGGTCGAGGAAATAACGCGCGATCTCGAGGCCGAAGCCCGACGAGCAGCCGGTGATCATCACGGTCTTCATGGAAAGTCTCCTGGTTCATCGATGGGTCGAATGTGGACAGCGAGACCCGGACTCTCTATCATCGAAAATCCAGTTTGAATTTGCATGAGTCCAAAAATGGCCGACCCCCTCGCCGAGATCGTCACCTTGCTCCAGCCGGGCGCGCCCTTTTCCAAGATCGCCCGGGCGTCCGGCGCCTGGCGGGTGCAGCGGACGGAGGTGGGGCAGGTCTATTACGGGCTGATGATCTCAGGCAGCGCCCGGCTGGAGGTCGGTGGCAAGCCGGCGATCATCCTGCGGCAGGGCGATTTCGTGTTGGTGCCGGCGATCCAGGATTTCACCATGTCGAGCCTCGACCCGGCGCCCCCGGCGGGGCTCTACAGCCAGCCCGTGATGCAGGCGGATGGAACCGCCCGCATCGGCTCGCCGGACGCGCCGGTCGAGGTCGAGCAGCTGATCGGCTATTGCCGGTTCGGATCGCCAGACGCCACCCTGCTGGTCGCCCTGCTGCCCGATATCGTCGTCGTTCGGGGAGAAAGCCGGTTGGGCATCCTGGCGACACTGGTGGCGGAGGAAGCCCGTGCCAGCCGCCCGGCGCGCGATGTCGTGCTGGCCCGGCTGCTCGAAGTGCTGCTGATCGAAGCGTTCCGATCCACCGGCGAGAGGACGGCCAGCCCCGGTGTGTTGCGGGGCATGGGCGACGACCGGCTGGTCGTGGCCCTGCGCTGCATGCATGCGGATCCGGCCCGCGCCTGGACCGTCGCGGAACTGGCGAGGGAAGCAGGCCTCTCCCGCTCGACCTTCTTCACGCGATTCCAACGGGAAGTCGGCAGGCCGCCGATGGACTATCTGACGGACTGGAGGATCACGCTTGCCAAAGACCTGCTGCGCCGGGGCCGCAGCCTTGCCGAAGTGGCGCAACGCATCGGCTATGGCTCGACCAGCGCCTTCAGCGTCGCCTTTTCGCGCCAGGTCGGCAAGCCGCCGGCGCGCTATGCCGAGGAACTGGGCTTCGCGGCAGGCTAGGGGCTTGCGGGGAAAAGAGCCCAGAACGCGAAAAGCCGCCCCGAGGGGCGGCTTTCGTTCGCTTCAGTTGCCTGAAGGGTGGAATTGGTGGAGCCAATCGGAATCGAACCGACGACCTCTTGAATGCCATTCAAGCGCTCTCCCAACTGAGCTATGGCCCCACTCGTTCCAGAAGTCGGAGGGGTTGGGACCCCCCCGGAACGGCGCAACTCTTAAGCCGCGCTCTTTTTCAAATCAAGCGCCAATTCCAAAAATCGAACCGGTGCCTGTGGATAGCCTCAGGACTCCTCGTCCTCGACGCCACCGATGATGTCGGCCACGTCGTCGCCTTCCTCTTCCTCGTCCTCGATGAAGACGTCATCGGCTTCGTCGTCGACGATCTCGACGTCGTCGTCATCGCTCTCGACCACAACGGCGCCGCCGGAAGCCTCTTCATCGGCTTCCTCGAGGCTGACGAACTCGGCGCCCTTGGCGACGTCGTCCTCGACCTCTTCGTCCTCATCGTCCGTCACATTGGCCGGACGCGCCTTGGCCGGTCCGCTCTCGAAGAAGGAGCGGGGATACGAAACGCCCGTGAAGGGCGAAACGATTGGGTCTTTGTTCAGGTCGTAGAACTTCTTGCCCGTCTCCGGGTCGACCCGCTTGGTGCCGAGTTCCGCTTTCGCCACGTCGTGCCTCATCGGTTAAAAGAGCGGCTGTCCCATAATGACTCGTATCGGCGCTGTCAAAAGCAATTCTGACACGGCCGTCAACTCGCGCGCCGCCGGGTCCTCAACTCGGGTGACGGCAGCGGACAGGCGTGCTATCCGACGACCGTCCCTTCTGGTCTCTGAGCCCGCATGCGCGACCGCGAATTCGCCCGTGCCGAATGCCCGAGGTGCCGACCCGATGCCATCCATGTCCCCATCGCCCGCCCCCCTGGTCGCGGCTTCTGCCCGCCCGCTTCAGGGGCGCGTCCGCGTGCCGGGCGACAAGTCGATTTCGCATCGTGCGCTGATGTTGGGGGCGCTGGCAATCGGCGAAACGACGATCGACGGACTGCTGGAAGGCGACGATGTCCTGGCCACCGCGGCGGCCATGCGCGCCTTCGGCGCCATCGTGACGCGGACCGAGCCCGGCCGCTGGCGGGTGCGCGGCGTCGGCGTCGGCGGCTTCCTGGAACCGGAAGACTGCATCGACTTCGGCAATTCGGGCACCGGCGCCCGGCTTGCCATGGGCCTGGTCGCCAGCCAGGCGATCAGCGTCACCTTCACCGGCGACGCATCGCTGCGCGCCCGGCCGATGGGCCGCATCCTCGATCCGCTTCGCCGCATGGGCGTGCAGGTGCTGGCCCGCTCGAAGGACCGCCTGCCTTTGACCCTCAAGGGCCCCGACATCACGCTGCCGATCGAATATCGCGTGCCGGTGCCGTCGGCGCGGGTCAAATCGGCCGTGCTGTTCGCCGGCCTCAACACGCCCGGCATCACCACGATCATCGAACCAACCCCGACGCGCGACCACACCGAGCGGCTGCTCGAACGGTTTGGCGCGGCGCTCGAGATCGATCGCAACGAGGATGGCGAGCGGGTGGTCCGGCTGGAGGGCCGCCGCGATCTCAAGGCGCAACCCCTCGTCATTCCCGGCGATCCGAGCTCGGCCGCTTTCCTGATCGTCGCGGCGCTACTGATCGACGGTTCGGACCTGACGATCGAATCCATGCTGCTGAACCCGATGCGCATCGGTCTGATCGAGACGCTGGTCGAGATGGGCGGCGCCATCGAGATCGACAATCGCCGCACCGTCGGCGGCGAGGCGGTGGGCGACGTGCGCGTGCGGGCAAGCCGCTTGCGCGGCGTCGTCGTGCCGGCGGAGCGCGCGCCCTCGATGATCGACGAATATCCGGCGCTGGCGATCGCCGCCGCCTTCGCCGAAGGGGTCACCGTGATGAACGGCATCAGCGAGCTCCGGCTGAAGGAGTCCGACCGGATCGCGGCGCTGGCCGCCGGCCTTGGCGCCAATGGCGTCACCGTCGAGGAGGGGCCGGAATCGCTCGCCGTCACCGGCGGCGCGGCGCGGATCGGCGGCGGCACGGTCGCCACCCGGCTCGACCACCGCATCGCGATCAGCTTCCTGGTGCTGGGCCTCGCCGGGCACGCCCCCGTGACGATCGACGATTCCCGGGCGATCGACACCCACTTCCCTGAATTCCAGGCCCTGATGAACGGGCTTGGCGCGCATTTCGAAAGGGCGGAGCCCGCCGCAGCATGATCATCGCAATTGACGGACCCGCCGCCGCGGGCAAGGGCACGATCGCCCTGAAGCTGGCCAAGCATTATGGCCTCAACCATCTCGATACCGGCCTGCTCTATCGCGCCATCGGCCGGCTGATGACCGAACAGGGTCTGGATGTCGACAATGCCGCCGAGGCCGGCGCCGTCGCCCGCAAGCTGAAGGCAAAAGACCTGAACCACCCGGACCTGCGCGGCCGCGAGGCGGGCGAGCTTGCCTCGCGCGTCGCCGTGCATCCCGAAGTCCGCGCCGCGCTGGTCGACTTCCAGCGCAATTTCGCGCGCACGCCGCCCGGCGCCGTGCTCGACGGGCGCGACATCGGCACCGCGATCTGTCCCGAGGCGGACATCAAGATCTTCGTCACCGCCTCGCCGGAAGTGCGCGCCCGCCGCCGCACCGACGAGCTCAACGCCAAGGGCCGCGACGTGCCCTATGAGCGGATCCTGGCCGAGATCCTGGAGCGCGACGAGCGGGATTCGCACCGCTCCGCGGCGCCGCTGCGCCAGGCCGACGACGCGGTGCGGCTGGATACGACGGCGCTGGACGCCGAGGCCGCCTTTGCCGCCGCGATCGAGATCGTCGACGCCGGACACGAGTGATTGAACGTTTTACGGCGCCGGAAGGGCTGAAATCGGCCAGTTTTGCCTTGCCGCATGGGCATCAAGCCTATATAGAGCCCCAGATCCGCGAAGTCTCGACGTCGGTCCCCATCCCCGGATGGAGGCCTGGCGGCTGGAATTCATGGAAAAACACCCGAATCCAGGTCCGGAAGCGTCGGTCCGCCACATGCGGTTGCCCCGATTTCCGTCGAGGGCAGGATCGAGATCTCGGGTTTCAGCAACACCAACCGCCGACGCATGCCAGAAATGGCACCAGGAGATTTCATGGCTGTTACCAACCCGTCCCGCGAAGATTTCGCCGCCCTTCTTGAAGAGTCCTTCGCCAACGAAGACCTCTTTGAAGGCAGCGTCGTCAAGGGAACGATCGTCGCCATCGAGAAGGACCTCGCCGTCATCGACGTCGGGCTCAAGACCGAAGGCCGCGTGGCGCTCAAGGAATTCAATGGCCCGGGCCGCGAAAACGCGCTCAAGGTCGGCGATGTGGTCGAGGTCTATCTCGAGCGCGTTGAAAATGCTCTCGGCGAAGCCGTTCTCTCGCGCGACAAGGCTCGCCGCGAAGAGAGCTGGATCCGTCTCGAGGAGCAGTTCAACAAGAACGAGAAGGTCACGGGCGTCATCTTCAACCAGGTCAAGGGCGGCTTCACCGTCGACCTGGACGGCGCCGTTGCCTTCCTGCCGCGTTCGCAGGTCGACATCCGCCCGGTGCGCGACGTCGGCCCGCTGATGCACACGCCGCAGCCCTTCCAGATCCTCAAGATGGACAAGCGTCGCGGCAACATCGTCGTCTCGCGTCGTACCGTGCTTGAAGAGACCCGCGCCGAGCAGCGTTCGGAGCTCGTCCAGAGCCTCGAAGAAGGTCAGATCATCGAAGGCGTCGTCAAGAACATCACCGATTACGGTGCGTTCGTCGACCTCGGCGGCATCGATGGCCTGCTGCACGTCACCGACATCGCGTGGCGCCGCATCAACCATCCGACCGAGGTGCTCTCGATCGGCCAGACCGTCCGCGTGCAGATCATCCGCGTCAATCACGAGACGCACCGCATCTCGCTCGGCATGAAGCAGCTCGAGGCCGATCCGTGGTCTGGCATCGAAGCCAAGTACCCGGTCCAGGCCAAGTTCTCGGGCCGCGTCACGAACATCACCGACTACGGTGCGTTCGTCGAGCTGGAGCCGGGCATCGAAGGCCTGATCCACGTCTCCGAGATGTCCTGGACGAAGAAGAACGTTCATCCGGGCAAGATCGTCTCCACCTCGCAAGAGGTTGAGGTCATGATCCTCGAAGTCGATCCGGTGAAGCGTCGTATCTCGCTCGGTCTCAAGCAGACCCTGTCGAACCCGTGGGAGAGCTTCTCCGAGAAGTTCCCGATCGGCACGATCGTCGAAGGCGAAGTCAAGAACAAGACCGAGTTCGGTCTGTTCATCGGCCTCGACGGCGACGTCGACGGCATGGTCCACCTGTCGGATCTCGACTGGAACCGCCCCGGCGAGCAGGTCATCGACGAGTACAACCGCGGCGATATCGTCAAGGCGCAGGTTCTCGACGTCGACATCGACAAGGAGCGTATCTCGCTCGGCATCAAGCAGGTTGGCGGCGATCCGTTCGTCGAGGCTTCCGGCGAGCTGCGCAAGGGTGCCGTTGTCACCTGCGAGATCACGGCTGTGACCGAAGGCGGCCTGGAAGTCCGGATTGCGGATTCCGACCTGACCTCCTTCATCCGTCGCGCCGATCTGTCGCGTGATCGTTCGGAGCAGCGTCCGGAGCGTTTCGCCGTTGGCGAGAAGGTCGACGCCCGCATCACCAACTTCGACAAGAAGGCCCGCAAGGTCGCCGTCTCGATCAAGGCGCTTGAAATCGCCGAAGAGAAGGAAGCGGTTGCGCAGTTCGGCTCGTCGGATTCGGGTGCGTCGCTCGGCGACATCCTCGGCGCCGCCCTCAAGGCACGCCAGGGCACCGACGAGTAATCGTCACCGCCCCATGGATCTAGGAAACGCCCCGGCTCGTCCGGGGCGTTTTCGTTTTGGGAGGCTATTTTTTCGAAATCGCCAGTGCCGACAATCGCTTGGCACGGTCTTGTTTGATTTCGCAGTGCAAAACATATAACCCGTACAGGGTCTTCGAGATCGACCGGGAGCGTATGGATGAGCATCGACGCGGATCAGATCCTGGATCGCCGACGCCTGAGGCGAAAGCTGACGACCTGGCGTGTCGTCGCCTTCGTGGCGGCGGCGCTCGCCATTGTCGGCGGCGGCCTGCTCGCGGCCGGTCCCGATGCGCTGGGCGGACGCTCGCGGCCGCATATCGCGCGGCTGACCATTTCCGGCTTCATTTCCGAAAACCGCGCCGAACTCGACCTGATCGACAAGATCGGCAAGAGCGACGCCGTCCAGGGCGTCATCGTCTCGATCAATTCCGGCGGCGGCGCCACCGCAGGCGGCGAAGCGCTCTATGACGCGATCCGCAGGCTCTCGGACAAGAAGCCGACCGTTGCCGCCATCCGCACCGTCGGCGCCTCCGCCGCCTACATGACCGCGATCGCCGCCGACCATGTCGTCGCCTACCGCACCTCGATCACTGGCTCGATCGGCGTCCTGTTCCAATCGCCGGAAGTGAGCGAGGCGATGGCCAAGCTCGGCATCAAGCTGACCGAGGTGAAGTCGTCGCCGCTCAAGGCCGCGCCCTCGCCCTTCGCGCCGCCGACGCCCGAGGCGCTGGCCGTGATCGACTCGATGATCCGCGATACCTACAACTGGTTCGTCGACATCGTCGCCGAGCGTCGCAATCTCGACCGCCCCAAGGCCCTGCAGCTGGCCGATGGCCGTGTCTTCTCCGGCCACCAGGCGCTCGAGGCCGGCCTGATCGACGAAATCGGCGGCGAGGAGACGGCGATTGCCTGGCTGACGACCAAGAAGGGCGTCGATGCGCGGTTGCGCGTGGTCGACTGGGAGCCGGAAAGCAGCGGCAGCCCGTTCTCCTTTTCCAGCGCCGCCTTCGTCTGGCTGGCGCGCCAGGCGGGCTTCTCGCCCGACCTTCTCTATGCTTCCGGCGTGGCGGGCCTGCTGCCTTCCAGACTCCAGCTTGACGGTCTCCTATCCGTTTGGCACGCTCCGTCCGGTCTGAACGACGCTGAGGGGGCGCCGCGGTGATCAAGTCCGAACTGGTGCAGAAGATCGCCGAGCAAAATCCGCATCTCTATCAACGGGATGTGGAGCACATCGTGAACTCGATTCTCGACGAGATCATCGATGCGCTGGCCCGAGGCGATCGGGTCGAGCTCCGCGGCTTCGGAGCTTTCTCCGTTAAGAACCGCCCGGCGCGACAGGGCCGCAACCCGCGCACCGGCTCGAAGGTCGAGGTCACGGAAAAATACGTGCCGTTCTTCAAGACCGGCAAGGAGATGCGCGAGCGTCTCAACGACGAGGACTAGACCACGACCGGTTCGAAAGGCCGCGCGCCGCGCCTTGAACCAAACGTGATCTGGAATGTTATTGGCGCAGGCCCTGGCCGGATGGTCAGCGGCGTTCCGGCGTCCGGCTCGAGGCAATGTTGATGAAGAAGTTCCTTGCGGTCGTGATCCTGGTGCCGATCGCAATCATCGCGGTGGCGCTCTCGGTCGCCAACCGCCATGCCGTGGCGCTGTCGCTGGATCCGTTCAATTCGACCGATCCCGCCGTCGTCATCAGCATGCCGCTGTTCGTCCTGGTCTTCGGCGCGATCGCGCTCGGTGTCCTGATCGGCGGCGTGGGCGCCTGGCTCGGCCAGGGCCGATGGCGCCGCCAGGCCCGCAAGCTCCGGCACGAGCTGCAGGACACGCGCCGCGAGAACACGCAGTATCGCGCCGCCGCCAGCGCCAGCCCGGCAACCACCCTGCCCGCGCCCCGTCGCGTCGCCTGAACGGCGGAAACCCGCCCCTTCCGCCTTTTCACGTGAAACGCGCTTCCCTGTATCCATGCATGGGCCTGCCGCGTTGACGCAAGCCACGCCTTTCCCGGCACGGCGTGGATGGCTTTCTGTCAGAGCCGCGTCAGGCCTCACGCGATCCGCTCACGGAAACGCCCGGGCGATTGCGGACTTTCCATCGCGGACTTTTCTTGGACTTGCCGCCTCTTTCGTGCCAAACCGTTGCGCCAAACCATGACCGTGACATCGCCGCTGCTCGTGAACCCATGGCTGATCGTGAATCCATGACCGTGACCGTCAAAATCTGCGGTCTCTCGACCGAGGAGACGCTCGACGCCGCGCTGGACGCCGGCGCCGACATGGTCGGCTTTGTGTTTTTTCCGAAGAGCCCGCGCGCCGTTTCGAACGAGCGCGCCCGGCAGCTCGCCGACCAGGCGCGCGGCAAGGCCGAGATCGTCGCGCTCACCGTCGACATGGATGATGCAGCGCTGGCCGCGATCGTCGAAACGGTGCGACCCGACTGGCTGCAATTGCATGGCGGCGAGAGCGTCGAGCGCGTCGCCGAGATCCGCCGCCGCTTCGGCCTGCCCGTCTTGAAGGCGCTCGGCATTCGCGAGGCGGCCGATCTCGCGGGGATCGGCGCCTATGCCGCGGTGGCGGACCGTCTGCTGCTCGACGCCAAGCCGCCCAAGGGCGCGACGCTGCCGGGTGGCAATGGCGTGTCCTTTGACTGGCACCTGCTGGATGCGCTTGACCCCGGCCTTGCCTATATGCTTTCCGGAGGCCTCGACGCCGGCAATGTCGCGCAGGCGCTGGCGGTTACGCATTCCCCTGGCATCGATGCTTCCTCGGGCGTGGAAAGCGCGCCCGGTATCAAGGATCCCGACCGGATCCGCGCCTTCATCGCCGCCATTCGCGGCTTTCGACCCAACCCTGACCACAGCCGGGCTCTTGCCGGCGAGAGGATTTCGTCGTGACCGTTGCTGTCGAGCCCAATTCCTTCAAGACCGGCCCGGACGAGCGGGGCTATTTCGGCATCTATGGCGGCCGCTTCGTCGCCGAGACGCTGATGCCGCTGATCCTCGAGCTGCAGCAGGCCTATGACGACGCCAAGGCCGATCCGGCCTTCAAGGCCGAACTGCAGGCGCTCTCGACCTATTATGCCGGCCGCCCGTCCAAGCTCTATTTCGCCGAAGGCCTGACCAACCATCTCGGCGGCGCGCGCATCTTCTTCAAGCGCGAGGACCTCAACCACACCGGCAGCCACAAGATCAACAACTGCCTCGGCCAGATCCTGCTCGCCAAGCGCATGGGCAAGACGCGGATCATCGCCGAGACCGGCGCCGGCCAGCACGGCGTGGCTTCGGCCACCGTCTCGGCCCGCTTCGGCCTGCCCTGCGTCGTCTATATGGGCGCCACCGACGTCGAGCGTCAGGCGCCGAACGTGTTCCGCATGAAGCTGCTGGGTGCCACCGTCAATCCGGTCACCGCCGGCAACGGCACGCTCAAGGACGCGATGAACGAGGCGCTGCGCGACTGGGTCTCGAATGTCGAGGATACCTATTATCTGATCGGCACGGCGGCAGGCCCCCATCCCTATCCGGAGATGGTGCGCGACTTCCAGTCGGTGATCGGCATCGAGGCGCGCGCGCAGATGCTGGAGCAGGAAGGCCGCCTGCCCGACATGATCATCGCGGCGGTCGGCGGCGGCTCGAATGCCATCGGCCTGTTCCACCCGTTCCTCGACGACAAGGATGTCGAGATCGTCGGCGTCGAAGCCGGTGGCCACGGCATCGCCGTCGAGAACGGCCATGCCGCCTCGATGACCGGCGGCCGCCCCGGCGTGCTGCATGGCAACCGCACCTATCTGCTGCAGGATGCCGACGGGCAGATCCTCGAGGGCCATTCGGTCTCGGCCGGCCTCGATTATCCCGGCGTCGGCCCCGAGCACAGCTGGCTGCGCGACACCGGCCGCGTCCAGTACGTGCCGATCGTCGACCAGGAGGCGATCGACGCGTTCCAGGTCTGCACCCGCGTCGAGGGCATCATCCCGGCGCTGGAATCGGCGCATGCCATCGCCCAGGCGATCAAGGTCGCGCCGACCATGGCCAAGGACAAGATCATCGTCATCAACCTGTCCGGCCGCGGCGACAAGGACGTCCACACCGTGGGCAAGCTGCTCGGCATGGACATCTGACCGATGCCGGCGGCGCGGCTCCCGACCTGTTCTTCCCCTCTTCCCGAGGGAAGGGTAAAGGGGGCGCCGTTCCGCGTTTCGCTTCCCCGTCGACTTGACGTCACAAAGCATCGAGCCTAGGCCCATTGTCATGACTGAAACCCGTATCGATCGCCGCTTCGCGGCCCTCAAGGCCGAGGGCCGGCCGGCGCTCGTCACCTTCATGACCGCCGGCGACCCGGATCCCGCCACGACGCTGGCCCTGCTGAAGGCGCTGCCCGGCGCCGGCGCCGACGTGATCGAGCTCGGCATGCCGTTCTCCGATCCCATGGCCGACGGCCCGGCGATCCAGGCCGCGGGCCTGCGCGCGCTGAAGGGCGGGCAGACGCTGGTCAAGACCCTCGATCTCGTGCGCGAATTCCGCCAGTTCGACGACGCCACGCCGATCGTGCTGATGGGCTATTACAACCCAATCTACAGCCACGGCTCGGAAGCCTTCGTCACCGAAGCCAAGGCTGCCGGCGTCGACGGGCTGATCATCGTCGACCTGCCGCCGGAAGCCGATGACGAGCTCTGCATCCCGGCGCTCGAAGCGGGCCTGAACTTCATCCGCCTCGCCACGCCCACCACCGACGACAAGCGGCTTCCCGCCGTGCTCGCCAACACGTCGGGCTTCGTCTACTACGTCTCGATCAACGGCATCACCGGTTCGGCAGCCCCCGACGCCTCGCGCGTCGCCGAATCCGTTGCACGGATCAAGCGTCACACCCATCTACCGGTTGCCGTCGGTTTCGGCGTCAGGACAGCCGAGCAGGCGGCAGCGATCGGCGCGAATGCCGATGGCGTCGTGGTCGGCTCGGCCATCGTATCGGCCGTCGCCGCCTCGCTCGACAGCGAGGGCCGCGCCACGGCCGCCACCGTACCCGCCGTCCTGGCCCTCGTATCCGAGCTTTCGGGCGGCGTTCGCGCTTCCCGCAAATCGGTCGCCGCCTGAACAAGGATTACGCGATGAACTGGATCAACGACGTCGTTCGTCCGAAGATCAAGAGCCTCCTGAACAAGCGCGAGGTTCCGGAAAACCTCTGGATCAAGTGCCCCGAGACCGGCGAGATGGTGTTCCATCGCGACCTCGAGGCCAACCATTACGTGATCCCGAATTCGGGCTATCACATGCGCATGAGCGCGCCGAAGCGGCTCGCCTATTTCTTCGACGATGGCCAGTATGAATCCATCGCCGTGCCGGAAGTGGCGATCGACCCGCTGAAGTTCCGCGACGAGCGCCGCTATACCGACCGCCTCAAGGACGCCCGGACCAAGACCGGCCTGCAGGACGCGATCCTGGTCGGTGCCGGCACCGTCGAGGGCGTGCCGATGGTCACCGCCGTGCAGGACTTCGACTTCATGGGCGGTTCGCTCGGCATGGCCGCCGGCGAAGCGGTCATCGCCGGCATGGAAGCGGCGCTGAACCGCAAGCAGCCCTTCGTGATGTTCGCCGCCTCCGGCGGCGCGCGCATGCAGGAAGGCATCCTCTCGCTGATGCAGCTGCCGCGCACCACCGCCGGCGTCATCGCGCTGCGCGAGGCGAAGCTGCCCTATATCGTCGTGCTGACCAACCCGACCACGGGCGGCGTCACCGCATCCTATGCCATGCTGGGCGACATCCAGATCGCCGAGCCGGGCGCGCTGATCGGCTTTGCCGGCCCGCGCGTCATCGAGCAGACGATCCGCGAAAAGCTGCCGCCCGGCTTCCAGCGCTCGGAATTCCTGCACGAGCACGGCATGGTCGACCTCGTCGTCCATCGCCATGAACTGCGCCAGACGATCGCGCGGCTTTGCGGAATCCTGACGCCGCAGCCGACCCGGCAGATCGACAAGCCCGAAGCCAAGGCGAAGGCGAAGTCCGCGCCGGCACAGGATGTCGCGCTGGCGTCCTGATCGGCGCCGCGCACACGCCCATCACACCATCACGGTCGGCGGCCCCCGGGGCCGCCGCCGGCATTGCGTGGATCCTCTCCACGCCACGGGATCGCGTCATGGACCGCATCATGGACCGCAGCACCGTCATCCTGGAGCGCCTGTTCCAGCTCCACCCCAAGGAAATCGACCTCTCGCTCGACCGGCTGAAGCCGCTGATGGCGAAGCTCGGCGCGCCGGAGACGAAGCTCGGCCCGGTGCTGCATATTGCCGGCACCAACGGCAAGGGCTCGACCACCGCCTTCCTGCGCGCGATGCTGGAGGCGGCCGGCCTTTCCGTGCATGTCTACACCTCGCCGCATCTCGTCCGCTTCCACGAGCGCATCCGCCTCGGCAAGCCGGGCGGCGGCCGCTTCGTCGACGAGGCGGAGCTGGTCGACACGCTGCTCGAAATCGAGAAGGTCAATGACGGCGCGCCGATCACGCATTTCGAGATCACCACCGCCGCCGCCTTCAAGCTGTTCGCCGACCATCCGGCCGATGTGACGCTGCTCGAAGTGGGCCTGGGCGGGCGCTATGACGCCACCAACATCATCGACCATCCCGACGTCGCCGTGATCACGCCGATCTCGGTCGACCACGAGAAGTTCTTCGGCAGCGCGCTGGACGGCATTGCGCATGAGAAATCCGGCATCATCAAGCGCGGCCGTCCGGTCGTGGTGGCGCCGCAGCCGGGCATCGTGCTCGACGTGATCGAGCGCGACGCGGCGCGGCTGCGCGCGCCGACCTTCATCGGCAACCGGGACTGGGTGGCGCATGCCGAGCGCGGCCGTCTTGTCTACCAGGACGAGGACGGTCTGCTCGACCTGCCGCCGCCGCGCCTGCCGGGCCGGCACCAGTTCGTCAATGCGGGAGCGGCCATCGCGGCGCTGCGCAAATCGAGCCTCGACGTGCCGACGGCGGCGATCGAGGCCGGGTTGCAGAATGTCGAATGGCCGGCCCGGATGCAGCGGCTGACCAGCGGCAAGCTGGTCGACCAGGCGCCGGCCGAATCCGAGATCTGGCTCGATGGCGGCCACAATCCCGGCGCCGGCGTGGTCATCGCCGAGGCGATCGCCGATCTCGAGGAGCGCGTGTCGCGGCCGCTCTACCTGATCGCCGGCATGCTGGTGACCAAGGACCCGGTCGGCTTCTTCCGCCCCTTCGCCGGGCTGGCGCGGCATGTCTATACGGTGCCGATCGAAGGCTCGGCCGCCGGTCGCGACCCGCTGGAGCTTGCCGCCGCCGCCGAGGCCGCCGGCATCACCGCCGAGGCAACCTCGGGCGTCGAGGCCGCGCTCGCCGCGATCAAGAAGCTGCTGCCGCCCGGCATCGCGCCCCGAATTCTCATCTGCGGCTCGCTCTATCTCGGCGGCACGGTGCTGGCGGCTAACGGGACGCTACCAAAGTGACCAAAAGCGGTCGCCGTTAACCCGGCTGTTAACCCCAACGAAAACGGGGCCCATCGGGCCCCGTTTCCATACTCCAAGTCTGTCGGGAAGCGATCAGATCGCGCCCTTGATCCAGTCGGCCAGGCGGCTCTTCGGCGCGGCGCCAACCTGGATCGAGGCCGGCTCGCCATCCTTGAACAGGATCAGCGTCGGGATCGAGCGCACGCCGTAGCGCACGGCAATTTCCGGATTCTCGTCGATGTTGAGCTTGGCGATGGTCACCTTGCCTTCCATTTCGGTCTGGATCTCTTCCAGAGCCGGGGCGATCATGCGGCAGGGACCGCACCATTCCGCCCAGAAATCGACGACGACCGGGCCGGATGCCCCCAGAACGTCGGCGTCGAAGGAACTATCCGTTACTTTGGCAGTCGCCATGGCAAGCCTCAAATGGGATGGAGGAGAGTGGTTCTAAGGTAGGAACCCGTCTCTTGCCGGTCAAGGCAAAGGGATTTCACGCCGCGGTAATGGCAGCCATGCGACTATCGAGCAACTCCGACGGGATCGCCATCAACAGCGGGATCTCGGTCCAGAGCAGCGCCGTCTCGATCGGCCGGTCGGGATAGAGCGTGGAAAGCAGCGCCCGGTAGAGCGCCAGCTGCGCCAGATGCGCTTCCGGCACCTCGGAAAGCTCCCGCGGCGCCGGGCGGTTGGTCTTGTAGTCGACCAGGATCACCCGGTCCGGCAGCACGACGAGCCGGTCGATCCGGCCGGAGACGGACGCAGTGCCGCTGCGCGTCTCGATCGAGCCGGCGATTGGCACCTCGGCGCGGCTCTGCGGCCCGAACAGGGCCGAGAAGCTGGCGTCGTCGAGGATCGGCAGGATCCGCTCTAGCAGGCCCTGGCGGGCGCTCTCCGGCCATTCGCGGCCTACCACTTCCAGATAGCGCGTGGCAATGGTGGCGCGCTGCTCGGGCGGCTGGTCCGGCAGCGCCTGCAGCAGGCGGTGGATGATCCGGCCACGATCGAGCGCCGTCAACGCCGCCGGATCGAGCCTTGCATCCAGCGCGGTCACCGGCGGAAAGGCCGGCTCGGCTTCCGCGAAACCGACCGCGGCCGAAGGCGTCAGCCGCTTCGGTTGGGTGGGCGGCGGCGGCGGATTTTCGGCCAGCCAATCGGGCAGCGGCGCGATGGGGCGCTCGCCGGACCCTGCTGTTTCGGCGACTGGCGGCACCGCCTGGCGGCTCCAGTCCTGCCGCCATTCGATCGTGTCGAAGCTTTCGCTCGGCAGCTCGACCGGAACGGTCTTGCCATCGACGCCGAGCGCCTTGCCGACCAGTTCGTGCCAGAGCAGATCGGCACCGGTATTCGCCTTGACCGTGCCGCAGACGATCAAATGGTCGCGCGCCCGCGTCAGCCCGACATAGAGCAGCCGGCGGTACTCTTCGCGCGCCTTGTCGCGCAGCGTGCCGATCGCCTGCTCGACAATCTGCGGCTTCCGGGCGCCGGGCGCGACCCAGATCAGCGGCGCGCCATCGGCATCGTCGGGATCCTCGGCCAGCGCCACGATCTTCGGGTCATGGCTCGCATGCACCGGCTTGGAACCGGTATCGACGAGGAAGACGATGTCGGCCTCGAGCCCCTTGGCGCCATGCACCGTCATGACGCGGATCTCGTCGCGGGCGAGGTCGGCGTCGCGCTTGATCTCGGTCGCGGCCTCGCGCATCCAGCCGACAAAGCCCTGCAAAGACGGCACGGAGGCCTGCTCATGCGCCAAAGCCTGCGCCAGGAACTCGTCCAGCACGTCGTCGGCCTCCGGCCCCAGCCGCGCCAGCAGCCGCTTGCGGCCGCCATCGGGCCCAAGGATGCGGGCGAAGAAGGCGTAGGGGCTCATGAACTCGGCCCGGCTGCGCCAGGTCTTCAGCCGCGCCGAGGCGGCCATCGCGGCCGGATCGGTCGAGCGGTCGAGCGCATACCAGAGCGAGCCGCCGCGCGGATGCGCCAGCTCGAACAGCTGCTCCTCGGTGAGGCCGATCAGCGGGCTCTTCAGCAGCGCGGCGAGCGCGAGGTCGTCGCGCGGCTGCAGCAGGATTTCGGCCAGCGCCAGCAGGTCGAGCACGGCGATATGGCTTGCCAGCGCCAACCGGTCGGCGCCGGCGACCGAGAGACCCGCCGCCTTCAGCGCGCGGTTGATCGCGTCGGTCTGCGGCCCGCGCTTGCGCGTCAACACCAGGATGCCGCCCTCGCGGATCGGCTTGCCGGTCGCGGCGATCGTCGCCTTGTCCCGCTTCCAGCCGGCGACGGTCTCGGCGATGCGCTCGGCCAGCCGCACTTCCGGGCTCTTTTCGTCGAGCCGGTCGAGCGGCGTATGCCAGTCGTCCGGCTGCGGCGGCTTGTCGGCCTCGATCGGCGGCCAATAGGTGACGCGGCCTGGATCGAGCCGGCGCGCCGCGGCATGGACCGGGGCCGCCTTCGCCTGGGTCAGGCCGGTATGGGCGTCCTCGGGCCGGAAGATCTCATCCACCGCGGCCAGCACGTCCGGGGTCGAGCGGAAGGAGAGCTGCAGTTCGAGCTCGTGGAACAGCGCGCCCGCCTCGCGCGCGCCCCGGCCGATCGCCTCGCGCTGCCGCGCAAACCAGGCCGGCACCGCGCCCTGGAACGAATAGATCGACTGCTTCTCGTCGCCGACGGCGAAGAAGGTGCGGATGATGTCGCGCGCGCTCTGCCCCGAGAAGAACTCGCCGGCCAGCCGCTCGATCACCTGCCACTGGCGCGGGCTGGTGTCCTGCGCCTCGTCGACGAGGATATGGTCGAGGCCGCGGTCGAGCTTGTAATGCACCCAGGCGGCGGCGTCCGAACGCGCCAGCAGATTGGCGGTCTTCACCACCAGATCCTGGAAATCGAGCGCGCCGCGCAGCTGCTTGGCCCGCTCATAGTGGCCGATCACCGCGTCGCCGAGGATCAGCAGCGCGCTCGTGACGGCATAGGCCTCGGCCGCGGCGATGCGATCGAGCAGGAACTCGATGCGCTCACGTTCCTCTTGCAGGATTTCCTCCAGGCCGGGCCAGGCGGTCCGGACGCCCTTGGCCGTCAGGCTGCCGACCACGCGAAGATCGCCATCCTGCTTCATCCAGAAGCCGAGCCAGGCTGCCGCCCGGCCTTCCATCGTCTCGGCCGTCAGGATCGGCGCCAGGCGCGCCGCGCTCTTCTGGTCATTGGCGCCGCTGGCCGAAAGCCGGTCGACCAATTGCTTCAGCTCGGCCTCGTCGAACGGGATTTCCGAGCCGATGCGCTCGCGCAGGCTTTCCGCCGTCTCGCCCGCGCCAAGACTGAGCGCGCGGCGCAGATCGCGCAGGCCATTGGCGAGATCGCCCGAGCGGACGATGAACTCGCGCACCGCGTCGCGCGAGGCGACGATCGCCGCCAGCGCCGCATCGATGCCCTGGTCGCTCGCCGCCTCCAGCACGCGCGCAAAGGCGCGGCCCTGCGCCGTGTCGGCCTCCAGCGAAGCGCGGGCGATCACCTGGCGCTGCGCCTCGGCGATCAGGATCGACGCGCCGCGATCGTCCAGCACCTCGAAGCTGCCGGCGACGTTCGCCTCGAACGGGAACTGGTGCAGCAGCCTTTCGCAGAAGGCGTGGATGGTCTGGATCTTCAGCCCGCCCGGCGTCTCCAGCGCGCGGGCGAACAGCCGGCGGGCGCTGATCAGATGCGCCGGCAAAGCAGGCACGCCCTGATAATCGGCCAGGATCGCCGCCAGCTCGGCGTCGGGTATGGTCGTCCAGCCGGCGAGGATCTCGAACACGCGGCTCGACATTTCCGCCGCCGCCGCCTTGGTGAAGGTCAGGCACAGGATGGAGGACGGGTCGGCGCCATTGAGCAGCAGGCGGATGACGCGGCGCGCCAGCACATAGGTCTTGCCGGAGCCGGCATTGGCGGAAACCCAGGCCGAGGCCTCGGGATCCGTTGCCCGCGACTGGGTGTCCCTCGTCTTGTCGTCGACCGAGATCACGCCGCTCATTCGCCGCCCTCCTCGGCGTCGCCCAGCGCCCATTCCCGGATGCGGGCGAGATGATCGTAGGGGCTTTCAAAGCGGGTCTCGAACATCGGCCGGGCGCGCGAGACATAGGCGCGCTTCGGATCATCGAAGGCTTCGATCAGCGAATAGAGCCGCGCCCTGGCCTCGTCGCCGAGCTCATCGGCCGTCTTGTCCTTGGTGACGGCCGAGGAGAAGGGATCGCCCTTGCCGACCTTGCCGAGGCCGATCCAGCCGAGCGTGGATACGGAGACGCCGGCCTCGACCCGGTCGAAGCCGCCGCCGCGCGCCATCGCCACTTCCAGCGCCAGCTGCGGCGCGAGGCCGGTCGAAAGCTGCTTGGCGCTTGGCGGGGAGCCGGTCTTGAAATCGAGGATCTCGAGCGAGCCGTCGAACCGGATATCAACGCGATCGGCGCGGCCGGTGAGCTTGAATTCGCCGGCCGGCGCCGGGAACGCCCAGGCGCCGCCGATCTCGGCATGGCGGTGGGCGACCGAAGCCCGGCTCGCCTCCCAGCCGATGAACCATTCGGCGATCACCAGGAAGCGCGGCCACCACAGCGCATAGACGGCCGGGAACGCCTCGATCCGCGCGAAGACGCGGCGGCCGATGATCGTCAGCGCCGTCAGCGCCGTAGCGTCGAACGGGCCCTGCCATTCCTGGATGAAATCGCCGAGGGCCTCATGGATCAGCGTGCCGCGCAGCGCCACGTCCGGCACCACGCCGATCGGATCGAGCGGGTCGAGCTTCAGGATACGGCGGGCATAGATCGCGTAGGGATCGCGGATCAGCGTCTCGATCTCGGTCACCGACAAGCGGCGCGGCCGGGCTTCCAGCGGCGGCAGCGGCGCGGGGCGGCGGATCGGCACCGGCCGGGCCGTGCGGTCGAGCGCACGGGCCCAGTCGAGATAGCGCAGTCCACGGCCGGCAAGCGCCTTGGCCTCGCCCTTGCCGAGGCGCGCCAGCAGGCGCTGCAACCAGCGCGCGGCGACGGTGGGCGTGCCGCCGCGCCGCTCGGCGCGGGTGACGACAACTTTGCCGGCTGACAGAGCGCTGGTGAAGTCATGCGCCGACTGGCCGAGCTTGCGCTCCGGCGCTTCCAGTCCCAGCTCGGCGCGCATCGAGCGCGACAGCCAGGGGTCGGTGCGGGTCTCGGACGGCCAGACGCCCTCGTCGAGCCCGCCCAGCACCATCAGATCGACCTGCTGCAACCGAGCCTCGAGCGTGCCCCAGATGAACAGGCGCGGATCGGAGCCGGGCCGGGCCGGAACGCCGACGCCGGCCATGGTCGCGTCGAGGAAGCCCGGATATTCGTAGCCAGCCATGTCGAGCGCCTGGGCGTCGTCGCTCATCAGGCCGGCGAGAAGAGTCGCCAGGGCCTGGCCGGATTCCTCGGCCCACAGCACGTCGGCGCTGCCGTCGTCGCGCGCGGCGACAAGGTTGAGCGCGGCGACGACGGCCGATGTCATCGCCTTGGCGTCGGAGGCATTCACGCCGTCCATGAGTCGGCTAAGCGGCTCGATCGCCTCGGCCATCCGGCCGGCGAGATCGCGCGCCGCCTGCCACTCGGTCGCGCCGAGCCGCTTGACGGCCGCGGGCGCATAACGCGCGTTCGGCAGGTCCGCCTCGGCCCGATCCAATGCCTCGACCAGCCCTTCGAGGCCGTCGGAAAGCAATTGGCCGCGAAACAGCACCAGGTCGAGGATGTCGATCGCGGCGCGACAGGCCGCGCGACCGAGCCCGAACGAGGCGAGCGGATGCTTGGCGAGCGCCAGCAGATCGACGGGCGCGCCGTTCGACTTCGCTGCCGCGACCAGCAGGCGCGCCAGCGTGCCGGGCGAGGAGGTCATCAGCGGACGGCCCGCGGAATCATCGACCGACAAGCCGAAGCGGCCGAGCTCGATGGCGACGCGGCCGGCGAGACGACGATCCGGGGTGACCAGCGCCGCCGTCTTACCCGGCTCGCGGATCGCCTCGCGCATGGCAAGCGCGATGGCGACCGCCTCCTCCTGCTCGGTGCGGGCGACGACCAGCGCGACATCGCCGATGGCCGACGCCGCGACCGGCGGCGCGGTGGCCCAATCCTCGGTGGTTTCGGCCGGGCGCATCGCTTCCGAGATCAGGCGGACACGTTCGGCCATGTCCGGCGTCATCGCGCCGAGCGGGACGATCTCGTCGCGCTCCACGCCGATGCTCTCGATCAGCTGCTTCAGGCCGTATTGCGGATGGCCGGGCGCCGAGCGGGCCGGCGCCGAGAGGCCTCCGATGGCCATCCAGCCATTCGCATCGAGCTCCGTATCGATGCCCGGCATGACCACGGCGCCATTCGGCAGATGGGCGATGACGGAGAGAAGCTCCGCGACGGCGGGGATCGAGCCGGTCGAGCCGGCGGCGATGACGAGGCCGCGCGGCGGCGAGGCTTCGAGGCGGGCTGCGGCGGCGCGCAGCAGATGATCGCGGCGGACGGAGGGATCGGCAAGGCTGCGCTCCCTCAGGAAGGCCGGCCATTGCTCGCCGACGATGCGGAGGAAATCGAGCGAGATCTGCCAGTAGCGGGCGAGGTCGTCGGGAACCAGCGTCTCCAGCTTTACCCAGGCGATGCCCGTCGTCTCGATGTCGTCGATCAGCCGCGCGAGATCGCCGGCGAGATGGAACGCATCGGCGGCCGAGGCCGGCACCAGCACACGGTCGTCCTCGGAGAGCGACAGCAATTCGCGCCGCACCGCCCGGCCCCAGGCGAGCGTCAGGCGCGTCAGCACCAGCAGGCGGTCGAGGCGGGAGATCGCCTCGGGCAGGACGAGACGGCCATCTGGATCGTCGGCGGCGGCTTCGAGGATCTGGTCTTCCTCGTCGACATCGCCGATCGGCCGGATCGCCGGCAGAATGGCGGCGCGGCCGCCCAGTCGCTCCAGGATCTCGGCATGCAGCGAGCGCGCCGCGCGGCGGGTCGGCACGAGAATGGTGATATCGGCGAGCGCCAGCGGATCCTTAGCCGGATTCGTAATCGCCCCGAACCGGCCGGAAAGCAGCGCGTCGACAAGGGTCGGCAGAAAGGGCGTGCCCGGCGGGATCGTGAAGACGCGCGGGTCCGACCTTGCCATCGTGCCTCAGGCTGCGCTTTCGGAGACCGACATCTCGGCTTCGCGGATCGCTTCCGGCGTGCCGACATGCAGCCAGGTGCCGTCCATGCGGATGCCGAACAGGCGGCCGGCCTCGATGGCGCGGTCGAACAGCACGTTGAGCGAGAACGAGCCCTGCGGCGCATCGGCGAACAGGCGCGGCGACAGGATGGCAGTGCCGGAATAGACGAAGGGGGCGACGGTGCGCTCGATGCGGCGGGCGAGCCGGCCGTCCTTGTCCATGATGAAATCGCCGGGGCCGGGATAGCCGATCGCGGTGACGGTCGGCGCCAGCATCAGCAGGGCGTCCATGCGGCTGTCGTCCCAGGCGCGGGCGAGCCAATCGAGATTGGGGCGCGGCCCTTCGATCCAAAACGAATCGGAATTCATCACGTAGAACGGCTCGTCGCCGAGCAGCGGCAGCGCCTTAGTGATGCCGCCGCCGGTCTCCAGCAGCGCGCCGCGCTCGTCCGAGATGAGGATCTTGGGCGCCTTGCGCTTCTTGACGTGGGTCTCGACGAGATCGGCGAGGTAGTGGACGTTCACCACCACTTCCTCGACACCGGCCTTGGTCAGCCGGTCGAGCGCGTGATCCATCAGCGAGCGGCCCGCGATCTCGATCAGGGGCTTGGGAACGGTTGCCGTGACGGGCCGCATGCGCTTGCCGATGCCGGCCGCGAGCACCATGGCCCGCTTCGGATGGAACGGCGTCTGGGAGGGGGAGGTTGGCATATCGGTCTCGGGCAGTTCCGTTGTTCTTGGCTGTGGCGCCGGCCGCCTCGCGCAGAGGCCGTCAGTCGTCCAGCGGCAGGTATCGTTCATACCAGAGTGCCAGGCCGGAAAGAACCGGATGGCGCAGGCACCGCTTCAGATAGCCCCTTACACGGGGAATGTGACGGAGATATTGGGGCTTGCCTGCCGCCTCCGCCAGTCGGGCAAATCCGCCCAGCACCTTGGTCGCGCGCTGCGCGCCCGAGATCGCATAGGCCTCGCGGAAGGCCGCCTCGTCGAAAGCGCCCAGCGCCTTGCGCGCGGCGACATAGCGATCGGCAAGCGCGGTTTCCAGCGCCGGCTCGACCGAAACGCGGACATCCTGCAGCAGCGAGGCAACGTCATAGGCCGAGGCGCCGATCATCGCGTCCTGATGGTCGAGAATGCCGATCCGGCGCAGGCCCTCGCGCTCGGGCAGCCAGAGCAGGTTGGGCGAGTGGAAATCGCGCAGCAGCCAGCTCTTCTCGGTCGCGTCGATCCGGGCGAACAGGTCGCGCCAGACGGCGACGAATTCGGCTTCCGCCTTGTCGGACAGAGAGGCGCCGGTCGCGTGCCTGGCGAACCAGCGCGGCAGCAGGTCGACCTCGATCGTCAGTGCATCGGCATCGAAGGGCGGCACGATGTGGCGGGTGCCATCCGGCAAGGGCAGCTCGACCGGACGCGGCGTCGCGTGCAGGGCCGCGAGCACGTCGACGGCGACGCCATAGCGCTCGGCATCCGGCGCCCCGTCGACCAATACGCCCTCCTTGCCCAGATCCTCGACCAGCAGCAGCCCGGCCGGCATGTCGGCGGCGAGGATCGCGGGCGCCGAGAATCCGGCGGCGCGCAAGCCATCGCTCATCGCCACGAAGGGACGGACGGTCGTGGCGCGGTGGGCGAGATCGTCATAGGTGCGGCCATCGCGGACTATCGGGCCCGGCGACCGTTCCGGCGCGTCCATCAGCACGGCGCGCCTGCCTTCCGGCGTCTCGACCCGCTCATAGGCGCGCGTGGAGGCATCGCCCTGCAGATGGCGGCGGGAAGCCTCCGCAAAACCGCCCTGATCGAGAAAAGCGCGAATCGCCAGCGTGCGTTCCAGCCGCTGCGGCCAGTCGCCGCCGCCCGACAGCGTCGCCATCCGGCCGGCGCCATGCAGGTCGAGCGCGATCTCCAGCCGGTTGGCCGGCAGGCTTTCCTCGGCCCGCTCCGGCCATTCGACCAGCACGACGCCCTCGCTCACCGCCTCGTCGAAACCGATCTCCTGCATCTCGTCGATGGAGCCGAGACGGTAGAGATCGAAATGAGCGATCGGCAGGCGGGTGTCATAGGTCTGGACGATGGTGAAGGTCGGGCTCGGCACCTCATAGGCGGCATCCGCCGCCACGGCACGGATCAGCGCGCGGGCAAAGCTCGTCTTGCCGGCGCCGAGATCGCCACGCAGCGCGATGACATCGCCAATGGCGAGCTTGGCCGCGACATCTTCCGCCAGGCGGAGGGTCGCCGCCTCATCCGGCAGCTCGATCCGGATCGGCTCCAGCGTGCTCATTCAGCGGCAACGGCCAGCTCGGTCGGCCGGATCGGCAGATGCACGCTGACCTCGGTGCCGCGCCCCTCTTCGGAGCGGATGCTGACGGTACCGCCATGCAGCTCGACGAAGCTCTTGACGATCGCCAGGCCCAGGCCAGCGCCGCCGCGCGCCGAGCCGGCGGCGCGGCTTTCGAAGCGGTCGAACACCGAATCGAGGAATTCTGGCGGAATGCCCGGCCCCTGGTCCTCGACACTGAAGACGATCGCATCGGCCGAACGCTCGGCCCGAAGCACGATCGAGCTGCCATGCGAGGAGAAGCCGACCGCGTTGGAGAGCAGATTGTAGAGGATCTGGCGGACGCGCTTCTCGTCGGCGACGAAGCTGCCGATGCCGGACGGGATATGGGTTTGCAGTACCAGCTGCGATTCCTGCAGCCGGTCGCGCACGCCTTCGATCGCCGCGGCAACCGTGCGCTCGACATCGACCTCGCCGAGGTCGAGGGCGATGATGCCGGCATCGACGGTGGCGAGATCCAGGATGTCGTTGACGATGGCGAGCAGCGAGCCGCTCGAGGACAGGATGTAGCCGGTATATTCCTGCTGCTTCTCCGTCAGCGGCCCGATCGAGACATCGGAGAGCAGCTGGGTGAAGCCGATGATGTTGGTCAGCGGCGAGCGCAGCTCGTAGGACACGTGCTGGATGAAGGCGTTCTTCAAACCGTCGGCCGCTTCCAGCGCATCATTGCGCTCGGTCAGCGCGCGCTCGACCTGCACCGTGTCGCTGACGTCGATGAAGGTTACCATGGTCTGCCCGCCCGGCAGCGGCACGGTGGCATAATCGATGACCCGGCCGTCGGAGCGTTCCATCCGGCCCTGGGTCGGCGCCCTGCCCTCGTCGAGGCCGGCCACTGAGGTGGTAAAGCGCGTCCATGCCTCGGGCGCATCGTGCAGGCGCCGGCAGGCGCGCTCGATCTCGCCGATATGGGGACGGGTCGAGAGGAATTTCTGGTCGAGATGCCAGATGCGGGCAAAGGCCGGGTTGTCGAGGCGCAGGCGGCCATCCGAGCCGAACACCGCCACACCTTCCGCCAGATGGTCGAGAGTCTCGCCCTGCACCTGCGACAGCGCATTGTAGCGGCTCTCGAGCGCCAGCTGCTCGGTGACGTTCTCGTAGATCCAGGTGATGCCGCCCTGCGGATGCGGATTGGCGAGCACGCGCAGCGTCTGGCCATCCGGCAGGTGCCACCAATGCTCGCGCGCGTCGAGCGACTGATAGGCGGTCAGCAGTTCATTGCGCCAGCTCTTGAAGTCGGCCTGCTCCGGCAGCTTGCGGCTGGCGCGCATGCGCTCCAGCACGGCGCTTTCATCCGGCTGGCCGTCGAGGAAGCCGGCATCGAGGCTGAACAGCTCGCGGAAGGCGGCATTGTAGGAGCGCAGGCGCCGATCCGAGCCGAAGACCGCGACGGCGGTGGCGAGCTGGTCGAGGGTTCGCGCATGGAACTCGACCAGCCGCTTCATCTGGCCCTGTACCGTTTCGAGCTCGGTCGCGTCGATCGCGATGCCGGCGCTGCCGGTGCCGGAAACGACATCGACCACGTCGAAGATGCGGCGCGCGCCGGCGACGATCGCCGGAAGCCGGCGCTCGAACACCGGCTGCTGGTCATGGCCGGCGCCGATCGCCTCGCGGCCGGCGGTATCGAGGAATTCGAGATTGCGGCTGGCCGCGTCCGCGGCGTCCCGCGCCTCGACTGCCTGCGCAAACGCATTATTGACCCAGGACAGCTTGCCGTCCTTGCCGCGAATCCAGGCCGGCATCGACGTCGCCTGGAGCAGCGCGCGCATCGCCTCGACATCGCCGGTCAGGCGCTGGTGCCGCGCCTCCAGCTCGGCCAGGGCGAGCCGGTCGCCGGAAAGGTCGCGGAAGCGCGCCACGGCGCGGCCGCCGGCTGTGCGGCCCGCTGCCTCGATGAAGCGGCCATTGGCGGTCTCGAGCGCGATGGTGAAAGTATCGCCGCGACGGCGCAGCTGTTCCAGCGCCGCGTCGAGGCGGCCGGCGGCGTCAGGCGTCAACCAGGTGCCGAAGGCGAGGAAGGCGGCCCGCTCCTCGGGGGCGCCGCAGGCCTTGGGCAGGCGGCCCATCACCAGCGGCGGCTCGCCGGGCGCGCTCCAGGCGACCAGGCGCTGGTCATCGGCGTCGACGAGGGCTTCGGCCCGGTCGGCTGTGGCCTTGAGATCGGCGAGACGGTGCTTGAGGGCGGCGTTCTCCGCCTCGGCCCGGGCGCGCGCCCGCAACAGCGCCACGGCGCTGAGAACCGAGAAGGCGACGACGCCGAGCAGCGCGCTCGCCATCGCGGTCTTGCCGGCGTCGAGCGATCCCGTCGAAGGCTCGGCGGCCAGCGCCTCGCCGGCGACCAGCGCGATGCCGGTCAGCGAGGTTGCCGCGAGCATGGTGTGTCGCAGAGTCGGCAGAACGAACCTCCAGCGGCCTGCGCCGCGAGTTCCGTCCAAATTCCTGCGATGCCAAAGCATGCGGCAGGGCCCTTCCGCCGTCAGAGAAATGAAATCGACCCGTCCCGGCGCCGACTACAAACTCCGGCCTCACGCGAATCAACCCCAATGTAGCGGGTACGGGAATCCGGTGTGAAGCCGATGACGCCGAGAAAAAGGCCATGCGGGGGACCCGCATGGCCTGGGATTGTCAGTTGATCGTGGTTAACCGCCAGTTAAGACGGAGCGCCATCAAAATATAGCGCCTCAACACTTCGGTAGCCACGACCGGTAGAGATCGGCTGCGACCGATCGTCAGGGCCGAATTAATCGGTCAGTAACGATAGTGGTCCGGCTTGAACGGGCCGGCCGGCGCGACGCCGATATAGGCCGACTGCTTATCGCTGAGCTTGGTCAGCTTGACGCCGATCTTTTCCAGGTGCAGCGCCGCGACCTTCTCGTCGAGGTGCTTGGGCAGGGTGTAGACCTTCTTCTCGTACTGGCCCGGCTTGGTCCAGAGTTCGATCTGCGCCAGCGTCTGGTTGGTGAAGGATGCCGACATCACGAAGCTCGGATGGCCGGTGGCATTGCCCAGATTGACCAGGCGACCTTCCGACAGGAGGATGATGCGGTGGCCGTCGGCGAACTCGATCTCGTCGACCTGCGGCTTCACATTGTTCCACTTCAGATTGCGCAGCGCCGAAATCTGAATCTCGCTGTCGAAGTGGCCGATGTTGCAGACGATGGCGCGGTCCTTCATGTCCCGCATATGGTCGATGGTGATGACGTCGACATTGCCGGTCGCGGTGACGAAGATGTCGGCGCGCTTGGCGGCGTCGTCCATCGTCGTGACCTCATAGCCTTCCATCGCCGCCTGCAGGGCGCAGATCGGATCGACTTCGGACACCAGCACGCGGCAGCCGGCCTGGCGCAGCGACGCGGCCGAACCCTTGCCGACATCGCCGAAGCCGGCGACCATGGCCACCTTGCCGGACATCATGACGTCGGTGCCGCGGCGGATGCCGTCGACCAGCGACTCGCGGCAGCCATAGAGATTGTCAAACTTCGACTTGGTGACCGAGTCGTTGACGTTGATGGCCGGGAAGAGCAGCGTGCCCTTCTTCTGCATCTCGTACAGGCGGTGGACGCCCGTGGTCGTTTCTTCGGTGACGCCCTTGATCGAGCGGGCGATCTCGCCATACCAGCCGGGCTTCGAGACCAGGCGCTTCTTGATCGCGGCGAAGAGGACTTCCTCTTCCTCGTTCTCGGGCTTGTCGAGGAAGGCAGTGTCGCCACCCTCGGCGCGCAGGCCGAGATGGACCAGGACCGTGGCGTCGCCGCCATCGTCCAGGATCATGTTCGGGACGCCGCCGTCATGCCATTCGAAGATGCGGTGGGTGTATTCCCAATAATCCTCGAGGCTCTCGCCCTTGATGGCGAAAACCGGGACGCCGGAAGCGGCGATCGCCGCGGCGGCGTGATCCTGGGTCGAGTAGATGTTGCACGAGGCCCAGCGCAGGTCGGCGCCGAGCGCCTTCAGCGTCTCGATCAGCACGCCGGTCTGGATGGTCATGTGCAGGGAGCCGGCGATGCGGGCGCCCTTCAGCGGCTGCGACGGGCCGAATTCGGCGCGCACGCTCATCAGGCCGGGCATTTCCGTCTCGGCGATCGAGAGTTCCTTGCGGCCCCAATCGGCGAGGCCGATATCCTTGATGGCGAAGTCGTTGGCGGCAACCATCTTGCTGATCTCCATGCGTTGGGTTTGTCGCGCTTATAGCGGAGACAGCGCCTGGCAGCAATCAGGATATAAAGATGTCTTTATGTGCGCCTGGAGGGAGCCGCGCCGGACGGCGCTATTCTTCTTCCCCGAACCGGTCGGCCACCAGCGCTGCGATGGCGTCGAGGGCGGCTTCGGCGTCCGGGCCTTCGGCCGCGACACGGATCGACGAGCCGATGCCGGCCGCCAGCATCATCAGGCCCATGATCGAGGTGCCGCCGACCGTGTTCTGGTCCTTCGACACGGTGATCGAAGCCTCGAAGGCGTCGGCGCATTGCACGAACTTGGCCGAGGCCCGGGCGTGCAGGCCCTTTCGGTTGACGATGGGCAGATCGCGATAGAGCTCGGACGTATCGGTGTCTGTCATGCTGGGCGCTTCAATGTCCTGCCAGAACCTGGCTTGCCACATTGATGTATTTGCGGCCGGCCTCCTGGGCGCCGATGACGGCGTCGGCCAACGGCTTGTCGATGCGGACGCTGGCGAGCTTGATCAGCATCGGCAGATTGACGCCGGCGATCACTTCGACGCGGCCGGCTTCCATGACCGAAATCGCCAGATTGGAGGGGGTGCCGCCGAACATATCGGTCAGGAGGATGACACCGTTGCCATCATCGACCCGAAGCACGGCTTCCAGGATGTCCTGGCGCCGCTGCTCCATGTCGTCTTCCGGACCGATCGCGATCGTCTCGATCTGCGTCTGGCGACCAACCACGTGCTCCAGAGCCGCCCGAAACTCGGTTGCGAGCTGGCCGTGGGTTACAAGGACGAGCCCGATCATGCCCTTCGAATACCTGCTTTTCTCAGTTCGGGCTCCGATGGAAGCCCAGGAAAACGTCGAGACCGCTTTTTGTGGCGGCCGGTCATGATCGGCCATGGCGCCGCATCTTGACCGAACCCTACCGCAACGCAAGAAAAAAGCGGGGCGCTCTCCATACGAACAAGAACGATACTAGACAATCGCTGAACGGAACGCCAATGCGGCGCGAACCCGGATCCAGCCATCCGCCTGCCCCTGCGGAAGGGCGAGCCGGCGCACCACAACGCCCTCGATCAGCGCCGTGCGGTCGGCCTCTTCCGGCATACGGACGCAGCGCTCGATCGGTTCAAGATCCACAACAAGATCGATCGAAACCGGCGACAAATACGGCACAGTAACAAGGCCCTGGCCCCGAATCTCCAAAAGTCCGGCCAGAATGTCGGGTACGCTCGCCTGCAGCTGCCCGGCCACGACGGCGAGCTGGACACGGTCGTCCGCCACCAGACGGCTCGCCGGCCGGTCGGCGATCAGCAGCGCCAGAAGCAGCGACGATTTTCCACACCCGGAAGGCCCGCGGATCAGCACGCCTGCACCATCGACCCATACGGCGCTGGCGTGGACCGTGCCCGCCATTGCGGTCACGCGTCGGCCGCGGGCAGGCGGACGGTGAAGCGCGCGCCGACGATCTCGGCCCGGTCCGCCTTGGTCAACTTGCCCTTGGGACGGTTCTCGGCCCAGATCCGGCCACGATGCGCCTCGACGATCTGCTTCGAGATCGAGAGGCCGAGACCCGAATTCTGGCCAAACGCCTCCTGCTCGGGCCGGTCGGTGTAGAAGCGCTCGAAGATGCGCTCGATCTGCTCGGCGCGGATGCCCGGACCGTCATCCTCGACGACGACGTCGACGGAGGTGCCGCTGCGGCGGACGAACACGCGCACGGCGCCATCCGGGCGGCAGAAGGAACGGGCGTTATCGATCAGATTGGTGAACACCTGCGCCAGCCGGCTGTCATGGCCAAGCACGATGAAGGCATCGGTCTCCTCCGCCTCGGCGATCTCCAGCGCCACGCGCGGCCCTTCCGGCGGGGTGGTGTCGCGCGCCATCGACACGACGGCCTCGACCACCGCGGCGACGTCGACGGGCGCCGCATCCTGGCGGGCCAGCTCCGCATCCAGCCGCGACGCGTCCGAGATATCGCTGATCAGCCGGTCGAGACGGCGGACGTCGTGCTGGATTATGTCGTTCAGGCGCTTCTTGGAAGCGGCCGTCTTGGCGAGCGGCAGGGTCTCGACGGCGCTTCGCAGCGAGGTGAGCGGGTTCTTCAGTTCATGGCTGACGTCGGCGGCAAAGCTCTCGATCGCCTCGATCCGGTTGAACAGCGCGCCGGTCATCTCGCGAAGTGCCTGCGACAGGTGGCCGATTTCGTCGCGACGGTTGGAAAAGTCGGGGATCTGCGGCCGGGCGGTGACGCCCCGGCGCACGCGGTCAGCTGCGTCGGCGAGCCGGCGCAGCGGCACGGCGATGGTGCTGGCGAGCAGGATGGAAAGCAGCACGACCACGCCGGCCGAGACCAGGAAGACGCGGACGATCGCCATGCGCTCGGCATGGACGATCTGGTCGATGTCGCCGCCCTGGGTCGAGAGCAGCAACACGCCCAGCACCGAGCGATAGCGCTGGATCGGCACGGCGACGGAGACGATCAACTCGCCGCGATCGGTGATGCGGACGATCGAGGACGGCCCGCCATCCAGCGCCGTCGCGACCTCCGGATAGCCGCGGCCGTTCGAACCGCCAAGCTCCTGGTAGATCGGCAGGTCGTCGCGCTGCAGATGGACGTTGAACCACTGCCAGATGCGGTCGAACAGCGCCGGCTCCTCATCGGCCGGGGGCAGGTCGAAGCGCAGGATCTGTCCGCGCGAATAGAGATGGCGGGAATCGACGACCAGGCTGCCGTCGCGATCATAGATGCGGGCGCGGGTGCGGGTCGGCGAGATCAGCCGGCGCAGGACCGGCGCGACCCGCTCGGGATTGATCGGGAAATCCAGCCCCTCGATCGAATTCTCGCCCGGCACCAGGCTTTCGCCCGCCTGCAGTTCCAGCAGCTTGTCGGGATCGATGGTGAGATTGTTGGTCTCGACCGTCGCCGAGGCGGCGATCGCGCCGGCGATGATCTCGCCCTGCGTCAGCAGGCTCTCCAACCGCGCGTCGATCAGGCCGGCGCGGAACTGGTTCAGATAGAGAATGCCGGAGACGAGGACGATCAGCGCCGCCAGGTTGAGGATGATGATGCGGCGCGTCAGGCTCGAAAAGGCATGCGGGCCGATCGAGCGCACCATGCGGCCGAGGACGCGGCGCAGCATGCGCACGCGAAAGCGCCACGGTCGCCTGCGCGTCGCTACGGTCGGCTCCTCGATGCTGATCGTCATGCCTCTCTGCGCAGCCCGACTTCGCGTCAGGCCTCCTTGAAGCGGTAGCCAACGCCGTAGAGCGTCTCGATCATGTCGAAGTCATCGTCGACGACCTTGAACTTCTTGCGAAGCCGCTTGATGTGGCTGTCGATGGTGCGGTCGTCGACATAGACCTGATCGTCATAGGCGGCGTCCATCAGCGCGTTGCGGCTCTTGACGACGCCGGGACGCTGCGCAAGCGCATAGAGGATCAGGAATTCTGTGACGGTAAGCGTGACGGCCTGGCCGTTCCAGGTGCAGGTATGGCGCTCCTGGTCCATGGAAAGCGCGCCGCGATCGAGATTGCGGGCGGCGTCCGGTACCTTGGTGGTGGCGGTCACAGCTTCGCGGGGCTGGAAGCGACGCAGCACGGCCTTGACGCGTTCGACCAGCAGGCGCTGCGAGAACGGCTTCTTGATGAAGTCGTCGGCGCCCATCTTCAGGCCGAACAGCTCGTCGATCTCGTCATCCTTGGAGGTCAGGAAGATGACGGGCAGGTCGGTGCGCTGGCGCAGGCGGCGAAGCAGCTCCATTCCGTCCATGCGCGGCATCTTGATATCGAGAATGGCGAGATCCGGCAGCGATTGCTGGAAGCCATCGAGGGCAGAGGCGCCGTCGGTGTAGGTCTGAACGCGATACCCCTCGGATTCCAGTGCAATCGACACGGAGGCGAGGATGTTTCGATCGTCGTCGACCAGAGCGATCGTCGGCATAGATGGGCTTCTCCCGAAAGCTGCCCCGAATGGGCGTTGACCGGCCTGTCGGCAAGCTGGTGTCGCGTAAGCTGCAAGCCCCACCTAAACGTCGCAGGATTACGCAGAAAATATGGCGTGCAGCCTAGCGGATTTAAACCCGCGACGCCAACCATCCGGAAAAGTTCCATCCGATGAGAGACATACAAACATGATAATGGTAATCAGCTTTCGAGATCGCTAGTCCCAAGGAAGGCAATATGCTCGAGAATGCTCCATTCGATCCGGTCGCAACCGGTCGCGCCGTCATCCGCAGCACCATCGCTGGCAGCCTCGCCACGCTTGATGAAGCCGGCAATCCGTTCGCGACGCTGGTCACCATGGCGACCCTGCCCGATGGCCGCCCGATTCTCAGCCTGTCCGACCTGGCCGTCCACACCCACAATCTGAAGCGCGACCCGCGCGCGTCGCTGCTGCTGGTCGCCCCCGGCGGCGAGGGCGGCAATCCGCTCGCCGGCGCCCGCATCACCCTGGTCGGAACGTTCGAGCGCAGCGACGATCCCCATGTCGCCTGGCGCTATGCGCTGCATCAGGGCAAGGCCGCCAGCGCCTCCGCCCTGCCCGGTTTCCACTATTACGTGATGAACGTCACCGGTTCGCATCTCGTGGCCGGCTTCGGCAATATTGCGCAAGTTCCGGCAGAAGATCTGATCCAGGATCTCTCGGACTGCGAAGATCTTCTGGCCGGCGAGAAGATGGTCGTTGAGCATATGAATGACGATCACGCCGACGCCATCGCGCTTTACGCCATCAAGCTTTTGAATCAGCCGGGCGGCGCCTGGCGGATTACCGGCTGCGATCCGGAGGGCATTGATATTGCTACCAGCAAGCTGCGCGCGCGCCTGCCTTTTCCCACCCGCGCGACCACGGTCGCCGAGGCGGGCGGCTACCTGAAATCCTTCGCAAAACAGGCGAGATCGCTGGAACAATAATGTTATTTTGCAAACAAATAGAATATTCTGTTTGTTTGGAGTTCAAATTATTAGGTTCCGCCCCTCCGTTGCTTGGGGCGGGACCGATTAAATCGTTTTAATGCGGTCACAATAACTGGAGCCATCCGGTTTTTGTTGCAGTTGCGAAATCCGATCCACTAGGTTCTGGCCTGTCGGCGGCATTGGCTGCCGGCAGAGCCGGTGCGGCCCGCTGTCAGGCGGCGCACCCTTTCCCGGAGCGAGGCCTCGCGAAGGAAGCGAGCGCCTCTCAGAGGAGACGACCCTGTGACCGAGAACGGCATTCGCAATCCTGCCCATGGCGCCGAGCAGTTCGGCTTGAAGTGGCTGGCCGGTCTCTATTGGAACTACGGGGCGCCGGCTCTCTATGAGGAATCGCTGCGCCGCGGCGAAGCCACGGTGTCGGTCGACGGTGCGCTCGTCGTCGAGACGGGCGTTCATACCGGCCGCTCGCCGCAGGACAAGTTCGTCGTGCGCGACGCGCTGACCGAGAACGCGGTCTGGTGGGACAACAACAAGCCGATGTCGGCGGCGCATTTCGACACGCTGCATGCCGACATGCTCGCCCATGCTTCCGGCCGCGAATTGTTCGCGCAGGATCTGCAGGGCGGCGCCGACCCGGCCGAGGCCGTCGCGGTGCGCGTGTTCACGGAAAAAGCCTGGCACTCGCTGTTCATCCGCAACCTGCTCATCCGCCCGGATGCCGCGACGCTGAAAGCCTTCGTGCCGAAGCTCACCATCCTCGACCTGCCGAGCTTCAGGGCCAATCCGGAGCGGCATGGCAGCCGCACCGAGACGGTGATCGCCTGCGACTTCACCCGCGGCATCGTGCTGATCGGCGGCACGTCCTATGCCGGCGAGATGAAGAAGGCGGTCTTCACCTATCTGAACTTCACCCTGCCGCCCAAGGGCGTCATGCCGATGCACTGCTCGGCCAATGTCGGGCCGGACGGCGACACGGCGGTGTTCTTCGGCCTGTCGGGCACCGGCAAGACGACCCTCTCGGCCGATCCGACCCGCACGCTGATCGGCGACGACGAGCATGGCTGGGGACCGGAAGGCGTCTTCAACTTCGAGGGCGGCTGCTACGCCAAGACGATCAAGCTCTCGGCCGAGGCCGAGCCGGAGATCTTCGCCACCACCAAGCGCTTCGGCACGGTGCTGGAAAATGTCGGCATCGATCCGGTCACCCGCCAGATCGACTTCAACGACGCCTCGAAGACGGAGAATACCCGCGCCGCCTACCCGCTCGACTTCATCCCGAATGCGAGCGCGACGGGCCGGGCCGGGCATCCGAAGACGATCGTCATGCTGACCGCCGACGCCTTCGGCGTGATGCCGCCGATCGCCAAGCTCACCGCCGCGCAGGCGATGTACCACTTCCTGTCGGGCTACACCGCCAAGGTCGCCGGCACGGAAAAGGGCGTCACCGAACCGCAGGCGACCTTCTCGACCTGCTTCGGCGCGCCCTTCATGCCGCGTCATCCGGCCGAGTACGGCAATCTGCTGCGCAGCCTGATCGCCGAGCACGGCGTGTCGTGCTGGCTGGTCAATACCGGCTGGACCGGCGGCGCCTATGGCACCGGCCGCCGCATGCCGATCAAGGCCACCCGGACGCTGCTGACGGCCGCCCTGAATGGCTCGCTGGATGACGGACGCTTCTACACGGACCGCACCTTCGGCTTCCAGGTGCCGACGGATGTCGCCGGCGTCGAGCCGCATATCCTGCATCCGCGCAAGACCTGGGCCGACAAGCCCGGCTATGACGCGCAGGCGGCCAAGCTGGTCGGCATGTTCCTGAAGAACTTCGAGAAGTTCGAAAGCCATGTCGACGCGGAAGTGGTTTCCGCCGCACCGGGCATGGTGGCCTAGCGCCCAGTGGCGACGCCCTTTTCGAAGGGCCGCGCCTTCGCTACCCTCCCAGGCTGACCTGCGCAGCCTGGGAGCTTCTCATGCCACCGCCGATACCCGTCGAGCTCGAGCCGCATTCGCCGGACTGGCTCGATGCCGCGGCCCGCGAAGCGCAACGCCTCGCCGAGGCGCTCGGCCCCCAGCTTGTCGCGGTTCACCACATCGGATCGACCGCGATCCCCGGCATCCTCGCCAAGCCCATCCTCGACCTGATCCCCGAAGTCCGCTCGCTCGCCGGGTTCGACGCCTGCCAGCCCGTCCTGCTGCAACTCGGCTATGAGTGGTGGGGCGAATACGGCATGGCGGGTCGCCGCTATGCAACGCTGACCGACGGCGCCACCGAGCAGCGCTGCATCCAGCTTCACGTCTTCGAGACCGGCTCGCCGCATATCGAGCGCCATCTGGCCTTTCGCGACTTCCTGCGCGCACATCCGGAGAAGGCGCGTGCCTACGAGGCTGTGAAGCTCCAGAGCCGGGACCAGCACCCCGAAAATTCGCACGCCTATTCCGACGCCAAATCGGCCTGGATCGTCGCAACCGAAGCGGAGGCCATTTCGTTCTACCGCCGCGGCTGAGACGGCCGGCAGCGACGAAACCCTGCTGCCATGTCATGCTGCCCCGAAACGCACTTCCCCGCCCGCGACAGGAAGACGCCGTGCCGCAACAGACTTTTCACCGCGTCGTCGGCCTCGGCAAGATCTGCCGCGCCAAGCACAACATCGAGCGAAAATGGACGGAGTATCGGCGCACGAGCCTTCGGGCGACGACGGATTGCCTGACGCGCACCGTGTTCGACTGGCAGGCAACGCCCTATCCGGCGCTGCTGGAATATCTGCGCCGCGACTTCCGGGGCATGTTCGAGCTGGCGGATCTCGGCATGTTCGAGGGCCGCGTCATCAACGAGCGTTACGGCACGCTGCACCGGCATGATTTTCCCGACAATCCGGATCTCGCGCAGCATTATGCGGCGGCGCGCTCGCGCCACGACCACCTCTGCAACAAGACGCGTCGCGCGGTCACCGATCCGCTGCCGACTCTGTTCGTCCGCTATGGCGCGCTCGCGCCGGATGAGGAGCGGGAGCTGCGCGACGCCATTGCCGCTCTCCGGCCGGGCAGGACCTTCGCGCTCGCGCTGATCGACGATGACGACCAGCCACTCTCCGATCCCAACGAGGAATGGCAGGGCAACCACGACTATTGGCACCGCGCCCTGTCGCAATATTCGGTCCGATCCGAGGTGCCGATGCGCACGCTGCTGCCCAAGATTGCCCGCGAGCAGGCACTGCGCATCGCCGGCCATATCCGGCACTTCCGCTTCTGATCGGCGCGAGCGAAAACGAAAAAAGGCCCGGCGATTGCGCGCCGGGCCCTTTCGGATTTCGCGGAGGAAGCGGCGATTACTCGCCGGCGGCTTCCGTCTTTTCCTTGATCTCTTCGCCGGTCGTCTGGTCGACGACGCGCATCGAGAGACGGACCTTGCCGCGCTCGTCGAAGCCCAGCAGCTTGACCCAGACCTTGTCGCCTTCCTTGACGACGTCCTGGGTCTTCGCCACGCGCTGGTTGGACAGCTGCGAGATGTGGACCAGGCCGTCCTTGGCGCCGAAGAAGTTCACGAAGGCGCCGAAATCGACGGCCTTCACGACGGTGCCCTGGTAGATGGCACCGACTTCCGGCTCGGCAGCGATGCCGCGGATCCAGTTCAGCGCGGCGGTGATCGCCTTGCCGTCCGACGAGGCGACCTTGACGGTGCCGTCATCCGAGATGTCGATCTTGGCGCCGGTCTTTTCCACGATCTCGCGGATGACCTTGCCGCCCGAACCGATCACTTCACGGATCTTGTCGGTGGGGATCTGGATCACTTCGATGCGCGGGGCATGCTCGCCGAGCGACGGACGCGCGGTGGTCAGCGCCTTCGCCATCTCGTTGAGTATGTGCTCGCGGCCGCCCTTGGCCTGGTCCAGAGCGACCTTCATGATCTCTTCGGTGATACCGGCGATCTTGATGTCCATCTGGAGCGAGGTGACGCCCGCTTCCGAACCGGCGACCTTGAAGTCCATGTCGCCGAGATGATCCTCGTCACCGAGAATGTCGGAGAGAACCGCATAGCGGTCGCCTTCGAGGATCAGGCCCATGGCGATACCCGCCACCGGACGCTTCAGCGGCACGCCGGCATCCATCAGGGACAGCGAGGTGCCGCAAACGGTTGCCATGGACGACGAGCCGTTCGATTCCGTGATCTCGGAAACGACGCGCAGCGTGTAGGGGAACTCGTGGTGGTTCGGCAGAACCGGGCGGACAGCGCGCCAGGCGAGCTTGCCGTGACCGATTTCGCGACGGCCGGGCGAACCCATGCGACCCGTCTCACCGACCGAGTAGGGCGGGAAGTTGTAGTGCAGCAGGAAGGTTTCCTTGTAGGTGCCTTCCAGCGCGTCGATGAACTGCTCGTCATCGCCGGTGCCGAGCGTGGCAACCACGAGGGCCTGGGTCTCGCCACGCGTGAACACGGCCGAACCGTGCGTGCGCGGCAGGACGCCGACTTCCGAGACGATCGGACGGACCGTCTTCAGATCGCGGCCATCGATGCGGCTGCCGGTGTCGAGGATGTTCCAGCGAACGATCTTCGCCTGGAGTTCCTTGAAGACGGCGCCGATCTTTTCCTTGTCGAAGCGGGGCTCTTCTCCCTCGGGGAAGAAGTGCGCCGTGACCTTCGCCTTGACGGCGTCGACAGCGGCGTAGCGTTCCTGCTTGACGGTGTTCTTGTAGGCGGCGCGCAGCTCGGTCTCGGCGATGCCGAGCATCTCCGTCTCGATCGCCGAGAGATCGGCGGGAGCAAACTCGCGCGGCTCCTTGGCGGCCTTCTCGGCCAGCTGGATGATCGCGTCGATGACCGGCTGGAAGCCACGATGACCGAACATCACGGCGCCGAGCATGGTCTCTTCCGAAAGCTCCTGGGCTTCCGACTCGACCATCAGCACGGCGTCCTGGGTGCCGGCGACGACGAGATCGAGCTTGGAGCTCTCATGCTGGTCGAGCAGCGGATTCAGCACGAACTCGCCATCGATCAGACCGACGCGGGCAGCGCCGACCGGGCCCATGAAGGGCACGCCGGAGATCGTCAGGGCTGCCGAGGCGGCAACCAGCGCGACGATATCGGGATCGTTCTCGAGATCATGGCTGAGGACGGTCGTGACAACCTGCGTCTCGCAACGGAAACCGTTGGGGAACAGCGGGCGGATCGGACGGTCGATCAGGCGCGAGGTCAGCGTCTCCTTCTCGGAGGGACGGCCTTCACGCTTGAAGAAGCCACCGGGGATCTTGCCCGCGGCGAACGTCTTTTCCTGGTAGTTGACCGTCAGCGGGAAGAAGTCGATGCCCGGCTTCGGCTGCTTGGCGGCGACAACGGTCGCCAGCACGGTCGTCTCGCCATAGGTGGCGAGAACGGCGCCATCGGCCTGGCGGGCGATCTTGCCCGTCTCGAGGACGAGCTGACGGCCGCCCCATTCAATTTCGACGCGTTGAACATCGAACATGGCAAATTCCTTTCCTGCGCGGATGCGCCAAAAGAGCCATGAGCAAGACGGCTAGAGGCTTTCGACCTTGCAAGGACAAAGCATCCGGCGATCCTGCCATGGCTCGACCGCTGATCCGCGGGCAATTCGCGCGGCAGCCCCATGCCGCCGCGCCGTACAGGCGTCTTTGGAGGCGGGCCAGAGGCCCGCCTGTCTCAGCGACGCAGGCCGAGGCGCTCGATGAGCGTCTTGTAGCGCTGCTCGTCCGTCTTCTTCAGATAGTCGAGCTGGCTGCGACGCTGGCTGACCATCTTGAGCAGACCGCGGCGCGAATGATTGTCCTTGGCATGACCCTTGAAGTGCTCGGTCAGGTTGACGATCCGCTCGGTGAGCACGGCAACCTGCACTTCCGGCGAGCCGGTATCGTTCTCGACGGTGGCGAATTCCTTGATCAGTTCCGCCTTGCGAGCAGCTGTGATCGACATCGGTTATCCCTTTCCTGGGCTCTAGTCCCGGCTTTCGTGCCGGAAATTCATAAGGTTTGATCGAAGCCTGCCCGCCCTCCCCCCGCCGGTCACCCGGCATCAGGACGCTGACGCAGCGTCGATCTCTGACGTACCGAACGGCCGAAACCGTCGCGGTCGCCGCTCGTTCGACGGCCAGTGCCGGGATGTCGTCCAGCACGGTCGTCGCTCCAAGCGACTTCGCCCAGACGGTCAGGACCGTCCGGGAGCGCGGCCTATATGGCCGAAAAGGGGCTCAATAGCCAGCGAAAACTGGGGCAAGCCGCGATCACGCGCCGACGAAGACGCGCGAGGGATGGAACTCGCCGCGCTCGACCTCGCCGATCGCGATCAGCGTTCCGGCCACCGTCGCGAACACCGTCTCGCCGTTGGCGGGTGCATCGCGGCCGCGCAGCAGCACGCTCTGGCCATTGCGAAGCCGCACGGCGTCAGGCTCGGAAAGCCGCACCTCTGCCAGTTCGCCAAGCGCGAACTCGACGGGATCGAGATGCGTGTCGCAGCCTTCGGCGCCACCCTCTTCATGGGTCGCGCGCAGATCGTCGAGCTTGACCATGGAGGCCTCGTCGAACGGACCGACCAGCAGCCGGCGCAGGCCGACGACATGGCCGCGCGTGCCGAGCGCCCGGGCCATGTCGCGGGCGATCGCCCGCACATAGGTGCCCTTGCCGCATTCGGCCGAGAAGACGGCGGTATGCTCGTCCGGCATGTCGACGAGATCGAGACGGTGGACCTGGATCGGACGGGCCTCGAGGACCACGTCCTCGCCGTCGCGGGCGAGGTCATAGGCGCGTTCGCCTTCAACCTTGATCGCCGAGAAGGCGGGCGGCACCTGCATGATCTCGCCGGTGAACTCGCTGAGTACAGCCTCGATCGCCTCACGGGTCGGCCGCACGTCGGAAGTGGCGACGGGCTGGCCCTCGGCGTCGTCGGTGCGGGTTTCCTCGCCCCAGCGCACCGTGAAGCCATAAATCTTGCGGCCGTCCATGATGAACGGCACCGTCTTGGTCGCCTCACCCAGCGCGATCGGCAGGCAACCGGTCGCCAGCGGGTCGAGCGTGCCGGCATGGCCGGCCTTCTGCGCGCCGAACAGGCGCTTCACCACGGAGACCGCCTGGGTCGAGGTCATGCCCAGCGGCTTGTCGAGGCTGAGCCAGCCGGAAACCGGCCGGCCCTTCTTCTGGCGTTGGCCCATGATCTACTCTTCGTCGGAATCGTCGTCATGCGCGGCGGATTCAATGTCCTGGCGGACCACCGGATCGTGGCGCAGCAGGGCATCGATGCGGGCGGCCTCGGCAAAGGAGGTGTCGAGCACGAATTTGAGATCGACGGCGAACTTGATCTCCATCCGCCGCGAAACCTCGCCGCGCAGATATTTGCGATGCAGTTCCAGCGCTGCCACGACCGCGTCGCCATTCTGCCCGCCGAGCGGCATGATATAGCAGGTGGCCATCTTGAGATCGTTCGAGACCCGGACTTCCGGGACGGTCACGATGATGCCGTCCAGCGCGGGATCGCTGAGATCGCCGCGCGAAAGCACCTCGGACAAGGCATGTCGGACGAGCTCGCCGACGCGGAGCTGGCGCTGGCCCGCCACGCCGATCTTCTTGCCATTGGCAGCCGTTCTGGCCATTCGGAAATACTCCATCGCGCCATTCAGGCAGCGTGCGGTCCGCTCCCGGGAGGGATCCGCCTCAGGCCGCGACATTCGTCCGGCCGATCCAATTGCGAACGGGATGAACGTGCCCGCAAGGGGCGCGTTCATCCCGCACTTCACTACCCAGACGACCGCTCCTTAGAGCGAGCGCTTGATCTCTTCGACGCGGTAGCACTCGATGATATCGCCAGCGCGCATGTCTTCGTACTTCTCGAAGGCCATACCGCATTCCTGGCCCGCCGGCACTTCCTTGACTTCGTCCTTGAAGCGCTTGAGCGTCGACAGCTTGCCGTCGTGAACGACGACATTGTCGCGGATGAGGCGGACATTGGCGCCGCGCTCGACCGTACCATCGGTGACGCGGCAACCCGCGACCTTGCCGACCTTGGAGATGTTGAACACTTCCAGGATCTCGGCATTGCCCAGCATCGTCTCGCGCCGCTCGGGCGTGAGCAGGCCGGACATCGCTGCCTTCACGTCATCCACGAGGTCGTAGATGATGTTGTAGTAGCGGATCTCGATGCCTTCGCGGTCGGCCACATCGCGCGCCTGCTTGTTGGCGCGGACGTTGAAGCCGATGATCGCCGCATTCGACGTCGCGGCCAGTGTGACATCGGACTCGGTGACGCCACCGACGCCGGACAGGATGATGCGAGCCTGCACTTCATCCGTGCCGAGCGCTTCCAGCGCGCCGGCGATCGCCTCGACGGAGCCCTGCACGTCACCCTTGATGACGAGCGGGAATTCCTTGAGGCCGGCGCTCTGACGCTGGTTCATCATCTCGGCGAGCGAGCCGCGAGCCGTCGTCTGACGGGCCACTGCCTTCTCGCGCTTCTGACGGGCACGGTAATCCGCGATTTCACGGGCACGCGCTTCCGTCTCGACGACGGCGAAGCGGTCACCGGCGGCCGGCGCGCCCTGGAAGCCCAGGACCTCGACCGGCGTTGACGGCTCTGCCTCGGTCATGGCGGTGCCGCGATCGTTCAGGAGCGCGCGGACGCGGCCCCATTCCGAACCGGCGACGACGATGTCGCCCGGACGCAGCGTACCGCGCTGGACGAGGACCGTCGCGACGGGGCCGCGGCCCTTGTCGAGCTTGGCCTCGATGACGGTGCCTTCGGCCGAACGATTGGGATCGGCCTTGAGGTCGAGCACTTCGGACTGCAGCAGGATGGTCTCGAGCAGCTTGTCGAGATTCTCGCCCGTCTTGGCCGAAACCTCGACGTCCAGCGTCTCGCCGCCCATCGATTCAACGAAGATCTCGTGCTGCAGCAGCTCGGTGCGAACCCGGGTCGGGTCGGCAGAGGGCTTGTCGATCTTGTTGATCGCCACGATGACCGGCACCTTGGCGGCGCGGGCATGATTGATCGCCTCGATCGTCTGCGGCATCACGCCATCATCGGCGGCCACGACCAGGATCACGATATCCGTCGACTTGGCGCCGCGGGACCGCATCGCCGTGAAGGCGGCGTGGCCGGGCGTGTCGATGAAGGTGATCTTGTGACCATTCTGTTCGACCTGGTACGCGCCGATATGCTGGGTGATGCCACCGGCCTCGCCCGTCTGCACATTGGTCTTGCGGATCGCGTCGAGCAGCGACGTCTTGCCGTGGTCGACATGGCCCATGATCGTGACGACGGGAGCGCGGGTGATGAGTTCACCCTGCTCGTCGCTGGTCGCGAACAGGCCTTCCTCGACGTCGGAATCGGCGACGCGGCGAACCGTGTGGCCCATGTCCTCGGCGATGATCTGCGCCATATCGGCGTCGATCACGTCGGTGGCCTTGAGCAACTGGCCCTGCTTCATCAGGAACTTGATCACGTCGACGGCGCGTTCGGCCATACGATTGGCGAGATCGCCGATCGAGATCGTCTCCGGCAGGATGACTTCGCGGGAAACCTTCTCGCGCGGGCCCTGCGACATGTGACGATTGCGTTCCCGCTCGCGGCGACGGCGAACCGAAGCCAGCGAACGCTCGCGCTCGGAATCGTTCAGCGCGTTGGAAAGCGTCAGGCGACCGCGCGGGTTGCCTTCTTCCTTCTTGACGGGCTTGGGATCGACGGCCTTCGGACGCTTGGCGGTCGACGGACGCAGGCCGCCGGAGCGATCCTCCTCGTCGGCGCCACGGCCGGCCGGACGGGCACCGGGAGCCGAGGTGCGCTGCACCGGCTTTTCGGTGGCGTTCGGATCGCGCTGCGTCGGCGCGGCGGGACGGCCCGCCGGCTGCTGGTCGGCCGCAGGCTTGCGGGCGGCCGGTGCCGGGGCGGTCTCGTTCAGACGACGGCGTGCCGTATCCTCGGTCTTTTCGCGGATGACGGCCTCGGCGGCGCGGCGAGCATCTTCCTCGGCCTGGCGCTTGGCTGCCTCTTCCCGCTCCTTGGCGAGACGCACTTCCTCTTCGGCGCGACGGATCGCGTCGATCTCGGCCTGGCGGCGCTCCTCGGCGTCGCGAACGACGGCATCGGCCAGCGCCTTGGCGCGGGCGCCAAGCTCGTCGGTCGACAGCTGGCGCAACACCATGCCGGACCGTCCGCCCTGCGGACGAGGCGACTGCACCGGTGCTGCCGGGCCCTGCCGCGACGGCGCGGAGGACTGGATCGGCTTCACCGAGGAAGTCGGGGAAGGAGCCGGCGACGGACGCGGGGCAACCGGCGCTGCCGCGGTCGGCTCGCCCTTGCCATGCATCAGCACCCGCTTCTTCTTCTCGACGACAACGGTATTGGTCCGGCCATGCGAAAAGCTCTGGCGCACAGTACCGCGCTCCGGATCGCGGCCCTTGAGGCTCAGTGTCTTCTTCGCGCCGCCAAGATCCTTGTCGCCGCTATTGTTCGTATCGTTCATTCGGTCTTCTGTCCTGCGGGGTCTTCGGCCATTGCCGACACGTTCGGTTCACGCACTTGCGGCGCGTCGATCGCGCCAACGTCATCGCCAATAGCAACGAGCCCGTCTTCACCCAGAAAACAGGCGAGCGCGGCGACACGCTCTATCACATTTTCACTCGCCCGGCCCACGAGCAGAGCAGCATGTATCACATTTGACCGGCCCAATGCCAAATCCAATTGCTCCGATCGGAACATACGGATGGTTGGAACTGCGCCAGCCCTTCCAAAGCGACGTTTCAGGGCCGCCTCGATCTTCGCGCGGCCGTCCTCGGCCGCCTCTTTCGCCTGCACGATTCCGGCAACCCCATCACGGGCAATCGCCGTCTCGACCTTGGCGAAGCCGGTGACGATTTCACCGGCCTTGCGTGCGAAGGACAGAGCCGAAAGGGCCGCGTCCTCCAACAAATTCTCAATGCGGCCGGCCATTCCTGGCTCGACCGTGACCTCTTCCTTGAAGCCGCGGGCGAAAAGCCGCTTCTTCTCGGCCAGCGCCACCATGTCGGCGCGGGCGGTTACCCATACGCCCCGGCCCGGCAAGCGGTTCCGGAGATCCGGGACCACCTTTCCTTCCGGGTCGATGACGAACCGGATCAGTTTCTCGATCGGCATCGTCTCCCTGGAGACGATGCAACTCCGTGTCGTCGGCTCGCTCTTGCGCGGCAAATCGATTCTCCGCGTTTCGAACGGCCTCAGGCCTCGGCCTCTTCGCCCTCGACGCTGGCTTCCAGTTCCGCCGCGGCTTCGTCCTCGGTGATCCAGCCGGCCTTGACGCGGGCGGTCATGATCATGTTCTCGGCATCGCTGCGGGACAGGCTGAAGGTATCGAGCACGCCGCCATGGCGGGTGGTCTCGCCTTCGTTCCGCTCCGCCCAGCCGACCAGATCGTCCGGCACGTAGCCGGCAAAATCCTCGACCGTCTTGACGCCGTCCTTGCCGAGCGCAACGAGCATGGAGCTCGTGAGGCCCGGGATTTCCTTGAGTTCGTCGGCGACGCCGAGCTTCTTGCGCTCCTCGTCATGCTCGGTTTCGAGCTTGTCGAGATAGTCGCGGGCGCGCTGCTGCAGTTCCGCCGCGGTCTCTTCGTCGAAGCCTTCGATCGACGCCAGTTCATCCGGCTCGACGAATGCGATTTCCTCGAGCGAGGCGAAACCTTCGGAAGCGAGAAGCTGGCCGACGACTTCATCGGCATCGAGCGCCGTGTTGAACAGCGCCGAACGCTCCTGGAATTCCTTCTGGCGGCGCTCGGATTCTTCCTGCTCGGTCAGGATGTCGATATCCCAACCGGTGAGCTGCGAGGCGAGGCGGACATTCTGGCCGCGACGACCGATCGCAAGGGATAGTTGGTCATCCGGGACCACAACTTCAATACGCGAGGCTTCTTCGTCGAGCACGACCTTGGCGACTTCCGCCGGCTGCAGCGCGTTGACGATGAAGGTAGCCGCATCCTGCGACCACGGAATGATGTCGATCTTCTCGCCCTGGAGCTCGTTGACGACGGCCTGGACGCGGCTGCCGCGCATGCCGACGCAGGCGCCGACCGGATCGATCGAGCTGTCACGCGAGATCACGGCCATCTTGGCGCGCGAACCCGGATCGCGGGCAACCGACTTCACCTCGATGATGCCATCATAGATTTCCGGCACTTCCTGGGCGAACAGCTTCGCCATGAACTGCGGATGCGTCCGCGACAGGAAGATCTGCGGGCCGCGCTGTTCGCGGCGCACGTCATAGACATAGGCGCGGATACGATCGCCATAGCGGAAGGCTTCGCGCGGAATCATCTCGTCACGACGGACGATGCCTTCGCCACGGCCGAGATCGACGATCACATTGCCGTATTCGACGCGCTTGACCGAGCCGTTGATGATCTCGCCGATGCGGTCCTTGAACTCGTCGAACTGGCGATCGCGCTCGGCCTCGCGGACCTTCTGCACGATGACCTGCTTGGCCGACTGGGCCGCAATGCGGCCGAAATCCATCGGCGGCAGCGCTTCGGCGATGTAATCGCCAACGCGGGCTGCCGGGTTCTGGTCGGTCGCAAGATCGAGCGAAATCTCGATCGCCGGATTATCGACCTGTTCGACGACCTGAAGCAGGCGCTGCAGCCGGATCTCACCCGTCTTCGGGTTGATCTCGGCGCGCACGTCGGTCTCCGACCCGTAACGCGAGCGAGCCGCCTTCTGGATCGCATCCTCCATGGCGGCGATCACGATCTGCCGGTCGATCACCTTCTCGCGGGCGACCGCGTCGGCGATCTGCAGAAGTTCGAGGCGGTTGGCGCTGACTGCCATCGTCCTGTCTCCGTTAACCTGAACCTGATGACGGCGTCGCGATCAAGCGTCGCTGGTCTCGTCTGTTAAATCATTGTCGTCGATGTCGATGTCGGCGGGCTGCTGGCGCTTGGCTTCGCGCAGCGTCTCGGCGACCAGGGCGTCGGTCATGATCAGCCTGGCATCGGCAATCGTGTCGAGCGGCAGCCAGACCCGGTCCGGCGCGCCTTCCGGCGCATCCTCGAGCTTGACGCCGGTCGTCTCGCCGTCGAGACCGATCAGGATGCCGCGATAGCGCTTGCGCCCCTCGACCGGGACGCTGAGCTCGATCTTGGCTTCATGGCCTGCCCAGCGCACGAAATCCGTGCGGCGGACCAGCGGCCGGTCGATGCCGGGCGAGGAGACCTCGAGATGGTAGGCGCTCGTGACCGGATCCTCGACGTCGAGCGCCGGCGAAATGTTGCGGCTGATGATGCCGCAATCTTCCACCGTCATCGAACCGTCCGGACGTTCGGCCATGATCTGCAGCGTCTGGCCGTTGCGGCTGGAAATCTTGACGCGCACCAGACGATAGCCGAGCCCCTCGATGATGGGTTCGACAATCCCCGCGACGCGGGCGTCGAGGCCCGTCTCGGTGACAATGCGTGCTTCGTTTTCCAGGGCGACGTCCGCCAAAGGCATGCTCCGTTCAAGATCTCGCAAGGTGCGTTCGGTCCGAGCGGGCCCGGGGGTCCACTCTCTCTTACGAACCGATCGTTTGAGATGAATGACAGGCGTATAGGCCCACAGGCGCTTGAATGCAAGCAAAACTGGCTCGAACGGCCCGGTCGATGGATCGTTTCGAAGCCAAAGGCGAGCGCAACAGCGCGCCCGGACGCCGCTCAGCGGCGCTGGAAGGTCAGATAGCTGCCCTGGCGGCCCTCACGGAACGCCTTCTGTTCGTAGCGCGTGCCGGGCCAGCCATCCCATGGCGTGCGCCAGTCGTCGGCATCGCGCGCCGTCCAGGTGAATTCCGCGTGATCGCGCACATGCAGCAGCGTCCACTCGACATAGGATTCGATGTCGGAGGCGAAACGGAACAGGCCACCCGGCCGCAGCACGCGGGCGAAGCGCGCCAGGTTCTTTTCCGACACGAAGCGGCGCTTCCAGTGACGGAATTTTGGCCAGGGGTCGGGATAGAGCAGGTCGATCGCCGCCAGGCTGGCGGGCGGCAGCCAGTCGAGCAGTTCGGCCGCGTCGCGGTCGAACAGGCGGACATTGGCCAGCTCGCCGGCATGGATGGCGGACGCCGCCTTGGCCATGCCGTTGACGAAGGGCTCTACGCCGATGCGGCCGACGGTCGGCTCCGTGGTCGCGCGATGCACCAGATGCTCGCCGCCGCCGAAGCCGATCTCGAGCACGACGTCGCCGACCGGCGCTTCGAACAGGGAGGGGAGCGAGGCAGGGGCAGGCGCCGATACGTCGACGCTCAGCCGCGCCAGGACGTCGGCGAGGGTTTCAGCCTGACCGGCGCGGAGATTGTGTCCCTTGCGCCGGCCGTAGAAGGAATCGCGCCGCAGCGCGTGGTCCGGCGTGGTCACAGCGATTTACGGATCGCATCCACGAGGTCGGTCCGCTCCCAGGAGAAGCCGCCATCCGCTTCCGGCGCGCGGCCGAAATGGCCATAGGCCGAGGTGCGGGCATAGATCGGACGGTTCAGCTGGAGATGCTCGCGAATGCCGCGCGGCGACAGGTCCATGACCTCGGCCAGGACCTTCTCGACGCGCGCTTCCTCGACCTTGCCGGTGCCGTGCAGGTCGACATAGATCGACAGCGGCTGCGACACGCCGATGGCGTAGGAGAGCTGGATGGTGCAGCGTTCCGCGGCGCCCGAGGCGACGACGTTCTTGGCGAGATAGCGCGCCGCATAGGCGGCCGAGCGGTCGACCTTGGTCGGATCCTTGCCGGAGAACGCGCCGCCGCCATGCGGGGCCGCGCCGCCATAGGTGTCGACGATGATCTTGCGTCCGGTCAGGCCGGCGTCGCCATCCGGGCCGCCGATGACGAACTTGCCGGTCGGATTGACGTGCCAGATGGTGTTGGCGCCGATCCAGCCCTCGGGGAGCGCTTCGCGGATATAGGGCTCGACGATGGCGCGAACGTCATGCGACGAGAGGTGCTCGTCGAGATGCTGGGTCGAGAGCACGATCTGCGTGACTTCGACCGGCTTGCCATTGTCGTAGCGAACGGTGACCTGGCTCTTGGCGTCGGGGCCGAGCGCATGCGTCTCGCCCGAGCGGCGGGCGTCGGACAGGCGCTTCAGGATGCGGTGCGCGTAGAAGATCGGCGCCGGCATCAGTTCCGGCGTTTCCGAGCAGGCGTAACCGAACATGATGCCCTGGTCGCCGGCGCCTTCATCCTTGTTGCCGGCCGAATCCACGCCCTGGGCGATATCGACCGACTGGGCATGGAGATGCACGTCGACAGCGGCGGTTTCCCAGTGGAAGCCGTCCTGCTCGTAGCCGATATCCTTGATCGCCAGACGGGCGACATGGGAAACGAGGTCACGAGTGATCGTCGCAGGCCCGCGGGTCTCGCCGGCGATCACCACCCGATTGGTGGTGGCGAGCGTTTCGCAAGCTACCCGAAGATGGCTCGGATCCCAGCCCTGCTCCGGCCCGATGCGGAAGAAGGCATCGACGATTTCGTCGGAGATACGGTCACAGACCTTATCAGGATGTCCTTCGGAAACAGACTCACTCGTGAACAGATATGACGTTCTCGACACCGCAACGGACCCCGTGCAGAAAAATGGCCGAAGCAGGTGCTTCGGCAATACCAAGGAGCTTTTTTAGCCAGTACCGCCAGTGGGTCAAGCTGCAAAGGGCTGGTTGGCGCGGATCAGCGGGAACGGAGAACAAAGTTCTGACGCAGACCGGTCCGGCGCAAGCAGGAACTCAGTCTTCCAGCTCTCGCGCGGCCAGAGCCGGCAAAGCAATCAATCCTCGGTTTCTTCACCCGCCACGGCACGCACGAGTTCGACGATCCGACGACGCACCTTGGTGTCCTTGATCCGCACGAACGCCTTGTTCAACTGCAGACCTTCCGTGCTGGTCAGGAAGTCGGTGACGAAGGCGGCGGGGCGGGATTCAGCGAAGCCGACCTCGGTCGAGGAACCGGGGGCATCCTCGAAAAAGAACGAGACCGGGACTTCCAGCACCTGCGCGATGTGCTGAAGACGGCTGGCGCCGATGCGGTTGGTGCCCTTCTCATACTTCTGAATCTGCTGGAACGTGATGCCGAGGCTCTCGCCCAGCTTTTCCTGACTCATGCCCTGCATCATACGGCGAAGCCGGACGCGCCCACCCACATGCGTATCGACCGGATTGGGCTGCTTCTTGTTAGCCATCAAGGGCTTTCTCTCCTAAGACCCATGCTGCACTGTCCGGAATATTCCGTAAGGGCCGTTTGGCCCCGACTAGTCCGCGCACCTGCACTCGACGATCGGCAAATGGACCGCCGATCCAATAAGCCCCGCCCGCGCGCAAAATGCAGCCGCGCAATCTGCCTGTCAATTGCGTTGTTTAGTCCGGGTGAAACCACGAGTAGAGACGACAACGAGAGCGAGTATCATCAAGGCGAAATAAAGACTGTCGCGATACTTGGAATAGATTGTCGGCCTTAGTGCGACAGGAAGCGCACCGTCGAGAACAGCGACCATTTCAACGCCGCGTTGTGCCCGAACCCGACCATAGGGATCGATAATTGCCGAGACGCCGGAGTTCGCGGCCCGGACGACCGGGAGACCTTCCTCGACCGCCCGGACGACGGATTGCTGGAGATGCTGCCAAGGGCCCGGAGTGTCGCCAAACCAGCCATCATTGGTTAGATTAACGATCCATGCCGGTCGATTTCCGGCGTCAACGACGCTGCCGGGGAAGATTATCTCGTAACAGATGAGTGGACTGAAGGATGGCGCATTGGGCAGGTCGAGCGTCAAACGGCGATCACCGGCAGCAAATCCACCCGGTAAAGCGATCATTTGACTGATTCCGAGTCGACGAAAAATCGCTTCCAGGGGAAGGTACTCGCCAAACGGAACTAAGTGCACCTTATCGTAAGATTGTCGTATAAACCCGTCAGAGTCGATGACCTGAAGGCTGTTGAAGACGCGGGCCTCGACCTCCTCTCCCACAACCGCCTCTGCCCTCGCCGCCCCGGTGATCAGGGTCGAGCCCTCGGGCAGCAGCGCGCCGATCGCGGCGAGCGCGTTCGGATTCTGGTCCAGCAGGAACGGAAAGGCGGTCTCGGGCCAGATCAGATGGGTGAACGGCGCGGGCTTGCCGTCCTCCATTCCGGTTGCACTGAGGCTCAGATAGCGACCGAGAATTTCATCGTCCCGGCCCGACGCCCATTTCTCGTCCTGTGCGATCCTCGGTTGTACCAGGCGCAGGCGAATGTTGGGGACAGTGGCGTCATCGGCGGCCGAAAGCCGGGCCACGCCGAAGCCGACATTGGCCAGGAACAGCGCCGCGAGCGCGAAGAAGGCGCAGCGATCGGCAAAACGGTACGCCGGATCGCGGCTGAACCACAGAACCGGCGCCGCGGCGATCAGGAAGGCGAAGAAGGTGACGCCCCAGATGCCGATCCACGACGCAATCTGCATCAGGACCGGGCTCGGCATCATGGCGTAACCAAATGCGTTCCAGGGAAAGCCGGTGAGGATATGACCGCGCAGCCATTCCGTCAGGCTGAGCGCCATCGCCAGCATCACCAGCCGCGACCAGTCCGGCGCCCAGAACAGCCGCGCCACCCCGGCGCCGAGCCCCCAGAACAGGGCAAGGCCGGCCGGCAGCGCCAGCACCGCCGCCGGCATCAGCCAGGCGAAAGCCGCGGCATCGACCAGGAAGGCGGCGCCGATCCACCAGAGCCCGCCGACGAAATAGCCGAAGCCGAAGCTCCAGCCGACAGCGAAGCCGGCCCGGAAGCGCGCCAGCGGAGCCGCGTCGGGCCGGGCCGGCGCGTCATCCAGCAGCAGGACGAAGACGGGAAGCGTGATCCAGAGGACTGGAAACCAGCCGAGCGGCGGCAGGGCCAGCGCCGAGGCGGCGCCGGCGAGGATGGCGACGGCAATCTGCCGCCATCCTCGGGCCAGCAAGCCAATGCGAGGCCGGCCGGGGGCCGCCAGACTGTTCGAGCGAATGGCCATGATCTCCCGGACCGCGAATGGACGGCGCGAAGGCGCGGCGTCGAGGGATGCGGGACCGAGGCCCCGCGGTCAAGCCGCCGCTGCGTCCGGCCTGCGGATGCGCAGGCGCTTCACCCGGCGCGGATCGGATTCGAGGATCTCGAACTGCAGACCGCCCGGCACGTCGATATGCTCGCCGGGCGCGGGAATGCGGCCGAGAAGCGTGAAGACCACGCCGCCCAGCGTATCGACATCGTCATGCTCGGAACCGAGATCCAGGCGCGTGCCCATGGTCGCCTCGAGGTCGTCGAGATCGGCGCGGGCATCGGCAAGGTAGGAACCGTCAGCCTCGCGCGTGATCATCGGCGCTTCGTCGTCATGCTCGTCCTCGATATCGCCGAAGACGATCTCGACCACGTCCTCCAGCGAAACCAGGCCGTCGGTCCCGCCATATTCGTCGATGACGACGGCCATCTGGACGCGCTTCGCCTGCATGGTGGAGAGCAGCGTCGCGGCCGGCATGGAGGGCGGCACGAACAGGACCTCGCGCACGACCGTGGTCTGCTCCAGGCCGACATTGAGATCGATGAGCGAAAGATCGAGCCCGCCCTCTCTCGAGGCCGTGGACATCATGTAGTCCATCAGGTCCTTGATATGGACCATGCCGATCGGATCATCGAGGGTTTCGCGATAGACCGGCATGCGCGAATGGCCGGAATCGCGGAAGGCCGCGACCGCCTCGCCGATCGTCTGGTCGACATCGAGCGCCAGGATGTCGGCGCGCGGGATCATGACGTCGTCGACGCGCACCTCGCGCAGATGCAGGATGTTGCGCAGCATCCGGCGCTCTTCGGCGGAGAAGGTATTGTCCGCCTCGCCGGCATCGAGCGCATCTTCGATATCGTCGCGCAGCGAGCCGGGCGCCTTCAGCCCCACTGCCTGGCGGATGCGATCCAGCCAGCTTTCGGGGGCGCGTTCGACCTCGCGCGTGTCAGGCGCGGCGGTCTGACTACTCGGGGGTTCAGGGTTCGATTCAGCGCTCGAACCGGGCGTCTCGGTATCACTCATCGTCCGTCGTTTGTCAGTGTTCTATCGGTCGCCGCCATCACAGCAGAGGTTCGGCGTAGGGATCGGCGATGCCGAGTCGGGCGAGGATCTCCGTCTCCAGAGATTCCATGCGTTCCGCTTCGTCATCCTCCAGATGATCATGCCCGAAGAGGTGAAGCAACCCGTGCACCACCAGATGGGTCAGATGGTCTTCGAATGCCAGCCCTTGCTCGGCCGCTTCGGCGACGACTGTTTCACGTGCAACCACAATATCGCCCAGCAGCGGGCCGAAGCGCTCGGAGTCCGGCGGGCTGCCCGGGAAGGACAGGACGTTGGTCGCCTTGTCCTTGTCGCGGTAGTCCGCGTTGAGCTGGCGGACATGCTCGTCGTCGGTGAAGACGACCGAGAGCTCCGATCCTTTGACCGCCGGCAGATGGCCGACGGCGAAGCTCGCCTCGACCGCCTGCGCGACGAGACGGGCCAGTTGGTCCTCTTCGGGCCAGTCGCCGGCCTCGACCAGCAGGTCGATCGCGATCGGCACGGTATCGACGCTCATGCCTGGCCTCCCGACCGGGGACCGCGTGCCGGCGGCTGGACCGGACGCGGCGGCGCCTTGTCATAGGCGCGCACGATGCGGCCGACCAGCGGATGGCGCACGACGTCGACATCGGTGAACTTGATCTGGACGATGCCCGGCACGTCGCGCAGCAATTCGCTCGCCTCCGCCAGGCCGGAAATCTGTCCCGGCGGCAGATCGACCTGGGTCGGATCGCCTGTGACGATCATGCGCGAGCCTTCGCCGAGCCGGGTCAGGAACATCTTCATCTGCATCGAGGTGGTGTTCTGCGCCTCGTCGAGGATGACGACCGCATTGGCCAAAGTCCGCCCGCGCATGAAGGCGAGCGGGGCGACTTCGATCATGCCGGAGGTGAGGCCGCGCTCGACCTTGTCGGGCGGCATCATGTCATAGAGCGCGTCATAGAGCGGGCGGAGATAGGGATCGACCTTCTCCTTCATGTCGCCGGGCAGGAAGCCGAGCCGTTCGCCGGCCTCGACCGCCGGACGGGACAGGATCAGCCGCGAGACGTCGCCGCGCTCGATCAGCGCGGCGGCATAGGCGACCGCGAGATAGGTCTTGCCGGTACCGGCCGGCCCCATGCCGAACACCAGCTCGGCCCGGTCCATGGCGCGGATATAGGCGTCTTGTGCCGGGTTGCGGGCCATGACGGTGCGGCGGCGGGTCGAGATCTGCGCCATGGCCAGCCGGCCCTTCGGCTCCAGGCTCGGCAGGCTCAGCTGCTCGTCATCGGCGATCGCCATGCGGATGGCGCCCTCGACATCGGCGGGGCCGACCTCGTGGCCCTGCTGCAGTCGGACATAGAGCAGGTCGAGCGCAAGCCGCGCCTGGGCGCAGGCTTCCGGACGGCCACGCACCGTCACCTGGTTGCCACGCGCGACCGCCTCGACCCCGAGCTTCTGCTCGAGGATGGCGAGGTTCTGGTCGAACTGGCCAAGGAGCTCGCTCGCCAACCGGTTATCGTCAAAGGCGATCACGACATGGGTGATGTCGGATGCGTGCGACATGTCGGCGGCGCGGCCACCCGGCAAACCGGATGGCGTATGGGAGCGTGCATTCACGTAATGACCTCCACGGTGCTTTGTGTCGCGGCCGGCCGGACATCCGGCTCGACCAGGGTGCCAAACAGGGAATTCGAACCCAGACTATCGATGACGACCCGGCCGATCGTTCCGATGCGGCTGGTGTCGGCGTCGACCAGGACGGCCTGCAGATAGGGCGAACGCCCCATCAGCTGGCCCGGCATGCGGCCCGACTTCTCGAACAGCACGTCCATGACCGTCCCAACGCTCGAGCGGTTGAATTGTGTCTGCTGGTCGAGAATAAGTGCCTGGAGACGCGAAAGCCGCTCCGACATGCGCCGGTCGTCGACATGGCCGGCATGGTTGGCGGCCGGCGTGCCGGGACGCGGGCTGTATTTGAACGAATAGGCGGCGGCATAGCCGACGGTCTCGACCAGCCGCATCGTCGCCTCGAAATCCTCGTCCGTCTCGCCGGGAAAACCGACGATGAAATCGGAGGACAGTGCGATATCGGAGCGCGTGGCGCGGATGCGGTCGACCAGACGAAGATAATCGTCCGCCTTGTGCTTGCGATTCATCGCCGCGAGAATCCGGTCGGAGCCCGCTTGCACCGGCAGATGCAGATAGGGCATCAGCGCCGGCAGGTCGCGATGCGCCTCGATGAGCGCATCGTCCATGTCGCGGGGATGGCTGGTAGTATAGCGCAGCCGGTCGAGGCCGGGAATCTCGGCCAGGCGATAGAGCAGCTGACCAAGGCCCCATTCGCGGCCGTCCGTGCCGACGCCATGCCAGGCATTGACATTCTGGCCGAGCAGCGTCACCTCGCGCACGCCGGCATCGGCCAGCCGCGTCGCTTCGGCGACGATCATGTCGACCGGACGGGAAACCTCCGCGCCTCGCGTATAAGGCACGACGCAGAAGGTGCAGAACTTGTCGCAGCCTTCCTGAATGGTGAGGAAAGCCGTGACGCCGCGGGCGCGGGTCCGCTCCTTCGTCGCCGCGGGCAGGCGCTCGAATTTCTCGGCGAGCGCGAATTCCGTCTCGACCGCCCGCTTGCCGCCGCCGACATCGCGCAGCAGCTGCGGCAGGTGCTGATAGGATTGCGGCCCGACCACGAGATCGACCACCGGGGCGCGCCTTGCGATCTCGGCACCCTCGGCCTGCGCGACGCAGCCGGTCACGCCCACGGTGAGCTGACGGCCGTTGCGGGCCGCCTCCTCCTTCATCACGCGCAGGCGCCCGAGCTCGGAATACACCTTCTCGGCCGCCTTTTCGCGGATATGGCAGGTGTTGAGCAGGATGAGGTCGGCGTTATCGACCCGGTCGGTCGCTTCGTAGCCATCGCTTGCCAGAGCATCCGCCATACGATCGGAATCGTAGACGTTCATCTGGCAACCATAGGTCTTGATGAAGACGCGCTTCTTTTCTTGGGTTCCGGTCATTGATCCGGTTATCTACCGCCACGGTTCGGCTTGGCACGATCGCTTCCGGCGGATCACCCGCCGTCGCCTGTCCCTTCCTATCCGCTTTCTGTCTCGCTGAGAATAGGCGCGTCCGGTGACGCTGCCATGACCGTGATGTTCTTGAGGCCGCGCGAGCGGATGGAACGCACCATGGCGCGCACTTCCGCCTCGGCCGCGGCCGTCACCTGCTTGCGGTCGGCATCGGGCCCGAACCGGATCGGCGTGCCGAAGGCAACCACCGCGTCGACCGCGCCAATCTCGACCAGCGACACCAGATGCGGCGCCAGATCCATATGGCCGTGCCAGGCGATCTCGGCCATGCGCGAGCGATCGATCGGCAGGCCCTGGAAGCCGACATAGACGATGGCGACGGGCTGGATGGTGATCGGCTGATCGGCGCCGCTCGCCTCGCGCGCCGCGCCCACCAGGGCGCTGCGGAACGGCAGCACGGTGATGCCGTCGCCGGTCGTGCCTTCCGCGAACAGCACCAGCGCCTCGCCGCTCGCAAGCCGGGCCGCGATGGCGCTATTGGAGGCGGCGGTGGCCGTGCGGCGGGTGCGATCGATGAAGACGCTGCGCTGCAGGCGGGCCAGCCACTTCACCACCGGCCAGCCGCCAACCTCGCTCTTGGCGATGAAGGAGACCGGCAGCAGGCTGCCCAGCGTGACGATATCGACCCAGGAAGTGTGGTTGGAGACGATCAGCAACGGCCGGTCGGTCGCCGGCGCCCCCTCGATGCGGACCCTGAGGCCCAGGCACCGGGCGGCGACGCGCTGCCACCACATCGGCACCCGGGCCGCGAGCGCCGGACGGAAGCGCATGGCGAACAGCTGCAGCGGCAGCAGGATCAGCGTGGTCAGCAGCAGGCTCACCAGGACGAGGGCGAGCCGGAGCTTCCCCATCAGGAGCGACCCTTCGGGGTCTTGTCGTCGATCGGCACGGCATAGAGCTCCAGGCGATGATCGACCAGGCGGTAGCCGAGCCGGCGGGCGATCAGGTCCTGCAGCGCCTCGATTTCCTCGCTGCGGAATTCGATGACGTCGCCGCTGCGCAGGTCGATCAGGTGATCATGATGTTCTTCGGAGACCGCCTCGTAGCGACTGCGGCCATCGCGGAAATCGTGACGCTCGATCATCCCGGCATCCTCGAACAGCTTCACCGTCCGGTAGACGGTCGAGATCGAGATGCGCGGATCGATGGCCGAGGCGCGACGGTAGACTTCCTCGACATCGGGATGGTCGGTGGCGGCATCGAGCACGCGCGCGATGATGCGGCGCTGCTCGGTCATGCGCATGCCCTTCTCGACGCAGGCGTCTTCCAGGCTAGTTGGATGCTGTAGCTCAGGCGTCACGCTCATCTCCTGCCCCTCGGACCTCGCACGAAACCTCGGCGCTTAGCGGAGTTGCAGCCGCATGACAAGCGCGGTGCCGCCCGGCCCCTTGCCATCGGCATAGTAGCCCTTCCGGCGTCCGACTTCGACAAATCCAAGCGATCTGTAGAGGGAAACGGCGCTCGCATTGTTCTCGTCGACCTCGAGAAAGACTTCGGGGACAAGTTCGCGGTAGAGCGCGCGCAGCGCCTCTTCCATCAGCAGGCGGCCATAGCCGCGCCCGCGGGCGCCCGGCGCCACGGCGATCGTCAGCACCTCGGCCTCGCCGGCGACAGTGCGCACCAGGATGAAGCCCTGCGGACGCCGCGTGCCAAACGGCGATTCCCGCCGCAACACATGACCGGTCACCGTCTTGTCGGCGACCAGCCCGTCGATCTCGTCGGCGCTCCAGCCACGACGGAAGCCGGCGGCGTGGATCTCCACGAGCGCGTCGATATCGGCAGGGTCCACGGCGTCGATGATGATGCGGGGTCGCAGCAGAAGGTCCATCATTGGCGCGCGATTCCCTTGTGAAGCTGCGGCTTGGCGTCGGGGGGCTTGAGGTAGAGCGGTTTGGGCGGGTGATCGGCCGGATCGAGGCTGGCGCCCAGCGAAAGCAGCGTCGCGATATCCGGGGCCGAACGATCGTGGATCACCCGATCCGGCCGTTCCAGCCGGATCGCGCCGGCACCGGCCAGATCGGCGTCCGACTCGTCGGCGAGCGCCGCGAAATGCCCGATCGAGGCGAGCACCGCCTCGCCGGCCGGTTCCAGCTTCGCCGAAAACAGCTGGCCATAGAGTTCGTCGCCACGAGCCGGCAGCAGGGCGAGGATCGGCCGCTCGTTTCCGGGCGGGCGCAGGCTCGTGGCCAGGGCGGCATGGGTGAGCAGCGTGCCGACGCCGACGACCGGGACGCGGTAGACCAGCGCCAGGCCGCGCGCGGCGGCGATGCCCACGCGCAGGCCGGTGAACGAGCCGGGCCCGACCGAGACGGCGATGCGTTGGATGGCCGATATCGCCACGCCGGCCTCGGCCAGCAGGGCGGCGATCTCCGGCATCAGCCGTTCGGCATGGCCCTTGCCGATGGTCTCGGCGCGCAAAAAGACAGCCCCGCCGGCCGAAAGGCCAACGGAGCAATTTTCAAGGGCGGTATCGATGGCAAGCAGGGTCATCAGACCCGGATAGAGCCAGAAGGCGGGGCTGTCGAGCGCCGCCGATCAGGAAACTGCCTCAACCTCGCGAACTTCCGGCACGAAATGACGCAGGAGGTTCTGGATGCCGTGCTTGAGGGTCGCCGTCGAGGACGGGCAACCGGCGCAGGAGCCGCGCATGTTGAGATAGACGACGCCATCGCGGAAGCCCTGGAAGGTGATGTCGCCACCATCCTGCGCCACGGCCGGACGGACGCGCGTCTCGATCAGTTCCTTGATCGTCTCGACCAGCTCGGCATCGCCCTCCTCGAAGAACTCGCCCTGGTCGGGGGTGTGCGGCTTCAGCGTCGCCATGACCGGGACGCCGGCCATAAAGTGCTCCATGATCGCGCCGAGGATGGCGGGCTTCATGTGCTGCCACTCGCCCTCCTTCTTGGTCACGCTGATGAAGTCATGCCCCAGGAACACGCCGGCCACGCCGTTGACGGCGAACAGACGCTCGGCCAGCGGCGAACGCTCGGCCTCGTCGGGATCGCGGAAATCGGCCGTGCTTTCCGGCAGGACGAGCCGGCCGGGCAGGAACTTCAAGGTCGACGGATTCGGCGTCGCTTCGGTTTGGATGAACATGATGCGGGCTCCGTGCGATCTTGTTTAGAATATTTCTAGAAACGCATAGTAGTCACTGCCGCCCTTCCGTCCAAGCGGAATCACGGCGTGAACGCTAAAATCGTAGTCTTGGGGTCAGGTTTCAAGCGATGGCGGCGATGTCATCGTCGGAAAGCGTGCCGGGGACAATGGTGATCGGCACCGGGAAGGTTGCCGCCAGCTTGCCGGCGATCGAGGAAACCAGCGGGCCCGGGCCTTCCTTGTCGGTGCCGGCGGCCAGAACCAGGATGGCGATATCCTCGTCCTCCTCGATCAGCGCGGTGATCTGCTCGGCGCGGGTGCCCTCGCGAATCACCATTTCCGGCTCGATCGAGGAATGGCGGCGGGCGATATCGGCGAAACGGCCGAGCGTCGTCTCGGCCTCGTCCATCGCCTCGGCCCGCATGATGTTTTCCACGCCGATCCAGTGCTGGAAGCCGGTCGGCTCGATCACATAGAGCAGCACGAGGCCGCCGCTGGTGCGATCGGCGCGGCGCGCGCCATAGATGACGGCGCGCGAGCATTCGGGCGTGTCGTCGATCACCGCCAGAAACTTGCGGCGGTGACCGGTCTCGGTGCTCTTGCGCTTCATCAGCATGGCTCGATGCTGCCACCCGGCGACCGCTGCCGCAAGTCGCCGACGCGCCTTACTTGCGGCGGATGAAGCCGACGACGTCCTTGACGCCGTCGAGGATCGGGCGGGCGATCGCATCGGCGCGCGCCGCGCCATCGGCGAGGATCGCATCGATATGGCCGGGATCGGCCATCAGGCGACGCATCTCGCCGCCGACGGGGCCGAGCTTCTCGACCGCCAGATCGGCCAGCGCCGGCTTGAAGCCGGAGAATTGCTGGCCGCCGAACTCGCGCAGGACGTCTTCCTTGGTGAGGCCGGAGAGGGCGGCATAGATGCCGACGAGGTTGTCGGCCTCGGGACGGCCCTTCAGGCCCTCGACATCGCCGGGAAGGGGCTCGGCATCGGTCTTGGCCTTGCGGATCTTCTGCGCGATGCCGTCGGCGTCGTCGGTCAGGTTGATGCGCGAATAATCGGACGGGTCCGACTTCGACATCTTCTTGGTGCCGTCGCGCAGCGACATGATTCGGGTGGCCGGGCCGGTGATGACCGGCTCGGTGATCGGGAAATAGGCATCGCCGAAGCCATGCGCCGCGATCGACTCGGAATAGTCGTTATTGAACTTCTGGGCGATGTCGCGCGTCAGCTCGAGGTGCTGCTTCTGGTCCTCGCCGACGGGAACATGCGTCGCCTGGTAGGCGAGGATGTCGGCGGCCATCAGGCTCGGATAGGCGAGAAGGCCGAGCGAGGCGTTCTCCTTGTCCTTGCCGGCCTTGTCCTTGAACTGCGTCATGCGGTTCATCCAGCCGATGCGCGCGACGCAATTGAAGATCCAGGCCAGCTCCGCATGGGCGGAAACCTGGCTCTGGTTGAAGACGATATGCGACACGGGGTCGATGCCGGCGGCGACGAAGGCGGCCGTGACCTCGCGGATCTGCCGCGTCAGTTCGGCCGGATCCTGCCAGACCGTGATCGCGTGCATGTCGACGACGCAGTAGATGCACTCATTGGCTTCCTGCAGCGCGACGAAATTGACGATCGCGCCGAGATAGTTGCCCAGGTGCAGATTGCCGGTCGGCTGGACGCCGGAAAAGATGCGCGTCTTGAATTCGGTCATCAGAAACCCCGTTTTTCCGGCGCGTTATGGCGCGACGTGTCGATGCGCGCAAGCGCGGAAGGTTAGCGGCGCCTGCGGTTGCGCAGCTTGCCGAGGATCGTGCCGAAATGGACGACGCCGGTCAGCTGGCAGAACAGCGCGAACAGCACGAGCCCGATGCCGCAGATCGTGCCCATCGCCACCACTCGGAAGACGATGCGCTGATCCACGAAATACGGCTCGGCCCACCAGGCGGCGAGGAAGATCGAAAGCCCCATTGCCATGGCGGCGACCAGCACCATTGGCATGTTGCGCTTCACCTTGTCATCGAACTGGAAATGGCCGCGCTTGTGCAGCGCCCAGCCGAGCAAGGCGGCATTGACCCAGCCCGAGAGGCTGGTGGCGATCGCGATGCCGACATAGGTGAGCGAGGGGAACAGCACCAGCGAGCCGATGATGTTGACGGCCACGCCGACCCCCGCGAACCACATTGGCGTCTTGGTGTCCTCGCGGGCGAAGAAGCCAGATGAAAACACCTTGATCAGCACGAAAGCCGGGAGGCCAACGGCATATCCCATCAAGGTGTGCGCCGTGGCAATGGTGGCGTCGGGCCCGAATTCGCCGCGCTGAAAAACGACCTGGACAATCGGCTTTGCCAAAACAAACAAGGCAATCGCCGCTGGTAGCGTCAACGCCATCGCGAATTCGAGGCTGCGATTCTGCGTGTGCTGAGCCAAGTCCTGACGGTCGGCGCGGATGTGACGCGACAGGTCCGGCAGCATGACGACGGCAATGGTCGCGCCGACAATGCCGAGGGGCAGCTGGTACAGGCGATCAGCGAGGGTAAGGATCGAGATCGCCCCCGGCGCAAACGACGCGATCATCGTGCCGATGACGATATTGATCTGGGTGACGCCGCCCGCAATGAACCCCGGGACGGCCAGTGCCGTCAGCCGGCGGACATCCGGGGTGAGTCTTGGCCAGCGGAGACGAAGCAGCAGGCCGTTGCGCCAGGCGTCGATCATGACGAATGCGAGTTGGAGAACGCCACCCACCAGCGTCGCCCAGGAAAGCAGAATGCCAGCTTCAGCCGTGCTCTCCAACTTCGTGAACAGGATATAGGCGAGCGCGGCTACCAGAGCGACGTTGAGAAGCGCCGGCGCCATGGCCGCCGCCATGAACCGCCCATGCGCATTCAGAACACCACTGTAGAGCGCCAGCAGCGAGATCAAGGTCAGATAAGGGAAGGAGATCCGCGTCAACAGCACCGTCAACTCGAACTTGGACGGATCGGACGCAAATCCCGGCGCCAAGATGTACATGAGCGGTACCATCGCGACGATCGCGACGACGGTGATCAACACCAGGACAGCAAAGAGCGCCGACATGGCCTCCGAGCCGAAGCGGCGCGCCTCTTCAAGTCCATCGCCCTCCAGCTTGCGTGCGAAAAGCGGGACAAATGCCGAAGCGAACGCGCCTTCCGCAAAGAGCCGGCGGAACAGATTGGGAAAGCGGAAGGCGACGAAAAAGGCATCGGCCACCGGTCCGGTGCCGAGGGCGGCTGCCATGAACATGTCGCGGACGAAGCCGAGAAGCCGGCTCGATGTCGTCGAGCCACCGACGGTGACAAAGTTTTTCAGGAGAGACATTGCCACCTGGCGGATCGGAAAGAGGACGGGATCGCCCGCACCCGCGAGCGGGCCGAGTTACGCCTTTGGGTGCTGGAAAATCAAGGCAAAGCGAAGGCCGAGCGACGGCCCCCGCCGATCCGTGCGCCCGGACGTCGGCGGCACCCGACGCGCCGCCTCAGCCGGCCTTGCGGGTCGGCGTCTTGTCTACCGGCGCGATGCCCTCAAAAGCCTGATGCAGGCGGCGGCGGATGCTCGCCTCGCGATTGGCATTCATCACCTTCCGGCCGGTCAGATCGGTGACATAGAAGACGTCGACCGCCCGCTCGCCGAAGGTCACGACATGCGCCGAGGCAATGTTGAGGTTCAGATCCGAGATCGAGCGCGTCAGGTCGTAGAGCAGGCCGGGACGATCCAACCCGGATGCCTCGATCGCGGTGAACTGGTTCGACCAGGAATTGTCGAGCAGGATCTGCGTCTCGACGGTGAAAGCCTTGATCTTGGCACGCGGCTTCGCCTTCTTGGCGATCGCCTCCGGCAGCGCGACGGCGCCGGAGAGCGCCTGCTCGATCAGCGCGCCCACCTTCAGCGCGCGTGTCATCTCTTCCTCGTCGGTATCGAATTCCCGCGCGATGAAGATCGTATCGATGGCGAGCCCGTCGGTCGTCGTGAAGATCTGCGCGTCGACGATGTTGCCGCCCGCCGCGGTGCAGGCGCCGGCGATCATCGACAGCAGGCGCGGATGATCCGGCGCCAGCACGGTGATCTCGGTGATCGCCTCGAAAGCATGCGTCGACACGGCCGTCGCCAGCGTCTGGCCGGACCGATCGGCGTTGCGGATCAGCGAGGCGTGGGCGATCTTGCGCGGGAGATCGACGCGGAGCCAATAGGCCGGATAGTGCCGGTCGCGATAGGCGTCGAGCTCGGCCTGCGGCCAATCCTTCAGCGCGTCGACCAGCTCGGCCTTGGCCGCCGCGACGCGCTCATCGCGCGATACCTGGCTGTGGCCGCCGGTCAGATGCGGCTCGGTCTCGTAGTAAAGCGTGCGCAGCAGCTGGCCCTTCCAGCCGTTCCACACGCCCGGCCCGACCGCCTTGATGTCGGCGATGGTGAGTACGAGCAGCATCTTCAGCCGCTCGAGGCTCTGCACCACGGCCGCGAAATCCTGGATCGTCTTGCGGTCGCCCAGATCGCGCGACTGCGCCGTCATGCTCATCAAGAGGTGATGCTCGATCAGCCAGGCCACCGTCTCGGTCTGCGCCGGCGTCAGTCCGAGCCGGGGCCCCAACCGGCGCGCCACCCTCGCGCCGGCGATCGAATGATCCTCCGGCCGGCCCTTGGCGACGTCATGCAGGAACATCGCCACGTAAAGGGCGGTACGATCCTGAATGGTCGGCATCACCATATTGGCGAGCGGATGCTCCTCGCTGCGCGCGCCGGCATCGATCTCGGCCAGCACGCCGACGGAGCGGATCAGGTGCTCGTCCACCGTATAGTGGTGGTACATGTTGAACTGCATCATCGCCACGACCTTGCCGAAATCCGGCACGAAGCGGCCGAGCACGCCAGCCTCGTTCATGCGGCGGATGACGGTTTCGGGCTGGTTGCGCGAGGCGAGCAGTTCCAGGAACAGCCGGTTCGCCTCGGGGTCGTCGCGCAACTTGCCGTCGATCAGCTTCAGCGAACGCGTCACCTCCTTCATCGCGTCGGGGTGAAAGGCGAGGTTGTGCTTGTCGGCGAGGTGGAAGATGCGGATCAGATTGACCGGGTCGCGCGCGAACACGTCGGGCGCCGCCATGTTGATGCGGTCGTGCTCGACGATGAAATCGCTGGAATCGGTGATCTTGCGGTGGCGACGGCGCGAGCCGAAATTGAAGAAGCGGTTCAGCAACGGCGCCGGCTTGGCGTTCTCCTCTTCCAGCCCCGCGCAGAAGATCATCGTCAGGTCGCCGACATCCTTGGCGACCAGGAAATAGTGCTTCATGAAGCGCTCGACATCCTTCATGCCGGGATGCGAGGTGTAGCCGAGGCGAACCGCCATCTCGCGCTGGACATCGAAGGAAAGCCGCTCTTCCGGCCGCCCGGTCAGGAAGTGGAGGTGGCAGCGCACGGACCAGAGGAAGTCCTCGGACTTGCGGAACAGCGCCAGTTCGGAGCGCGAGAACAGGCCCGCCTCGACCAGCGCGTTGCCCGAGCGGACCTGGTAGAAATACTTGGCTATCCAGAACAGCGTGTGCAGGTCGCGCAGGCCGCCCTTGCCTTCCTTGACGTTGGGCTCGACCAGATAGCGCGAGGCGCCCTGGCGCCGGTGGCGCTCGTCGCGCTCGGCGAGCTTCGCGGCGATGAATTCCGGCCCCGTGCCCTTGGCCACTTCCGCGTCGAAGCGCTGGGTGAGCTCGTCGAACAGCCGGTCGTCGCCCCAGAGGAAGCGGGATTCGAGAATGGCGGTGCGGATCGTCATGTCGCCGCGCGACAGGCGGATGCATTCGTCGACATTGCGCGTGGCGTGGCCGACCTTGAGGCCGAGATCCCACAGCATGTAGAGCACGAATTCGACGACGCTCTCACCCCAGGGCGTCTGCTTGTAGGGCAGCACGAAGAGGAGATCGATGTCGGAGCCAGGCGCCAGCATGCCGCGGCCATAGCCGCCGACGGCGACCAGCGCCATGCGCTCGGCCGAGGTGGGGTTCTCGGCCGGATAGATGTGGCGGATGGCGACCTCGTAGATCGCGCCGATCACATCGTCCTGCAGCTTCGAAAGCGTTCGTGCGCAGGCGCTGCCATGGCCATCGGCGATCAGCTGCGCCTCGGCGGCGGCGCGCCCGTCCCGCAGCACCTGCTTCAGATGGGTCAGCACGGCCGAACGCAGCGCCGTCTTGTCCAGCCCGGGCGCCAGCGCGTGCAGTTCAGCCGCGAGCGGGGGGCGGTCGAGGAGCGCGGTATCGGATCGGGTCATGGAGGCAATCGACGTTGGGGCATGGGAAATCTGCCCGGACCGTAAACCGCTTTTTGCGCCCGCGCCAATAGGAGGCGGCGCGTCAGGGGTGACGCGGCCGCAGCGCCTTCAACCGGTAAAGCGCCTCCAGCGCCTCGCGCGGGGTCATTTCGTCCGGCTGCAGCCCGTCGAGCACGGGGCCGAGCGGATCTTCCGCAACGACAGGCTGCGGTTTCGCGGCCAAAACCGCGAAAAGCGGCAAATCGTCGATCAGCGTCGCCGCCGGGGATTTCCGGTCGGTTTCCTCCAGATGCGAGAGTACGTCGCGCGCCCGCGCCACCACCGAAGCCGGCAGGCCAGCGAGCTTCGCCACCTGGATGCCATAGGAACGATCGGCGGCGCCGGCGACGATCTCGTGCAGGAAGACGACGTCGCCATTCCATTCCTTGACCCGGACGGTGGCGTTTTCCAGCCGATCGAGCCGCTGCGACAGCGCAGTCAGCTCGTGATAATGCGTGGCGAACAGGCCGCGCGAGCGGTTGACCTCGTGCAGATGCTCGATCGCCGCCCAGGCAATCGACAGGCCGTCGAAGGTCGCGGTGCCGCGGCCGATCTCGTCGAGGATCACCAGCGAGCGGTCGGTCGCCTGGTTGAGGATCGCCGCCGTCTCGACCATCTCGACCATGAAGGTGGAGCGCCCGCGGGCAAGGTCGTCGGCCGCGCCGACGCGGCTGAACAGCCGGTCGACGATGCCGATATGGGCGCTGTCCGCCGGCACATAGGAGCCGATCTGGGCCAGGATGGCGATCAGGCCGTTCTGGCGCAGGAAGGTCGACTTACCGGCCATGTTCGGACCGGTGATCAGCCAGATCCGGCCGGGCTTGCCTTCCTTGCGCGCGCCGAGTTCGCAACCATTGGCGACGAAGGCAACGCTGCCCTCGCGCTTCAGCGCCTGCTCGACCACCGGATGGCGGCCACCCTGGATCGAGAAGGCGAGCGAGTGATCGACCACCGGCCGGGCGTAGTTGTCGGTCTCGGCGAGCGTCGCCAGCGCCGCCGTCACGTCGATCACCGCCAGCGCCGCGGCCACCGCCTTCAGCGCGTCCGAGACGCCGACGACATGCGCCAGCAGCGCGTCAAAAGTCGCCTGCTCGATCGCCAGCGCCCGGTCGCCGGCGGAAGCGATCTTCGCCTCCAGGTCGGCGAGCTCCGTGGTAATGAAGCGCATGGCGCCGGCCATGGTCTGGCGATGGATGTAGCGGCCGGCATAATCGGCGCCGAGCAGCCGCTCGCCATATTGCTGCGGCACCTCGATGAAGTAGCCGAGCACGTTGTTGTGCTTGATCTTCAGCGCCTTGATGTCGGTCTCGGCCGAATAGGTCGCCTGCAGCCCGGCGATCACCTGGCGGCTTTCGTCGCGCAGCGCCCGCGTCGTGTCGAGATCGGCGTCATAGCCCGGACGGACGAAGCCGCCATCGCGCTTCAACAGCGGCAGTTCGTCGGCCAGCGCGCCCGCCAGTTCGGCGGCGAGATCGTGCGGCGCGCCGACCAGCGCGGCGCGGGCGGCGACGAGTTCCTCCGGCAGCGCCGCATCGGCCTCGCCAAGCACCTCGGCCAGGCGCGCCGCGGCATCGAGCGAGAAGCGGATGCCGGCGAGATCGCGCGGGCCGCCGCGATTGAGCGACAGGCGCGACAGGGCGCGGGCGAGATCGGGGCTGGCGCCCAGCGCCTCTCGGATCACGCCCCGGCGACGGCCGAGCTTCAGCATGTAGTCGAGCGCGTCGAGCCGTCGCTCGATCAGATCAGGGTCGGTCGAGGGGCTGGACAGCCGCTCGGCCAAGAGCCGCGATCCGGCGCCCGTCACGGTGCGGTCGATCGCCGCGAGCAGGCTGCCGCGCCGCTCGCCCGACAGCGTGCGCACCAGCTCGAGATTGGCGCGGGTGGCGGCGTCGATCAGCATCACCGCGCCGTCGCTCTCGCGCACCGGGCGCGACAGCGGCGGCCGCTCGCCGATCTGCGTCTTCTCGACATAGGCGAGCGCCGCCGCCGCCGCCGAAAGCTCGACGCGGGAGAAGGAGCCAAGGCCGTCCAGCGTGTTGACGCCGAAATAGGCGGCGAGGCGGGCGCCTGCGGTCGCACCATCGAAGAAAGCGCCGGGCAGCGGCGTCACGGCGACGGCAAGCTCGCGCACGAAGGGGCCGAGCGTGTCATCGGCGAAGAAGCTGTCGGGCACCAGGAGCTCACGCGGATCGACGCGGGCGATATCGGCGGAAAGCCGCAGCTGGTCGGTCTCGGCCAGGCGGAAATCGCCGGTCGAGATGTCGATCCAGGCGATAGAGAAGCGGTCGCTGCCATCCGCCGCCGCGCCGCGCAGCCGCGCCACCGCGGCGAGATAGTTGTTGCGGCCGGCGTCGAGCAGCGTGTCCTCGGTCAGCGTGCCCGGCGTCACCAGACGGACGACGCCGCGCTTGACCACCGATTTGCCGGGCCGCTTCTTCGCCTCGGCCGGATCTTCCTGCTGTTCGCAGACCGCGACCCGATGTCCCAGCGAGATCAGCTTCTGCAGATAGTCATTGGCGGCATGGACCGGCACGCCGCACATCGGGATGTCGTCGCCAAGATGCTTGCCGCGCTTGGTCAAGGTGATGCCGAGCGCCCGGGAGGCGATCTCCGCATCCTCGAAGAACATCTCGTAGAAGTCGCCCATCCGGTAGAAAAGCAGGCTGCCGGGGTTGGCTTCCTTGATCTCGAGGAACTGCTCCATCATCGGCGTGGGACGGAGCGCGGCGGCGTCGGGGGCGGAGCGGGGATCAAGCATGGCGCGACGCTAGCAAAACGTTGAAGGTGTTTCACCCTCGCGACCGCGATCGGCATGCTTGAGATCACAGAAACCGGTGATATCGTCCGCATCCGCATTTTTGAGACGGCGAATGCCGTCCGCCCCGGAAACGCCTGACGCCGAGCCCTCTCCATGACCGAAACCAAACGCCCCGCCAAGAGCGGCCCTGTGCTGACCGACAAGGAGGCGCTGGACTTCCACGCCCAAGGGCGGCCCGGCAAGCTGGAAATCACGCCGACCAAGCCGATGGCGACCCAGCGCGACCTGTCGCTCGCCTATTCGCCCGGCGTCGCCGTACCGGTGCACGCCATCGCCGCGGATCCCTCCAAGGCGTTCGACTACACGACGCGCGGCAACATGGTCGCCGTCATCTCCAACGGCACCGCCATCCTCGGCCTCGGCAATCTGGGCCCGCTCGCCTCGAAGCCGGTGATGGAAGGCAAGGCGGTGCTGTTCAAGCGCTTCGCCGACGTCGATTCGATCGATCTCGAGATCGATACCGAGGACGTCGACGCCTTCGTCAATTCCGTGCGCTATCTCGGCCCGTCCTTCGGCGGCATCAACCTCGAAGACATCAAGGCGCCGGACTGCTTCATCATCGAAAGCCGCCTGCGCGAGCTGATGGACATCCCGGTCTTCCATGACGACCAGCATGGCACGGCGATCATCGCCGCCGCCGGCATGATCAACGCGCTGCACCTGACCGGCCGCGACATTAAGACGACCAAGCTGGTCTGCAACGGCGCCGGCGCTGCCGGCATCGCCTGCATCGAGCTGGTCAAGGCCATGGGCATGCCGTCGGAAAACGTGCTGCTCTGCGACACCAAAGGCGTCGTCTACCAGGGCCGCACCGAGGGCATGAACCAGTGGAAGACGGCGCATGCCTCGCCGACCGATGCCCGCACGCTGGAAGACGCGATGCAGGGCGCCGACATCTTCTTCGGCGTCTCGGCCAAGGGTGCGCTGACCGCCGACATGGTGCGCGCCATGGCGCCGCGGCCAATCATCTTCGCGATGGCCAATCCCGATCCGGAGATCACGCCGGAGGAAGCGGCCGAGGTCCGCGACGACGTCATCATCGCCACTGGCCGCTCGGACTATCCCAACCAGGTCAACAACGTCCTCGGCTTCCCCTACATCTTCCGCGGCGCGCTCGACGTGCGCGCCACCACGATCAACGAAGAGATGAAGATCGCCGCGGCGCAGGCGCTGGCCGCGCTCGCCCGCAAGGACGTGCCGGACGAGGTCGCCGCCGCCTATCAGGGCGTGCGTCCCCGCTTCGGGCCGCATTACATCATCCCGGTGCCGTTCGATCCGCGCCTGCTGTCGGAGATCCCGGCGGCTGTCGCCCAGGCGGCGATGGATACCGGCGTCGCGCGCAAGCCGATCGAGGACATGGCGGCCTATAAGATCGAGCTGTCGGCCCGCCGCGACCCGATCGTCGGCACGCTGGCGCGCATCTACGAACGCGTCCGCCGCAATCCGAAGCGCGTCGTCTTCGCCGAGGGCGAGGAGGAGCAGGTGATCCGCGCCGCCGCCAGCTTCGTCGCCCAGGAGCTGGGCACGGCGATCCTGATCGGCCGCGAGGACATCATCCGCGAGACGGCGGCGAATGCCGGCATCGACCTGGTCCCCGGCATGGAGATCCACAATGCGCGGCTCTCCAAGCGCAATCCTGCCTATATCGACTTCCTCTACGCCCGCCTGCAGCGGCAGGGCTATCTGCACCGCGACAGCCAGCGCCTGATCAACACCGATCGCAATTATTTCGGCGCCACCATGGTGGCGCTCGGCGATGCGGACGCGATGGTCTCGGGCGTGACGCGCAACTATTCGACCGTGCTCAGCGATGTCCGCAAGGTCATCGACACCAAGCCCGGCCACCGGGTCATCGGCGTGTCGATCACGCTGGTGCGCGGTCGCACCGTCGTCGTCGCCGACACCGCCGTGCACGACATGCCCTCGGGCGAGGAACTGGCCGACATCGCCGTCGAGGCAGCCGGCGTTGCCAAGCGGCTCGGCTACGAGCCGCGTGTCGCGATGCTCGCCTATTCGACATTCGGCCAGCCGGAGAGCGAACGCTCGCGCCATGTGCGCGAGGCGGTGCAGATCCTGGAGAAGCGCCGCGTCAGCTTCGAGTTCGATGGCGAGATGGCGGCCGATGTGGCGCTGAACCCGAAGGCGATGGCGGCCTATCCGTTCTGCCGCCTTTCGGGACCGGCGAATGTGCTGGTGATGCCGGCGTTCCACTCGGCCTCGATCTCGACCAAGATGCTGCAGGAACTGGGCGGCGCCACGGTGATCGGCCCGCTGCTGGTCGGCCTCGACAAGCCGGTGCAGATCCTGTCGCTCAGCGCGCGCGACAGCGACATCGTCAATATGGCGGCGCTCGCCGCCTTCAATGTCGGCGGCTGAACCTCATCATCGAGGATAGTCCAAGCGGCGCGGAGGCCTGAGGGTTTCTGCGCCGTTTTCGTGTCAGGCCGCGAGGGCTTCCGAGCGGACCCGGCGCACGCCGGCGCGGTCCATCACGGCGATCGCCTCGGCGAGCGACCCCTCGGTGTCGATGGCCCGGCAGGCATCCTCGATCACCGTCGTCTTGAAGCCATGGGCGCGCGCATCCTGCGCCGTCCAGGACACGCAGAAATCGGTGGCAAGACCGACCACGAAGACTTCCTCGATGCTGCGCTCGAACAGATAGCCGGTGAGGCCGGTCGGCGTCTTGCGGTCGGCCTCGAAGAAGGCCGAATAGCTGTCGGCATGGGCGTGGTAGCCCTTGCGCAGGATCAGCTGGGCATGGGGAATATCGAGGCCCGAGGCGAGCGCCGCGCCCTGCGTGCCCTGGATGCAATGGTCCGGCCAGAGCACCTGCGGGCCGTAGCGCAGGCTGATCGTCTCGAAGGGCTTGCGGCCGGCATGGGCCGAGGCAAACGAGATATGGCCGGCTGTATGCCAATCCTGCGTGATCACGACATTCTTGAAGCGCCGGGCCAGGTCGTTGACCAGCGGGAGGATCGCGTCGCCGTCCGTCACTGCCAGGGCACCGCCCGGCAGAAAGTCGTTCTGGATATCCGTGACGATCAGGACGCTGTTTGAATCAGGCAAGACGTTTCCTTTATTGGCGCAAGAACGTTTGACGGCCTTAGTTAACGAAGAAATCCCGAAGCGGGAATAGCGCTGGCCGGTTTCGTGATGCGGCGCAACGTCAGATTGATTCTCCCGCCTTGTGCAAGCAACGTCGAGGTGGCGGGATAGATCCGGTCGACGCCATGAAAGGCGAGCCTTGCCTCGCCGCCGAGCAGCACCACATCTCCGGAAGCGAGACGGATCGACCGGGTCGGATCGCTTCGCCTGGTTCCGCCGATGCGGAACAGGCAGGTGTCGCCGAGCGAGACGGAGAGCACGGGGGCCGCGAACTCTTCTTCGTCGGCATCCTGGTGGAGACCTAGACGGGCGTCCGCATCGTAGAAATTGATCAGGCAGGCTTCCGGCGGTTCGGGATAATCGGCCAGTTCCCGCCAGAGGTCGAGCAGCATCGGCGGGATGGCGGGCCAGGGCTCGCCCGTCACCGGATGGGTCGGCTGGTAACGGTAGCCGGTCTGGTCTGAGACCCAGCCGAGGACGCCGCAATTGGTCATCCGCACCGAAAACGGCTTGCCGGTTCGCGGCATGCTCGGCCGGTAGAGCGGGGCGGCGACGACGATGGCCCGGATCGCGTCGCGCAGGGCTTCCTGGGCGGAACGATCGAACCTTCCCGGCACGAGCCGGAACCCTTGCAAAGGCGGCGTATGCCGCTCACTTGTGACCATTGCTGGAGAATGTACCTCTGGAACGAAAGATGGGCCTCAATCGCAATGAGAGCCGCCTTGCGGCGGTTTAGGCATCTTCTTATATACGCGCAGAACCTGCGTAGGCCGGCATGCTTTGCCGATACCGCGCAAATCACAGTGTTCATGGGGGCCGTACGGGCACCTGCCCGGCACGGCGGAAGCCTCGAAGAGGGTCCGCACGGCCCGCCAAAAGGAGAGAGAATATGGCTAAGGTCATCGGCATCGACCTCGGAACGACGAATTCCTGCCTCGCCGTCATGGACGGCAAGACGCCCAAGGTCATCGAGAACGCAGAAGGCGCGCGCACGACGCCGTCCATGGTCGCGTTCACGGATGACGGCGAGAAACTGGTTGGCCAGCCGGCGAAGCGCCAGGCGGTCACCAATCCCGAACATACCTTCTTCGCGGTGAAGCGACTGATCGGTCGCCGCTATGACGACCCGATGGTCGAGAAGGACAAGCACCTCGTCCCCTACAACATCGTCAAGGGACCAAACGGCGACGCGTGGGTCGAAGTCGACGGCGAGAAGTACTCGCCGGCGCAGATCTCCGCCTTCATCCTGATGAAGATGAAGGAAACCGCCGAAGCCTTCCTCGGCACGCCGGTCGAGCAGGCCGTCATCACGGTTCCCGCCTACTTCAACGACGCCCAGCGCCAGGCCACCAAGGACGCCGGCAAGATCGCCGGCCTCGAAGTGCTGCGCATCATCAACGAGCCGACGGCGGCAGCGCTGGCCTACGGCCTCGACAAGAACGACGGCAAGACGATCGCGGTCTATGACCTTGGCGGCGGCACGTTCGACATCTCGATTCTCGAGATCGGCGACGGCGTCTTCGAGGTGAAGTCGACCAATGGCGACACGTTCCTCGGCGGTGAAGACTTCGACATGCGCCTGGTCGGCTACCTCGCCGACGAGTTCAAGCGCGAGCAGGGCATCGACCTGCGCGGCGACAAGCTGGCGCTGCAGCGCCTGAAGGAAGCCGCGGAGAAGGCCAAGATCGAGCTTTCCTCGGCGCAACAGACCGAAATCAACCTGCCCTTCATCACGGCCGACGCCAAGGGTCCGAAGCACCTTGCGATCAAGCTGACCCGCTCGAAGTTCGAAGCGCTGGTCGACGATCTGGTGCAGCGCACCGTGGCGCCCTGCAAGGCGGCGCTCAAGGATGCCGGCCTTTCGGCAGCCGAGATCGACGAAGTGGTCCTGGTCGGCGGCATGACCCGCATGCCCAAGATCCAGGAGATCGTGAAGCAGTTCTTCGGGAAGGACCCGCACAAGGGCGTCAACCCGGATGAAGTCGTCGCCATGGGCGCCGCGATCCAGGCCGGCGTGCTGCAGGGCGACGTCAAGGACGTTCTGCTGCTCGACGTGACCCCGCTTTCGCTCGGCATCGAGACGCTGGGCGGCGTGTTCACGCGCCTGATCGAACGCAACACGACGATCCCGACGAAGAAGAGCCAGGTGTTCTCGACGGCTGAGGATTCCCAGTCCGCCGTGACCATCCGCGTCTTCCAGGGCGAGCGCGAAATGGCCGCCGACAACAAGATGCTCGGCCAGTTCGACCTGGTCGGCCTGCCGCCGGCGCCGCGCGGCGTGCCGCAGATCGAGGTCACCTTCGACATCGACGCCAACGGCATCGTCAACGTGTCGGCCAAGGACAAGGGCACGGGCAAGGAGCAGCAGATCCGCATCCAGGCCTCGGGCGGTCTTTCCGACGCCGACATCGAGCAGATGGTCAAGGACGCCGAGAGCCACGCAGCCGAAGACAAGAAGCGTCGCGCTGTCGTCGAGGCGAAAAACCAGGGCGAAGCGCTGGTCCATTCGACTGAGAAGTCGCTCGGCGAATACGGCTCCAAGATCTCGGCTGCCGACAAGTCGACGATCGAGACGGCCATCGCCGATCTGAAGACCGCGCTCGAGGGCGACGATCCGGAAGCGATCCAGCAGAAGACCAATACGCTTGCCCAGGCTTCGATGAAGCTCGGCGAGGCGATGTATGCCGACGCCGAGAGCCAGAAGAGCGAAGGCAACCCCGAAGCGACCGGCTCCGACGACGTCGTCGACGCCGACTTCGAGGAAGTGGACGACACCAAGAAGTCGTCCTAATCACGCGTCTCGCATGAACCAGGAGGCCCGGCGCAGCGCGCCGGGCCTCTATCCTATCCAGGCACGGCCCCCGCTTGTGCCGTCCACCCTTGAGTTTCGGCTCCGAATTTGAGTTCCGACTCGTTTGCACCACGGGCACCATGGCAAAAGTCGATTATTATGAGTTGCTGGGCGTCGCGCGCGATTGCGACGACAAGGGCCTGAAGGTCGCCTTCCGCAAGCTCGCGATGCAGTATCACCCGGACAAGAACCCGGGCGATCACACCGCCGAGGCCAAGTTCAAGGAAATCAACGAAGCCTACGAGATGCTCAAGGACCCGCAGAAGCGCGCGGCCTATGATCGTTTCGGCCATGCCGCGTTCGAGAATGGCGGCGGCGGTGGTCCGGGCTTCTCCGGCGATTTCTCCTCGTCCATGTCCGATATCTTCGACGACATCTTCGGCGAGTTCATGGGCGGCGGACGTCGCGGCGGCGGTGGCCAGCGTTCCGGCGGCCGCGAGCGCGGCGCCGACCTGCGCTACAACATGGAAATCACGCTCGAGGAAGCCTTCTCCGGCAAGACCGCGGAAGTGCATGTCCCGACCAAGGTCGCCTGCGACGCCTGTAACGGCACCGGCGCCAAGCCGGGCTCGCACCCCAAGGTCTGCACGACCTGCGAGGGCCATGGCCGCGTCCGTGCGGCGCAGGGCTTCTTCTCGATCGAGCGCACCTGTCCGACCTGCCAGGGCCGCGGCGAGATCATCTCCGACCCCTGCGACAAATGCGCCGGTTCCGGCCGCAAGACGCAGGAGCGCACGCTCTCCGTCAACATCCCGGCCGGCATCGAGGACGGCACCCGCATCCGCCTGTCCGGCGAGGGCGAGGCCGGCCTGCGCGGCGGCCCGACCGGCGATCTCTACCTGTTCCTGTCGGTCAAGCCGCACAGCCTGTTCCAGCGCGAAGGCGCCGACATCTTCTGTCGCGTGCCGATTTCGCTGACCACGGCGGCCCTGGGCGGCCAGTTCGACGTGCCGACCGTCGATGGCGGCAAGACCCGGGTCAAGGTTCCGGACGGCACCCAGACCGGCAAGCAGTTCCGCCTGAAGAGCAAGGGCATGCCCGTTCTGCGCTCCAGCCAGATGGGCGACATGTACATCCAGGTCGTCGTCGAGACGCCGCGGAACCTGTCACGCCGGCAGCGCGAGCTGCTGGAGGAGTTCGAGAAGGCATCGTCGGAAGAGACCAATCCCGAATCAGCCGGATTCTTTGCCCGGATCCGAGACTTCTTTGGCGGCACCTGACGCGATAGAGTGCCACAGGATTGCCGCGAACTCTCGCGCATAGTCCGCTCATCAACGATTCGGGTGCTGAATGTCCTCAATCCAGAAGCGGAAGTTCAAGGCGCTTGTGGCGGACGAAGTCCGCTTCTTTCGGAGCTGGATGGGCAAGCCCCTGTCCATGGGCGCGGTCAGTCCTTCCGGCAAGGCGCTGACCAAGCTGATGGCGAGCTTCATCGATCCCGAGAACACCCTGCCCATCATCGAGCTCGGGCCCGGCACCGGGGTCGTCACCAAGGCGCTGCTGGAACGGGGCGTGGCCGCCGATCGGATCACCTCGATCGAATACAGCGCCGATTTCTGCCGGCTCTTGGAAAAGCGGTTCCAGGGCGTGCGGATCATCCAGGGCGACGCCTATGCCTTCGACGAGTCGCTCGCCGGCTGCGTCGATGGCCCGGTCGGCGCGGTGATCTCCAGCCTGCCGCTTTTGACCCAGCCGCCAAACCGCCGCAGCGCGCTGATCAGCGCCGCCTTCGCCCGCCTGCAGCCGGGCCAGCCCTTCATCCAGTTCTCCTACGGACTGAACTCCCCCATCCCGCCCGATCCGGACCTGTTCTCCACCTCGCATACCGGCTGGGTGATGAAGAACGTGCCGCCCGCCCGCGTCTGGGTCTATCGGCGCACCCACTGATCCCGCGACATCCGTTTGCCCGCCCTGGACGCCCTGCCCCCTGCCCGAGCCGCCCCGCGGCTTCCGCGTCGCGCGAACGTGCGCAGCGTGACGTGGATCCGAGACTTGCCAACCGGACGTTGCCGCGCGAATTGATCCCGACACGCCGCCGGAAGCGCGGCGGAACCAGAAGGCCCGACCCATGCCCCTGCTCGATATTCGCGACCGCCTGATCGTCGGCCTCGACGTCCCCACCGTGGACGCGGCACAGGAGATGGTCGCGACCCTTGGCGATACCGTGACCTTCTACAAGGTCGGCCTGCAGCTCTGCTTCGCCGGCGGCCTGACCTTTGCCGAGCGGCTGGTCGACCAGGGCAAGAAGGTGTTCCTCGACGTTAAGCTGCTCGACATCGACAACACGGTCGAGCACGCCGTGCAGAACATCGCCAAGCTCGGCATGCATTTCTGCACCATCCACGCCTATCCCAAGGCGATGCGTGCGGCCGTCCAGGGCAAGGGCGATAGCGACCTGCGCCTGCTCGCGGTGACGGTGCTGACCTCGATGGATGAGAGCGACCTCGCCGCCGCCGGCTATGCCGTGGGCCCGGCGGAACTGGTGGCGCGCCGCGCCGCCGACGCCCGCGCCGCCGGCATGAACGGCATCGTCTGCTCGCCGGAGGAGGCCGGCGCCATGCGCGCCGTCGTCGGCGCCGGCATGGCGATCGTCACGCCCGGCATTCGCCCGGCCGGATCGATCGTCGGCGACCAGAAGCGGATCGCGACGCCCGCCGCCGCCATTCGCGCCGGCGCCGACCACCTTGTGGTCGCCCGCCCGATCCTGGAAGCCGCCGATCCGCGCGCCGCCGCCAAGGCCATTCTCTCCGAAATCGAGGTCGCCTCGGCGATCTAGTCTCCCGCATCGGCCACCGGCCTGCTATATGCGCTCACCAACCGGGGGAAACTCGCCATGACCGATATGGGTCTCGTCATCGTCGGTGCCGCCGGCCGCATGGGTCGGACGCTGATCCGTCTCGTCACCGAGACCGAGGGCGTCACCGTCGCCGGCGCCATCGAACGCGAGGGTTCGCCCTTTGTCGGCCAGGATGCGGGCGTCGTCGCCGGCCTGCCGGCGCTCGGCATCGCCATCTCCGACGATCCGCTACCGGTCTTCGCCCAGGCGCAGGGCGTGCTCGACTTCACCTCGCCCGCCGCGACGCTGGGCTTTGCCGAAATCGCCGCCCAGGCCCGCATCGTCCATGTCATCGGCACCACCGGCCTGTCGGCCGAGGACCACGCCGCCATCGACGCGGCCGCCCGCCATGCCGCCATCGTGCAATCCGGCAATATGAGCCTCGGCGTCAACCTGCTCGCCCAGCTGGTGCGCCAGGCCGCGCGCGCGCTGGACGAGGATTTCGACATCGAGGTGCTCGAGATGCACCACCGCCACAAGGTCGATGCGCCGTCCGGCACCGCGTTGCTGCTCGGCCAGGCCGCCGCCGAGGGGCGCGAGATCGACCTCGCCGAGCACGCCGTCCGCGTGCGCGACGGCATCACCGGCCCGCGCCCGCGTGGCGCGATCGGCTTTGCCGCCTTGCGCGGCGGCAGCGTCATCGGCGACCATTCCGTGATGCTCGCCGGCGAGGGCGAGATGATCACGCTGTCGCATCACGCGTCGGACCGCGCCCTTTTCGCCCGTGGCGCCATCAAGGCGGCGCTATGGGCCCATGGCCGCAAGCCCGGCCGCTATTCCATGGCCGACGTGCTCGGCTTCACCGACTGACCCCAAAAGGAGCCTTCCGTATGGATCGCCTTCTCGTGCTCGTGCGCCATGGCCAGAGTGACTGGAACCTGAAGAACCTCTTCACCGGCTGGCGCGACCCCGAACTGACGGAACAGGGCATCGCCGAGGCGACCGCCGCCGGCAAGCGCCTGAAGGCGCTCGACCTCTCCTTCGGCCTCGCCTTCACCTCCGAGCTCAGCCGCGCCCAGAACACGCTGAAGCTCATTCTCGGCGAGCTCGGCCAGCCCGACCTGCCGACGATCCGCGACCTCGCGCTGAACGAGCGCGACTATGGCGATCTCTCCGGCCTCAACAAGGACGACGCCCGCGCCAAATGGGGCGAGGACCAGGTCAAGATCTGGCGCCGTTCCTATGACGTGCCGCCGCCCGGCGGCGAGTCGCTCAAGGACACCGGCGCGCGCGTCTGGCCCTATTACATATTCAACATCCTGCCGCCGGTGATGCGCGGCGAAAAGGTGATCGTGGCCGCGCATGGCAATTCGCTGCGCGCCCTGATCATGGCGCTGGAAGGCCTGACGCCGGCCGAGATCCTCGAACGCGAGCTCGAGACCGGCGTGCCGATCGTCTACCGCCTGAACGCCGACACCACCGTTGCCGAGAAGAAGGTCCTCAAGGGCTGAGCCAATCAGCCGGCGGCTGGAACGCATGCGCGAAATCCGGCCGCCGACGGGGCCCTTTGAGGGTCGAAGGCGACACCGGTTGGTGAAGCCGAAAGGGAAGTCCCAGCAAGCCCCTCACCCCAGCCCTCTCCCGCAAGCGGTAGAGGGGGCCGCCTGCACCCGATCAGTCTGCCTGCGCTTAAAGGGCACCGTCTCCCGGAGAGTCGCCGGCCCATAGCCCTCGCCCGCTCGCGGGAGAGGGTTGGGTGAGGGTCTTGCTTGTTTTATGGCCGCGCTTTTCTTCCCGCCATCTTCAGCTGGCCGACGGATAGGCCCATTCGGCCCGCACGCTCTCGTCCGTTTCCGCCGCCATCGCGGCCAAGCGGGACGCCTCGAACTCGGCCGCGGCCAGGCGTGAAAACGCCCAGACGGCGGCGCCCCGGACGACCGGGGCCGGATCGTCCAGCAGCGTCCGTACCGCCGGCAGCAGGCCCGCCTCGCCGGAATTGCCGATCGCCACCAGCACATTGCGCACGAAGCGGTCGCGCCCGATGCGCTTGACCGGCGAGCCGGAAAAGAACGCCCGGAAGGCCGCGTCGTCGAGCGCCACGAGATCCGCGAGCCTCGGCCCCTCATATTCCGGCCGCGCCTTCAGCTTCATTTCCGAAGCGGCCTTGGCGAACTTGTTCCAGGGACAGGCGGCCAGGCAATCGTCGCAGCCATAGATGCGGTTGCCCATGGCGACGCGGAACTCGCGCGGGATCGGCCCGGCATTCTCGATCGTCAGATAGGAAATGCAGCGCCGCGCATCGATCCGGTAGGGCGAGGGAAACGCGTTTGTCGGGCAGGCGTCGAGGCAGGCGCGGCACTTGCCGCAGTGGTCCGTCTCGGGCGGATCGACGGGCAGCTCCAGCGCCGTGAAGATCGAGCCCAGGAAAAGCCAGGAGCCGAATTCGCGCGAGACGAGATTGGTGTGCTTGCCCTGCCAGCCGAGGCCGGCCGCCTCGCCGAGCGGCTTCTCCATCACCGGCGCCGTATCGACGAAGACCTTGACCTCCGCGCCCGTGCGCGAGGCGAGCCGGCCGGCGACCTGCTTCAGCTTGCCCTTGATGATATCGTGATAGTCGCGGTTTCGGGCATAGACGGAGATGTTGCCGCGATCGCGCGCCTCGAGCAGAGCGCGCGGATCGTCTTCCGGGCCATAATTCAGGCCGAGCATGATGACGGTGCGGACATCGGGCCAGAGAACCGTCGGATCGGCGCGGCGTGCCGCCGTCTCCTCCATCCAGGCCATCGAGCCGTGGTGGCCGTCCCTCAGGAAGGCGTGCAGGCGTTCCGGCGCGAGCGGGATGGCGTCCGGCCCGGTGACGCGGACGACGCTGAAGCCCTCGGCCAGCGCATCGGCGATCAGCCGCGCCTTCTCGGCAGCGAGCTGCTTTGGCGTCAGGGGATCGGAGGTCAGAAGTCCAGGTCGACGTAGTGCGGCGCCGGGGGCACCCCCCGCACCACGTCGTTCAGCAGCGGCCGGAACGACGGCCGCGACTTCACCCGCGCGTACCACGCCTTCGCCGCCTCGTCCGCCTCCCATGGCACCTCGCCGAGATAGTCGATGCAGGAGATTTCGGCCGCCGCCGCGAAATCGGCCAGCGTCAGTTCGCGTCCCGCCAGCCAGTTCCGCCGTGCCGCCAGATAGCCGATATACTGGATATGATAGCGGACATTGGCACGGGCCGCACGGATCGCGGCCGGATCGGGCGAGGTATTGCCTTCGCCCTGCCGCATCTGCCGCTTGTAGACCTTCTCGGTGACGAGATAGTTCGTCACTTCGCCATGCAGCTTGCCGGAAAACCACTCGACCAGGCGGCGCACTTCGGCGCGGTCGGCGGCATGTTCCGGCATCAGCCGGACCTCGCCCATGCGGGCGCCCTTGGTCTCGACCAGATATTCGGTGATCACCGATCCACCAGCCACGACCGTCTCGTTGTCATCGATGAAAACCGGCAGGATTCCAGCCGGGTTCAGAGCCAGAAGGGCCGCATTTCGGACCCAAGGCTTCTCTTCGACGAATTCGACGGCTTCGTCATATTCCGACAGGACCAGTCGGGCATAACGCGAAGCGGCGGAAAAGGGATGATGGTGCAGAAGGGACATCGTTACGCAGGTCGGGGGCTGACAAATCGAAGCGATTCTGCGGCGGTGAGTGCAGTTGCGAGAACGGCTCCAGCGCCCGCATATAGGCCGCGATTGTGGCGAGTATCAAGCCGATTCGCCGGTTTCGACCTTCAACGGCATTCGCAGGAGCGATGATGGATATCCCAGGTTTGCTGGATGCGCTTGTCCTCGGCTTGATCGAGGGCCTTACCGAATTCATCCCCGTCTCCTCGACAGGACACCTGCTGCTGGCGGGGCATTTCCTCGGCTTTGATAGTCCCGGGCGCGCCTTCGAGGTGCTGATCCAGCTCGGCGCCATCCTGGCAATCCTGACGGTCTATTTCGGCCGGCTGCTCAAGATCCTGCGCGACATTCCGTCCGACCCGCGCACCCGCCGCTTCGTGCTCGGCATCCTGCTCGCCTTCCTGCCCGCCGCCGTCATCGGCGCCGCGGCGCATGGCTTCATCAAGCAGGTGCTGTTCGAAAGCCCGATGCTGATCTGCATCATGCTGATCGTCGGCGGCTTCATCCTGCTGATCGTCGACCGCCTCGATCTGAGGCCCCGCTATCACGACGCGATGGATTTCTCGCTCGGCATGTATTTCGGTATCGGCGTGGCGCAGTGCCTGGCGATGATCCCCGGCGTCTCGCGCTCGGGTTCGTCAGTCGTCGCCGCCATGCTGTTCGGCAGCGACAAGCGCGCCGCGGCGGAGTTCTCGTTCTTCCTCGCCATGCCGACCATGGCCGGCGCCTTCGCCTATGATCTCTACAAGACGCACGACCAGATCACGACGGCCGGCGCCTGGAACATCATCGTCGGCTTCATCGCCGCCTTCATCGCCGGCGTGTTCGTGGTGCGGCGACTGCTCGATTTCGTCAGCCAGCGCGGTTTTGCACCCTTCGCCTATTGGCGGATCATCATCGGCGCGATCGGTCTCGCCGCCGTGCTGACCTTGGGCTGATCGCCGACCTCCAGAATAGAAAAGGCCCGCCTCCGTCGCCGGAAGCGGGCCTTTTTCATATCGGGAATTAAGCGGTCGATCAGGCCGTGCGCTTGTGGTCGAACTGGCCATGCGGCTTGAAGCGCTGCAGGTAGGACGGCAGCACGGTGAGCAGATTGCTCGGATGAATGCCGATGCCGTCCAGCGTGCGGCCTTCCGCCTCGGCGGCGGGCGAGACGACATTATCCTGCTTCAGCAGGCGAACCTGGTCGACGGTCAGGAGCGGCTTGGGCAGCCACTGCGCGACCGACGCGCCGTAATGCGCGAGCGTCCACGGCACCGGGACCAGCAGCGGCGAACGCTCGATCTCGGTCAGCAGCAGTTCCAGGCACTGGCGGAAGGTCTTCACTTCCGGCCCGCCGAGTTCATAGACGGTGCCGCCCGCGAGCTGGCCCTCGACGGCGCGCGCGATCGCCTCCGCGACATCGCCGACGAAAACCGGCTGCAGCTTGGTCGCGCCGCCGCCGATCAGCGGCAGGAAGGGCGAGATGCGGGCCATGTCGCCGAAGCGGTTGAAGAACTGGTCTTCCGGCCCGAACACGATCGAGGGACGCAGGATGACAGCTTCCGGCACGGTTTCGAGCACGGCCGCCTCGCCCAGCGCCTTGGTGCGGGCATAGAGCGATTCCGAATTCGCATCGGCGCCGAGCGCCGACTGGTGCACCAGCGTCTTGATGCCGGCGGCGCGGGCCGCCTCGGCCACGGCGCGGGCACCGAAATTATGCAGGACGGAGAAGTTCTGGCGGCCGCTCTCGTTCAGCACGCCGACCAGGTTGACGACGGCATCGGCGCCCTCGACCGCGCGGTCGACCGACCAGCGATAGCGCAGATTGGCCTGCACCGGCATGATCTGGCCGACGGAGCCGAGCGGCTGCAGATGGCCGGCGAGATCCGGGCGACGCACCGCGACACGGATGCGCCAGCCGCGCTTCGCCAGCGCGCGCACCACATGACGGCCGATGAAGCCAGAGCCGCCGAAAACCGTGACCAGTTTGTCGGTACCCGTCGCCATGTTCTCGTCTCCATCTATCTTTGAAGCGTTCTCATATCGGCTCGCCGCGGCGCTGTACAGACGCCACACGGTCGCGCTCAGCCGATCAGCCGGCCAACCAGCTTCGCCGTGTAATCGACCATCGGCACGATGCGCGCATAGTTGAGCCGGGTCGGCCCGATCACCCCCAGCACGCCGACGACGCGGCTCTCGGAATCGCGGTAAGGCGATACCACCAGCGACGAGCCGGACAGTGAGAACAGCTTGTTTTCCGAACCGATGAAGATGCGGACGCCGTCGCCTGCCTCGGCGCTGCCCAAGAGATGCACCAGCTCGCGCTGCGTCTCGATATCGTCGAACAGCAGGCGGATGCGCTCGAGATCCTCGGCGGCGCGCACATCCTCGAGCAGATTGGCCTGGCCACGGACGATCAGCGTATCCGGCCGAATGCCGGTCGCCTCGACCCAGCTCGCGAGCCCCGCATCGATCAGGCGCGCGGTCAGCTGGTCAAGCTCGGCGCGGACCTGCTGCTGCCGCTGGTTCAGCTCGGCGCGGGCCTCGGCCAGGCTGCGGCCGCGCAGATGCGTGTTGAGATAGTTGGCGGCCTCAACCAGGCTCGACGGCGTCGTGCCGGGGTCGAGGTCGATCAGCCGGTTCTCGACCGAGCCATCCTCCCCGACCAGCACGACCAGCGCCTTGGTCGGCTCCAGGCGGACGAACTCGATGTGCTTCAGCCGCTGGTCGCTCTTGGAGGCCAGCACGACCCCGGCGCCGCGCGACAGGCCGGAGAGCATGCGCCCGGCCTCGCTCAGGACGCCATCGACCGTTCGGCTGGCGCCGCCGCCGGCGACCCGGCTTTCAATGTCGCGACGCTCGTCCGAGGTCAGGTCGCCGACCTCCAGCATCGCGTCGACGAACAGGCGCAGCCCGCTTTCCGTCGGCAGCCGTCCGGCCGAGGTGTGCGGCGCATAGATCAGGCCCAGGCCTTCGAGATCAGCCATGACGTTGCGGACGGAGGCGGGCGACAGCGCCATGGGCAGGATGCGGGCGAGATTGCGCGAGCCGAGCGGCTCTCCCGTCTCCAGATAGCTGTCGACAATGCGCTTGAAGATTTCGCGCGAGCGCTGATCGAGCGCGGAAAGCGCCGACGATGCCGTCTCGGTGGCCGTGCGGTCGGCGGGCAAGACGCTGGATCCTCTCTTCGAAAGCTTCGATCTCTTTGATTAAGTGTCGATTTCGACGCCCGGTTCAAGCAGGGCTTTACGTTTTGAGCCACCGACCTGTACAAGCGGACCAACGAAACAGCCAGGAATATCCCATGCGACCTTCGAAACGCGCCGCGGACGCCCTGCGTGCGGTAACGCTTGAACGCGGCGTTGCCAAGCACGCGGAGGGCTCTTGCCTGGTCAAGTTCGGCGACACGCACGTGCTTTGCACCGCCAGCCTCGAGGACAAGCCGCCATCCTGGCTGCGCGGTTCCGGCAAGGGCTGGGTTACCGCCGAATACGGCATGCTGCCGCGCTCGACGGGCGATCGCATGCGCCGCGAGGCCGCGACCGGCAAGCAGTCCGGCCGGACACAGGAAATCCAGCGCCTGATCGGCCGCTCGCTGCGCGCCGTCGTCGATCTCGTCCATCTCGGCGAAAAGCAGATCACCATCGACTGCGACGTGCTGCAGGCCGATGGCGGCACCCGCACGGCCTCGGTCACCGGCGCCTGGGTGGCGCTGTATGATTGCGTCGCCTGGATGAAGTCGCGCGACATGGTCGGCCCGAAGGTGATCCGCGACCACGTCGCCGCCGTCTCGGTCGGCATGTATCGCGGCACCCCGGTGCTCGACCTCGATTACGCCGAGGATTCGGAAGCCGAGACGGATGCGAACTTCGTCATGACCGGCACCGGCGGCATCGTCGAGATCCAGGGCACCGCCGAAGGCAAGCCCTTCAACGAAGCCGAACTGACCGCGATGCTGACGCTTGCCAAGAACGGCATCGTCGACCTGGTCGAACTGCAGAAGCTGGCCATTTCCGGATGAACGCCATTTCCCACCGCCTGACCTCCGGCGACACGCTCGTGCTCGCCTCGCATAATGGCGGCAAGTTGCGCGAATTCGCCGGCCTGATGGCGCCGTTCGGGCTCAAGGTCGTCTCGGCCGGCGAACTTGGCCTCCCGGTGCCGGACGAGACCGGCACGACGTTCGAGGAAAACGCCGCGATCAAGGCGCATGCCGCCGCGCTAGCCTCGGGTTTCCCGGCGCTCTCGGACGATTCCGGCCTCTGCGTCGATGCGATCGGCGGCGATCCCGGCGTCTATTCCGCCGATTGGGCAGCACCAGACGGCGATTTCGCCCGCGCCATGCGCAATGTCGAGGAGAAGCTGCAGCAGGCCGGCGCCACCACGCCGGAGAGCCGCACCGGCCGCTTCGTCGCCGTGCTCTGCCTCGCCTTCCCGGATGGCACAACGCGCTATTACCGCGGCGAGATCGAAGGCACGCTGGTCTGGCCGCCGCGCGGCGAACTCGGCTTCGGCTACGATCCCGCCTTCCTGCCGGAAGGCCATGAGCGCACCTTCGGCGAGATGGCGGCGGACGAAAAGCATGGCTGGTCGGCCGGCCGGACCGATGCGCTGTCGCACCGGGCGCGCGCCTTCGCGAAGTTCGCCGAAGCCGAGCTCGGGGCCTGACATCCATGGCCCCCCCGATCGAACCCGGATTTGGCGTCTATGTGCATTGGCCGTTCTGCGCAGCCAAGTGCCCCTATTGCGACTTCAACTCGCATGTCCGCCACCAGGGGGTCGATCAGGAGCGGTTCGCCAAGGCGTTCGTCACCGAGATCAAGACGATGGCCGCCAAGTCGCCGGGCAAGACGGTCGATTCGATCTTCCTCGGCGGCGGCACGCCGTCGCTGATGGACCCGAAGACGGTCGGCACCATTCTCGAGGCTATCGGCGCGGCATGGAACGTCGCACCGGATGCCGAGATCTCGATGGAGGCCAACCCTTCCAGCGTCGAGGCGGAGCGTTTCCGCGGCTATCGCGCCGCCGGCGTCAACCGCGTCTCGCTCGGCGTGCAGGCGCTGAACGACACGGACTTGAGGGCGCTCGGCCGGGTGCACAATGTCGAGGAGGCGATGCGCGCCATCGACATCGCCCGCGCCACGTTTCCACGCCTGTCCTTTGACCTGATCTACGCGCGTCCGGGCCAGACGCCGGACTTGTGGCGGGCCGAACTGATGCAGGCGCTGGAACGCGCTTCCGACCACATGTCGCTCTACCAGCTCACCATCGAGCCCGGCACGATGTTCGAGAAGCTATACCAGGCCGGCAAGCTCGCCATTCCCGACGAGGATACCGCCGCCACCCTGTTCGAGATCACGCAGGAGGTCTGCGACAAGCATGGCCGGCCGGCCTATGAGATCTCCAACCACGCGGTTCCCGGCGGCGAATGCCGGCACAATCTCGTCTATTGGCGCTATGGCGAATATGCGGGCATCGGTCCGGGCGCGCATGGCCGCCTGGTCATCGATGGCCAGCGCCACGCCACCGCAACGACGCTGCTGCCCGAAACCTGGCTCGGCCGGGTCGAATCCTGGGGCGACGGCATCGAGACCGACGACATCCTGACCCCTGAGGAATCCGGCGACGAGATGCTGCTGATGGGGCTTCGCCTGACCGAGGGCATCGACCTGCGCCGCTACAAGGCGATCGCCGGCCGCACGCTCGACCCGCGCCGGCTGGCGGACCTGATCGAGCATGGCATGGTCGAGCAGATCGACGAAAACCGCATCCGCGCCACCCGGTCCGGCTCGTTCGTGCTGGACGCCGTGGTCGCCGACCTGGCGGCCTGAGCTGCTGCGTTCACCTCTCCCACAGGGAGAGGTCGGACCGAAGGTCCGGGTGAGGGGTTGCGATCTCACCTGTAAGGCCTGATCCCCTCACCCGCCGGCCTGCAGCCGTCGACCTCTCCCCATGGGAGAGGTGAAGAGGGAGCACCCGCCCAAAGCCCTCGCCCGCTTGCGGGAGAGGGTGGGGTGAGAGTTTTGCTTCCTTAGCATCCCTCCAAGCCACCACCCGCCGAGCGAATGGCTCCCCTAGCATTCTCCGCGACCATCATCCTGAGGTGCCCGGCGAAGCCGGGCCTCGAAGGAGAGGCCAGGAAACGCCGGTCCGATCTCGAAGGCCTGCAAGATGGAGCCCCGCTGGACCCTCCTTCGAGGCTTCGCTGACGCGAAGCGCCTCAGGATGATGGTGGAGCGGGTGGTCAGCTCGAAGGATCAGAAGCTTGGAAGCCGTGCTAGCGAACCCTCACCAGGCGGTTTTCGAACATAGGCCACCCACGATCACGGCCGCCCCCCCCTACGTCCCCGTGCGGGCAAAGGTCTGCGGGGCGCGGTCGATCATCACCGGGGTGCCGCCGCCAAGCTCGTAGACGGCCAGCTGGCGCTGGTTGGTGCCGTCGGGGAGGAAACGGAAGGCGCCGTCGACGCCGATGAAGCCGTTCGGGTTCGCCAGCGTATCGGCCGTGAAGCGCTTGTCGCCATAGCGGGCGGCAAGCCCGGCGGCGAGGCTGGTCGCGTCATAGCCGAGGGAAGCGGTGCGCAGCGGCGGCGCGCCGAACACGCCCTGGTAACGCACCGCGAAGGCGGCATAGCCGGCGCGGTCCGGCGCCGGATACCAGCCGCCGCGAAGCGTCGGCTCGGCGGCGATGCGCGGATCGTCCCACTGGCCCGAGCCCAGGAACTTGACCTGCCCGGGCCGGATGCCACGGGCGGAGAAGATCTGCGCCAGGAAGGGCGCGGCGTCGCCGGCGTCCGGCATGAAGACGGCGTCGACCTGGCCGCTCTGGACCACCGCCGCGATCGCTTCCGCCTTCTGCTGCATGGCGACCCGGTCGAGGCCGTAGCGCTCGATCGTGATGATGCGCGCGCCATTGGCGGTGGCGGCGCGCTGGACGGCCGCCTCCATCACCGTGCCATAGCCATTGTCGGGCAGCAGCGCCGCGATGGAGCGTTTTCCCTGCGAGGCGGCATAGCTGATGATCCGGTCGGCATCCGACTGCGGCAGGAAGCTCAGCAGATAGACGTTGCGGGCGGCGATGTTGGTATCGGTCGAGAAGGCGACGATCGGCACGCCGGCCGGCCTTGCGACGGAGGCCGCCGCCGCGACGGACTGGGCGAAGAGCGGCCCGATGATCAGTTCGGCACCCTGCGAGATCGCCTCGGTCGCCGCCTCGCGCGCGCCTTCCGGCGTGCCGCGGTCATCCTTGACCAGGATCTGCAGATTGGCGCCGCCCTGGAATTCGCGCAGCGCCAGATCGGCGGCATTCTTCAGATTGGCGGCGATGACTCCGGCATTGCCGGTGGCCGAAGCCGGCACCAGCAGCGCGACGCGCACCGTGCCCTTGCCGAGCGTCTCGCCATGGGCGGGAGTGGCGCCCGTCGCCGCCGGCGCCAGGCTGGCGCCCACGCCCGGCCCTCCCACGGTCGAGGCGCAGGCGGCGAGCAGGCCGAGCGCGGCGACGCAGGAAGCGAACGCCCCCGCCTTGCCCGCATCCAGCCGTTCGGAACGGAACCAACCCACACGCCTTCTCCTGTTCAATCGCAAGATGTAACTGTACTGGAAAGCCCATGGTTGTTCAGCGGCAAAGAGCGGCGGTTTCGGTGAATTCAGGTCTGGTGTCACATCTCCACAACGTCGGCGCGGGCGAGTCATGAGCGCTCCCGCGAGACCGGTCCATCCGGACAGCGCCGGCGGCGAGAGCCAGGCCGGCTATCAGATCGACGGCCAGCGCCTGCGCGCGCCGGCGATCGAGCCCGGCCTCTATATCGTCTCGACGCCGATCGGCAATCTGCGCGACATCACGCTCCGCGCGCTGGCGACGCTCGCCGCCGCCGATGTGATCGCCTGCGAGGATACGCGCGTCACCCGCGTGCTGACCCGCCATTACGGCATCGAGACCGAGCTGTTCGCCTATCACGAGCACAATGCCGACCGGCAGCGGCCGAAACTGCTGGCGGCGCTCGCCGCCGGCAAGACGATCGCGCTGGTGAGCGACGCCGGCACGCCGCTGGTTTCCGATCCGGGCTTCCGGCTGGTCGGCGACGTGCTGGGGGCCGGCCACCGCGTCGTCCCGATCCCCGGCGCCTCGGCGCTGCTCACCGCCCTGGTCGCGGCGGCGCTGCCCACCGACACCTTCCTGTTCGCGGGCTTCCTGCCCAACCGCACCGTCGGCCGCAAGAAGCGGCTCGCGGCGCTGGCCGAGGTGCCGGCGACGCTGATCTTCTATGAATCGCCGCACCGGACGGCGGATTCTCTCGCCGACATGGCGGAAACGCTGGGCGCCGACCGCCCGGCCGTCGTGGCGCGCGAACTGACCAAGACCTTTGAAACAATCCGGCGCGGAACGCTGGGATCGCTGGCCGAAGCCTTTGGCAACGAGCCATCGCCCAAGGGCGAGATCGTGATCCTGATCGGCCCGCCGGTCGCCAGCGAGCCCGAAGCCGAGGAAGTCGACTCGCTGCTCGCCCGGCTCCTGGAAAACCATCCGTTGAAGGAAGCGGCGGCGCTGGCCGCCACCGCCACCGGCATGCCGAAGCGCGACCTCTACCAGCGCGCGCTGGAGCTGAAGGCGGAAGCGGCCGGCGACGAGGAAGACGAGGACGACGGCGAACCGGACTCCGACGACGATGGCGCGGCCTGACCGCCGCGCCTCCGAACGCCATGGCCGTTTCGCCGAAACGGTCGCAGCCCTTTACCTCAACCTGAAGGGCTATCGCACGATCGCACGGCGCTTCCGCAGCCCGCTCGGCGAGATCGACCTCGTCATGCAGCGCGGGCGGACGCTGGTCTTCGTCGAGGTCAAGGCGCGCCGGACGCAGGACGCCGCGATCCTGGCGATCCCGCCCGCTGCGCGCGACCGGCTCATCCGGGCGGCAGAAAGTTTCGTCGCCCGGAACCCCCAGGCGGCCCAGCTGACGCTCCGTTTCGACATCGTCGCCGTCCTGCCACGCCGGCTGCCGCGCCACATCGTAGATGCTTTTGCAAGGGATCGCTGACAGCGGCATTGCCATTCGGCCCCGCCACACGACATAAGAGGCCTATTCCGCATTGGGGGCCTATATGTCGCTTTCCGTCGCCGTCCAGATGGACCACATCGCCAAGATCAATATCCGTGGCGATTCCACCTTCGCCCTGATGCTGGAAGGCCAGCGACGCGGCCACAAGCTCTATCACTACACGCCCGACCGGCTGTCGCTGAATGACGGCCGGGTCGAGGCAGCGATCGAGGCGGTCACCGTCCGCGACGTGCCGGGCGACCATTTCTCGCTCGGCGAGGCGGAGCGTACGGACCTTTCGACCCTGGACGTGGTGTTCCTGCGCCAGGATCCGCCCTTCGACATGGGCTACATCACGACGACGCACCTGCTCGAGCGCATCCATCCGAAGACGCTGGTGGTCAACGACCCCGCCGAGGTGCGCAACGCGCCGGAAAAGATCTTCGTCACCGAATATCCCAAGCTGATGCCGCCGACGCTGATCTCGCGCGATCCCGAAGAGATCCGCCGCTTCCGCCAGGAGCATGGCGACATCATCATCAAGCCGCTGTTCGGCAATGGCGGCGCCGGCGTGTTCCGCCTGTCGGAGGGCGACCAGAACCTCGCCTCGCTGCTGGAAATCTTTGCCGCCGCCTATCGCGGCGAACCCTATGTCGTGCAGCGCTACCTGCCGGCGGTGCGGGCCGGCGACAAGCGCATCATCCTGGTCGACGGCGTCGCGGTCGGCGCGATCAACCGGGTGCCGGCGGATGGCGAGTCGCGCTCCAACATGCATGTCGGCGGCCGCCCCGAGCCGATCGAGCTGACCCGGCGCGACCGCGAGATCTGCGAGGCGATCGGGCCGGACCTGAAGAAGCGCGGCTTCGTCTTCGTCGGCATCGATGTCATCGGCGACTACCTGACTGAGATCAACGTGACCTCGCCGACCGGCATCCGCGAGGTAAAGCGGTTCGGCGGCGCCGACATCGCCGCGCTGGTCTGGGACGCGGTCGAATCCAAGCGCTAGGGTTAACAGGGCGCTAACAGGATCTGCGCTTCGCGGCGGATGTTCACGACCTGTTCTTGACTCTCCCCGAGATTGACGTAACGTCATCGTCAAAGGGAGAGCGGGCATGGTCGCGCATGTCACGACGGTGGCTTTTCAGGGCATCGAGGCGGTTCCGGTCGACGTCCAGGTGCAGATCGCGCCTGGCTTCCCTGGCATCATCATCGTCGGCCTGCCGGACAAGGCGGTGGCGGAGAGCCGGGAGCGGGTGCGGGCCGCGCTGCATGCCTCCGGCCTCGCCCTGCCGCCGAAGCGGATCATCATCAACCTGGCGCCGGCCGATCTGCCCAAGGAGGGCAGCCATTACGACCTCCCGATCGCGCTCGGCCTGATGGCCGGGCTCGGCGCGCTGCCGGGGGACCAACTGACCGATTTCGTTGTGCTCGGCGAACTGGCTCTGGACGGCACCATCGCCACCGTGGCGGGTGTCCTGCCGGCGGCAATCGGCGCCAACGCCATGGGGCGCGGGCTGATCTGCCCGGCCGCATGCGGGCCGGAGGCAGCCTGGGCCGGCGGTGACATGGAGATCCTCGCGCCGCGCAGCCTGATCGCCATCGCCAACCACTTCAAGGGCACGCAGGTGCTGACCCGGCCGACGCCGGCGCTGCAGCGCGACGGCGCCCCCCTCCCCGATCTCGCCGATGTGCGTGGCCAGGAAAGCGCCCGCCGCGCGCTGGAAATCGCCGCCGCCGGCGGCCACAACCTGCTGATGGCCGGACCGCCCGGCGCCGGCAAGTCGATGCTGGCGAGCCGCCTGCCCTCGATCCTGCCGCCGCTCTCGCCCAAGGAACTGCTGGAAGTCTCGATGATCGCCTCGATCGGCGGCGAGCTTTCCGGCGGCAAGCTGACCGATCGCCGGCCGTTTCGCGCGCCGCATCACTCCGCCTCGATGGCCGCGATGGTCGGCGGCGGCCTGCGCGCCCGGCCGGGCGAGGCGTCGCTTGCCCATCACGGCATTCTCTTTCTGGACGAGCTGCCGGAATTCACGCCCCAGGTGCTCGATTCGCTGCGCCAACCGCTCGAAGCCGGCGAGGTGCTGATCGCCCGCGCCAACCACCGCATCCGCTATCCCTCGCGTTTCCAGCTGATCGCGGCCATGAATCCCTGCCGATGCGGCATGGCGGGGGAACCGGGCATGAGCTGCAAGCGCGGCCCGCGTTGCGCCGCCGACTACCAGGCGCGGCTTTCCGGGCCCTTCCTCGACCGCATCGACATGCGCATCGAGGTGCCGGCGGTGACCGCCAGCGATCTGATCGGCACGGCCCCGTCCGAGAGCAGCGCTACCGTGGCCGAGCGGGTGGCGGCAGCGCGCGCGCTGCAGGCGGAACGGTTCGAGGCGCTCGGCGTCGACGACATCCGCACCAACGCCCAATGCGCCAGTTCGCTGATCGAGACGATCGCCACGCCCGACGAGGCCGGTATCAAGCTGCTCGGCGACGCAGCCGCCGCGCTCAAGCTGTCCGCGCGCGGCTATCACCGCGTGCTCAAGGTGGCGCGCACCATCGCCGATCTCGACGGCGCCGAGACCGTCGGCCGCCTGCACCTCGCCGAGGCGCTGCGCTACCGCGTCGCCGGCGATCGCATCCTGGCGGCGGCCTGAACGGCTCATCGAGTGAATGGATGGCTGGGGAGAAGGATAGATCGGGACCAGCCGCCATCTTCGGCGGGGCGCCGGGACGGACGCGCATCGGCAGTGGGCTGGCTCGTGAGGATCGACGGATCGACCCGCCCCCCTCCTCCAAACAGTCCCATGATCCTAGGCGGAGCATGCGTCCGGACGACCCGAGCCGTCTGGGGATGTGTCGACCGTCTGAGTGGCAGGCCTCAGGACGCGCTTTGCCGGCGAAGCGGCAACGGCGCAGGACGATCCGCGGAAGAGCTTCGTCACCAAACTGTCGGAGAGATGTGATTTCCTCGCCCCGTAGCTCGCGATCTCGGCATGAGAGGGTCGGGCGGAGCAGGAGAACGGTGTGATGGTGAAGCGCGTGAACGCAGCGTCGCAGCAGGTCCAGCGTGTATCGGCGGCGATCATTGCTTTGCCGGCACTATCGCAGCGCGTATTCGGCGGTATAAGACTTCCGATGCCGAAAGCCCTTCGCCCCGCCCTGCCCCTACCTGAGTCGCTCGGACGAATCGGAGCGCTGGAAGTCCGGCTCGCCGTCACCCCGCGCGAGGTGAAAAAGGCGCAGAAGCTGCGCTACAAGGTCTTTTACGAGGAAATGTCGGCCATTCCCGACGTGCAGGCGCAGCTTTCGCGCCGCGATCGCGACGGCTTCGACCGGATTTGCGACCACCTCCTCGTCATCGACCATGATACGCGCACAGCCGCTGGCGAAGCCGCCATCGTCGGCACCTACCGGCTGCTGCGCCAGGAAGTGGCAAGCCGGCATACCGGATTCTATTCGGCCAACGAGTTCGACCTCGGCCCGCTGCTAGAGCGCCACGCCGCGCTGAATTTCCTCGAGCTTGGCCGCTCCTGCGTGCTGAAGCCCTATCGCACCAAGCGCACGGTCGAACTGCTCTGGCACGGCATCTGGAGCTATGTCCGCAGCCATGGCATCGATGTGATGGTCGGCTGCGCGTCGCTCGAAGGCACCAATCCCGACGCCCTGGCGCTGCCCCTCTCCTTCCTGCACCACAATGCCCGCGCGCCGGCCGAATGGTCGGTGAGCGCGCTGCCGCATCGTCGTGTCGCGATGGACCGGCTGCCGGAAGGGGCGATCGACATGAAGGCGGCGCTGAAGACGCTGCCGCCGCTGATCAAGGGCTATCTGCGCCTTGGCGCCTATATCGGCGACGGCGCCGTGGTCGATCGCCAGTTCGGCACGACGGATGTACTGATCGTGCTGCCCGTGGCCTCGATCAACGAGCGCTATGTCAACCACTACGGCGTCGACGCGACCCGCTACGCGGCCTAGAGCGTTTTCGAGCGAAGTGGGTACCGGGTCGCGTGAAGAAAACGCGATCCCACAAGGCTCTAGCGCGGCGGGAAGGCCCGCCCGGCGCGCGAGCGGTAAGTCGGCAGCGTCCAGCCGAAGATCAGCGCGCCGGCGCGCACGATGAAGGCGCAGATTGCGCCGAGGAAGGCCGCCGGCCAGAACGGCAGGCCGAAATGGCTCGCCAGCACGAACAGGGCGGCGCCGACCACCGTCGCCGTGACGTAGATTTCCCTGCGCAGCAGCACGGATGGCTCGCCGGTGACGATATCGCGGATGATGCCGCCGAAGGTGGCGGTGACGACGCCCATCACCACCGCGCCGAACGGGCTGGCCCCGGCGTTGAGCGCCCGGGCCGCGCCCATGACGCAATAGCCGGCTATGCCGATCGCGTCGGCCCAGAGCAGCAGCCGGTAGCGGTACTCGACGAAGGGCGCCAGGAAGAAGACGATGACGCCGGTCAGGGCACAGAGCACGACCGGCGCGGGCTGGGTGATCCAGAAGACCGGGGTCGCGCCCAGGATCACGTCCCGGATCGTGCCGCCCCCGACGCCGGTCATGGCGGCGAGGAAGACGAAGCCGACGAGATCGAGCTGCCGCCTGGAGGCGGCGAGCGCCCCCGTGACGGCGAAGACGAAAACCCCGATAAGGTCGAGGCTGTAGAGCAGGGCAGCGTCCACAGCCTCCCCCGCCTTAGGTCGAACGCGGCGTCGAATCGTCCGCTTCGGTCTTCACTTCCTTCGGCTTCGGCGCGCCCTTGGCGACGCCGACCATGGCCGGACGCAGCACGCGATCGCCGATCACGTAGCCGGACTGCATGACCTGCATAACGGTGCCGGCCGGCTGCTCGGTGGTCGGGATCTCGAACACCGCCTGGTGCATGTGCGGATCGAACTTCTGGCCGAGCGGATCGAGCTTGCGGACGCCGTGCTTCTCCAGCGAGTTGACCAGATCGCGCTCGGTCATCTCGACGCCGTCGATGAGCAGGTTCAGCGCCTCGCTGCTGCTGCGGGCTTCGTCCGGCACCGCCTCGATCGCGCGGGCGAGATTGTCGCCGGCGGTCAGCATGTCGCGGGCGAAAGCGGCGATCGCATATTGGCGCGCATCAGCGACTTCGCGCTCGGTGCGGCGGCGAAGGTTTTCCATCTCGGCAATGGTTCGCAGCACGCGATCCTTCAACTCGGCCGATTCGGCTTCGAGCGCCGCAATACGAGCCGCCGCGACGTCGCCGTCCACGGCCGCGGCTGCCGCTTCAGCGGCTGCTTCGGTGGGGGATACGGGCTGGGTATCGTCAGACATGGCGAACTCTCTTTTGATCAGAACCAAAGGTAGGCCCGATATCATGAGTTTAGGGCAGAAAATCAAGCGCTGCGCCAGCCTGCCATCGGTCACGACGCCGGCAGAACGACTCTAAAGCGCTGCTAGAGGACAATCACGCCGTGATGCAGCGCCTCTGCCTCGGGTTCGACATGGATCAGCACTTCCGATCCCTGGATCGCCTGGTTGAGCGCCGCCTCGATGCGGTCGCAGATGACGTGGCCGGCGGCGACCGTCATCGAACCCGGAACCACGAGGTGGAATTCGATGAAGATAACGCGGCCGGCATTGCGGGTCCGGAGGTCATGCACCTCGATGGCGCCCGTCGCCTCGGTCGAGATGATGCCGCGGATTTCGCTTTCCACCTCGCTGGAGACGGCATGATCCATGAGGCCGCCAACCGAATCGCGGATGACGCGCCAGCCCGACCAGAGGATGTTGATGGCGACGATCACCGCCAGCAGCGGATCGAGCACGATCCAGCCCGTCAACGCCACTAGCACGAGGCCGCAGAACACGCCGATCGAACTGATGACGTCGCTGGTCAGGTGCCAGGCTTCGGCGATGAAGGCGGGGGAGCGGCGGCGGCGGCCGAAGCGGAACAGATACATCGCCCAGGCGCCGTTGATGGCGGTCGCGATCAGGTTGATCGTCAGGCCGAGGCCGGGATTTTCCAGCGCGTGCTGCGCCTCATAGCTGATCCAGGCCTCGCGCAGGATCAGAAGGGCGGCGACGACGATCAGGACGCCTTCCAGCACGGCGGAGAAATACTCGGCCTTGTGATGGCCGAACTGGTGATCGCTGTCGGCCGGCTTGTGGCTGACGCGGATGGCCCAGAACGCCGCCACGGCGGTCGCCAGATTGACGATGCTCTCCAGCGCGTCGGAATAGAGCGCGACGCTCCCCGTCTGCAGATAGGCGGCATATTTCAGCGCCATCACGACCAGCGCGATGACGATCGAGCTGAGCGCGACAAGCGTTATCCTGTCGTTCCATTTCGGCATGATCGTCCTCGGCATATCGGCGGTTTCGGCGCATTAGCACCGCCTCGAGGACGCTTCAACGGCTATCTTCGCAACTGCGAACGAGTGGCAATCGAACCTGCCGGAAACCCAGCAAACGCCTCAAAGACGGCGCAGCGCGACCTGCTCGATCAAATGACTTTCCCCTTTGCTGAGGATAAGATCTGCGCGCGGCCGGGTCGGGCGGATGTTCTCGTCGAGATTGACCCGGTTGATGCGCGACCACAGCCGCTCGGCGATCGCCAGCGCCTCGTCGTCCGGCACCATCGCATAGCGATGGAAGTAGGAATTGGGGTCGCGGAAGGCGGTCTCGCGCAGGCGCTGGAACCGCTCGACATACCAGCGCCGGATATCCGCCTCGTCGGCATCGATATAGATCGAGAAATCGAAGAAGTCGGAGACGAAGGGCACCGCCGTGCCGTCGCGCGGCAGGCGCGGCGCCTGCAGGACGTTGATGCCCTCGACGATCAGGATGTCGGGGCGGTCGATGGTGATCCGCTCGCTCGGCACGATGTCGTAGACCAGATGCGAATAGACCGGCGCGGAGACGCTGCCGAGGCCCGCCTTGATGTCGGACAGGAAGGCGAGCAGCGCCGGCAGGTCGTAGCTCTCGGGGAAGCCCTTGCGCTCCATCAGCCCTTCGCGCTCGAGCACGGCGTTGGGATAGAGGAAGCCGTCCGTGGTGATCAGGTCGACCTTCGGCGTGTTGGTCCAGCGGGCGAGCAGCGCCTTCAGCACGCGCGCCGTGGTCGACTTGCCGACGGCGACCGAGCCGCCAATGCCGATGATGAAGGGCGTCTTGCCTTCATTGGCGCCGAGGAAGGTGCGGGTCGCGTTGTAGAGGCCCTGGGTCGCGGCGACATAGAGGCTGAGCAGGCGCGACAGCGGCAGGTAGATCGTCACGACCTCGTCGATCGAGATCGGGTCGTTCAGGCTGCGCAGGCGGGAAAGGTCGTCCTCGGTCAAGGTAAGCGGCATGTCGGCCCGGAGGCTTGCCCATTCCTTGCGGCCGAAGATGCGATGCGGGGCGTGCTCGATCCGCGCGGACTTGTCCATGGTCATTCTCCCGGGCCGAGGATCACTCCGCCGGCCGCGACGCCTTTTCCTGCAGCCCGGTCTGCCGGGTGCGGCCTTCGAGCTCCGCCATGACCGCGTCGAGCGGCACGGCGGAGGCTTCCAGCATGACCAGCAGATGATAGAGCACGTCGGCCGCCTCCGCCGTCAGTTCGGCCGGGTTGCGCTCGGTCGCGGCGATAACGGCCTCGACCGCCTCCTCGCCGAACTTCTTGGCACAGCGCGACGGCCCCTTGGCCACCAGCTTGGCCGTGTAGGAGCCGGGATCGCCGGAATGGGCGCGATCGCGGACGATGGCGGCGAGATCGGAAAGCGTGAAATCGGACATGCCCTGCCCTCCTCAGCCGTCGAGCCGGACGGGAATGCCAGCCGCCGCCATATGGGTCTTGACCTCGCCAATGGTGAACTGGCCGAAGTGGAACACGGATGCCGCCAGCACCGCGCTGGCATGGCCCTCGATCACGCCATCGACGAAATGATCGAGCGCGCCGACGCCGCCCGACGCGATCACCGGGATAGGCACCGCATCGGCGATGGCGCGGGTGAGCGCGAGGTCGAAGCCGTCGCGCGTGCCGTCGCGGTCCATCGAGGTCAGAAGGATCTCGCCGGCGCCGAGCGCCGCGACCTCGATCGCATATTCGATCGCGTCGATGCCCGTCGCCTTGCGGCCGCCATGGGTGAAGATCTCCCAGCGGTCGTGATGATCGCCGCTCATGCCGCGCCGCTTGGTCTGCTTGGCGTCGATGGCGACGACGATCGCCTGGGCGCCGAACTTTTCCGCCGCGCGGGCGACGATCATGCGGTCCGTCACGGCGGCGGAGTTGATCGCCACCTTGTCGGCGCCGGCCAGCATCAGGGCGCGGATGTCTTCCACCGCACGGACGCCGCCGCCGACGGTCACCGGCATGAAGCAGGCTTCGGCCGTACGCGCCACGACATCGAGGATGGTGCCGCGGTTTTCATGCGTCGCCGTGATGTCGAGGAAGCAGAGTTCGTCGGCGCCGGCCGCGTCATAGGCTTTTGCCGCCTCGACGGGATCGCCGGCGTCGATCAGGTCGACGAACTGCACGCCCTTGACGACTCGGCCGTCATGCACGTCGAGGCAGGGAATGATGCGGGTCTTCAGCATCAGGCATTCTCCCGCGCTTCGCGGATCAGCTTCAGCGCCTCGGCCGGGTCGAGCCGGCCATCATAGAGCGCGCGGCCGGAGATTGCGCCTTCGAGGATGGCGCAATCGGGCTGCAGCAGGCGCTTCACGTCGTCGAGCGAGGCTAGGCCGCCGGAGGCGATGACCGGGATCTCGACGGCACGGGCGAGCGCCAGGGTCGATTCGATGTTGAGGCCCTTGAGCACGCCGTCGCGATCGATGTCGGTGAAGACGATGGCCGCGACGCCGGCATCCTCGAACCGGCGCGCCAGTTCGATGGTGGTGAGCTCGGAGGTCTCGGCCCAGCCCTCGACGGCGACCTTGCCGCCGCGCGCGTCGATGCCGACGGCGACGTGGCCCGGATGGGCCTTGCAGGCCTCGCGGACGAGGTCGGGATCTCGCACCGCGATGGTGCCGAGAATGACGCGGGCAATGCCCTTGTCGAGCCAGGCTTCGACACCGGCACGGTCTCGGATGCCGCCGCCGAGCTGGACCGGCATCTTGACGGCCTTGAGGATCGCCTCGACCGCCGCGCCATTGACCGGCTGGCCGGCAAAGGCACCGTTCAGGTCGACGACGTGCAGATATTCAAAACCCTGCGTCTCGAATTCATGCGCCTGGGCGGCGGGATCGGTGTTGAACACCGTCGCCTGCTCCATGTCGCCGAGCTTCAGGCGGACACAGGCGCCGTCCTTCAAATCGATGGCCGGGAAAAGGATCATCAGGGCTTCCACTTCAGGAAGTTGGCGAGAAGGGCGAGACCGAGCTTCTGGCTCTTCTCGGGATGAAACTGCGTGCCGGCGATGTTGCCGGTGGTGACGATCGCGGTGATCGGGCCGCCATAATCGGCCGTCGCCACGACGTCGCCGGCGTGCTCGGCATAGAACTGGTAGCCATGCAGGAAATAGGCGTGCCAACCATCATCGCCCAGCGCGATGCCGTCGAGCAGCGGGTGCGGACCGGAGGCATTGAGCGTGTTCCAGCCCATATGCGGGATCTTCAGGCGCGGATCGCTCGGCTCGATGCGGCGGACCTCGCCCTGGATGCGGCCAAGGCCCTTGGTCACGCCATATTCGATGCCGCGCGTGGCGAGCAGCTGCATGCCGACGCATATGCCAAGGAAAGGCCGGCCCTGCGCGTCGATCGCCTCGTTGATCGCCTCGATCATGCCGTCGACGCTGTCGAGGCTGGTGCGGCAATCCGCAAAGGCGCCGTCGCCGGGCAGCACGATGTGATCGGCCTTGGCAACGACCTCCGGATCGGCGGTGACGACGACGGGGGCCGTCGAGCCGTTGCGCGAAGCGGCAAGCTCCAGCGCCTTGGCGGCCGAGCGAAGATTGCCGGCGCCGTAGTCAATGATGGCAATGGTCATCGGGTCGTTCCCGGGGTCGGAAAGAGGCCGACAATGTCGGTCGAAAAACTAGGGCGTGCGGCAGGGCCCGCGGCCGCGCCGGCAGTGACCTGATCAGCGTCGTCCGGCGCGCCTGCCGGACGATGGAAGAAGCGGATCTCCGCCTCCGCGATCGAACGGCCGTCGACGACGGCGCGCTCGGCAAAGCCGCGCCGCGCCAGCGTCCAGCGCCGCAACGTGTTGCCTTCGACGCCGAGATAGAGCGCGCCGAGAATGCCGAGCGCGGTCGCCGTCGGCGCGCCGAGAAAGCGGCCGGCAAGTTCGATCGCGACCGCGAACAGGGCATAGAAGCAGAGCACGATCCACATGCGACGATACAGCATCCAGATCACCGGGATGATCAAGGCGGGCCAGCAGAAGCCGTCCTTGACGAAGATCATCCGGTCGGCCTCGCTCGCTCCGCCGGTCGCGGAAACAGGCGGTGCGTGAACGGTATAGGTCGTCATGACGCCCTCTCAGTCGCCCAGCTTGCCCTTAGTCGACGGCACGCGATCGGCCTGGCGCGGGTCGATCGACGCGGCCACCCGAAGCGTCCGCGCGACCGCCTTGAAGCAGGTCTCGGCAATATGGTGGTTGTTGTCACCATAGAGATTTTCGATGTGCAGCGTGATGCCGGCGTTCTGGGCGAAAGCCTGGAAGAATTCCTTGAACAGCTCGGTATCGAAATCGCCGACCTTGTCGCGCGAGAACTCGACCTTCCAGACCAGATACGGCCGGCCGGAAACGTCGATGGCGCAGCGGGTCAGCGCCTCGTCCATGGCGAGGTGGGTATCGGCATAGCGCGTGATGCCGCGCATCTCGCCCAGCGCCTTCTTGAGCGCCTGGCCGATGGCGATGCCGACATCCTCCACCGTGTGATGCTGGTCGATATGCAGGTCGCCCTTGCACCGGATGGTCAGGTCCATCAGGCCATGGCGGGCCAGCTGATCGAGCATATGGTCGAAGAAACCGACGCCCGTGGCGATGTCGGCGCGGCCGGTGCCGTCGAGATCCAGCGTCACCGCGATCTCGGTTTCCTTCGTCTTGCGCTCGATCGTGGCGCTACGCATATCTGCTTTCCTTCTTAGTCCCGCTCGGCCCAATTCAGCCCAGGACAGCCGGCTTTTATCAGGCGTTTCCTTGTAACGCCATAAGGTTGAGCAAGCCTTTGCATCGCCGGGCGGCGCGCCTACATATGACGCTCTAGCCAAACAGGGATCGCCGCGGGGCCTCAGGGACCAAGGCGATCCGCCACGAAAGCAGATCATGACACATTCCCAGAATGACAGCCCCTATGCGGCTTGGCACGGGACGACGATCATCACCGTTCGCAAGGGCGACAAGGTGGTCATCGCCGGCGACGGCCAGGTATCGCTCGGCCAGACGGTGATCAAGCACACCGCCCGCAAGGTTCGCCCGCTCGGCAAGGGCGGCGTCATCGCCGGTTTCGCCGGCTCGACCGCCGACGCCTTCACCCTGTTCGAGCGACTGGAAGCCAAGCTTGAGCAATATCCCGGACAACTGACGCGCGCCTGCGTCGAACTCGCCAAGGACTGGCGCACCGACCGCTATCTGCGCCATCTCGAGGCGATGATGCTGGTCGCCGACAAGACCACCAGCCTGGTTCTCACCGGCAATGGCGACGTGCTGGAGCCGGAAGGCGGCGTGATGGGCATCGGTTCCGGCGGCAATTACGCGCTCGCCGCCGCCCGCGCCCTGATGGACAGCGATTTGACCGCCGAACAGATCGCCCGCAAGGCGATGGCGATCGCCGCCGACATCTGCGTCTACACCAACACCAGTGTCACGCTCGAGCAGCTCGACGCAGCCTAGGGCGGACAGGAAACCTCATGACCAATTTCTCTCCCCGCGAGATCGTCTCCGAGCTCGACCGCTACATCATTGGCCAGAACGACGCCAAGCGCGCCGTCGCCATCGCCCTGCGCAACCGCTGGCGCCGCCAGCAGCTCGAAGGCACGATGCGCGAAGAGGTTCTGCCGAAGAACATCCTGATGATCGGGCCGACCGGCGTCGGCAAGACGGAGATCTCGCGCCGCTTGGCCAAGCTCGCCGGCGCGCCCTTCCTCAAGGTCGAGGCGACCAAGTTCACCGAAGTCGGCTATGTCGGCCGCGACGTCGAGCAGATCATCCGCGACCTTGTCGAGATCGGCATCGGCCTGACCCGCGAGAAAAAGCGCAAAGATGTCGAGGCCAAGGCCCACCTTTCGGCCGAGGAGCGCGTGCTGAACGCCCTCGTCGGTGAATCGGCCAGCCCCGCGACGCGCGAAAGCTTCCGCAAGAAGCTGCGCGCCAACGAGCTGGACGACAAGGAAATCGAGATCCAGGTGCGCGACCAGTCGGGCGGCATGCCGCAGTTCGACGTTCCCGGCATGCCCGGCGCCTCGATCGGCGTGATGAACATCGGCGACATGCTCGGCAAGGCCTTTGGCGGCAAGACCAAGACGCGTCGCGTCACGGTAAAGGACAGCTACAAGGTGCTGATCGACGAGGAATCCGACAAGCTTCTCGACGACGACGCGCTGACGGCCGAGGCGATCAGCGTCGTCGAGAATGACGGCATCGTCTTCCTGGACGAGATCGACAAGATCTGCGCCCGCGAGGGCCGCTCCGGCGATGTCTCGCGCGAAGGCGTGCAGCGCGACCTGCTGCCGCTGATCGAGGGCACGACGGTCGCGACCAAATACGGGCCGGTGAAGACGGACCACATCCTGTTCATCGCGTCCGGCGCCTTCCACATCGCCAAGCCGTCGGACCTGCTGCCGGAATTGCAGGGCCGCCTGCCGATCCGCGTCGAGCTTCAGGCCCTGACCCAGTCCGATTTCCGCCAGATCCTGACGGAGCCGGAATCGAGCCTGATCAAGCAGTATGTCGCGCTGATGCAGACCGAAGGCGTCAACCTGGTCATCGCCGAGGACGGCATCGACGCGATCGCCCGCATCGCCGTCGAGGTCAACAGCTCGGTCGAGAATATCGGCGCGCGCCGGCTGCAGACCGTGATGGAGCGGATCCTCGACGACATCAGCTTCGCGGCCCCGGATCGCTCCGGCGAGACGGTGACCATCGACGCTGCCTATATCGAGGCGCATATCGGCGATCTCTCGCGCAACATCGACCTGTCGCGCTACATCCTCTGATCGCCCTGCCCCGACAAGCCTGACCGGCCCCGTCGACCTGACCGTCGGCGGGGCCGGTTTGCCATCCAAGGGAATTATCCGGCCAGTGTGGCAGGGATGCCGTTTTCGAGCCCGGTTTTCCGATGCTATAAGGCGCGGATCGGCCGATCCGTGACGGGGTGCGGTCATTCCCTCGACCGAGCGACGGATCCCCCATGCGTCTTCTGCGCAGTGCCCTGCTTGCTTCCATCGTCGTTGCGACGATCCTGCCCGCCTGGGCGCTCGTCGCCGTGCCGCCGGGCAACCGGTCGAAGGAACAGCCGGCGATCGACATGAGCTCGATCAAGCGCGCCGGCGAAACGCGCGAGAGCTTCGAGGCCAAGTACAATCGCATCTATGCGCTGCTGAAGCGCGACAAGAGCCTGATGCGGTCGATCAAGCGCGCCGCCGCCACCTATGGCGTCGACCCGGTGCACCTGATCGGCGCGATTGTCGGCGAGCACACCTACAATGTCGGCGGCCTCGACAGCGCCCAGTCCTATTACGTCAAGGCGCTGGCCTATCTGGGCACCACCGACCTCGCCTTTGGCTACCAGGGTGAATCCGTCAGCCAATTCGTGTCCCGGCCGCAGTTCGACGTCTGTGACGGGTTCAAATCCGCCTATGACCTGTGGACCTGCCGCGAAGACGTCTGGGACAAGGATTTCCGCGGCAGGAAGGTCGACGGCAAGTCGTTCCCGCGCGACCGCTTCTCGAAGGTCTTCTTCCAGCCGCTCTATGCGGGCCAGACCTTCGGCCTCGGCCAGATCAATCCGCTGACCGCGCTGACGGTGACCGACATCGTGCACCGCAAGAGCGGCCTGCCGCTGCTCGACGCGGAGCGCGCGCCGCAGCTCTACCAGGCGATCATGGATCCCAACATGTCGCTCGACTACATGGCGGCGATCATCCGCCTGTCGATCGATGTCTATCGCGACACGGCCGGCGTCGACATTTCCAACAATCCCGGCATCACCTCGACGCTGTACAATGTCGGCGACGTCAAGGTGCGCGCCCGCGTGCTCGCCGCCGAGCGCAAGCGCAACAAGAACGCCATGCCGCAGGAAAACTACTATGGCTGGCTGGTGAACGACCGGATCGACGATCTGCGCAAGCTGCTCTGACGGGCGCTCAGGCGCCGTCGACATGATCGCGCGCCGCCGCGTCGCGAACCGCTTTCTTGAGATCCCTCAGGGATTTGGCGCTGAGGCCGCCGATCTTCGCCGCCAGCAGATGCGCCAGTTCGGTCGCCGCCGGATCGAGGCCGGCCGTGTCGACGATGACGCGCGGATGCGAGGTTTCGGCCAGCCGCTGAAGCTCCTCGGCCTCGTCCCAGATCACGTTGAAATAGGCGATGATGCGCTGGACCATGAACCAGCTCGGACTGCCGCGCCGCCCGTGCTCGAGAGCCGAGAGATAGGAACTGGAAACACCCAGAGCCTCGGCCATCGTCTTCAGCGACAGGCCGCGCTCGTCGCGCATCGCGCGCAGACGCTGGCCGAACGGGGTCACGCCCCGCCCGCCTTGTGCGCCGTCCGCTTCTTGCGGATCCGGACATAGAGCGCGCCGCCGCCGCCATGGCTACGATGTGCTTCCTCGAAGCCGATGACGATGTTGCGAAGACCGGGCTCCGCCAGCCATTGCGGTACGCGACGGCGCAGGATGCCGCGCTCGTTCATGCCATAGGGATCCTCGGCGCCGACCTTGCCCTTGCCGGTAATCACGATCACCAGCTTGGAACCGCGGGATTGGGCGTCATGCAGGAAGCCCCGCAGCCGGTCATGCGCGTCGAGCTGAGTGAGGCCATGCAGATCAATGCGGCCGTCGATCTCGATGGTGCCGCGCGCGACACGGGTCAGCGTGCGGCGCTCGATCGGGTGCAGCGGCGGAGGCGGGGGCGGCACGGCCTTGCCCAGCTTGCCGGACTTGGCAGGCGTCCCCGTCCCTTTTGCAGCAACGGAGACAGAGGGTGGCGTCTCGACCACCGGCGGCGGAGGCGGCGGAACGGTGTCTTCCGGCCGCAGCGGCGCGACGGTACGGGCGACGGTGGCCCAGAGCGTCCGTTCCTCGCCGGAAAGGCTTCGCTTGCGTCGCGTCATGGAGCGCTCCGCGGCGCCAGGACGACAAAGCCGCCAGCAGCCTGCATGCGCCCCGCGATCCGGCCGGCTTCATCGCCCGAGCCGAAGAAGATATCCCCCCGCGCCGGACCGAGAATGGCCGAGCCGGTATCCTGCGCCATCATCAGGCGGCGGAAGGCACCGCCCCCCTCGGCCTGCGGCAGCACGGTGTCGATCCAGACCGGCGCGTGAAACGTGTGCAGCGTGCGGTCGACGGCAAGGCTGCGCCCGGCCGTCAATGGCACCTTGGCGGCGGCGATCGGACCCAGCGCCGAATCCTGCACCGCCGCTTCGCGGAAGAAGATGTAGGAGCGGTTCTGCCAGATCACCTCGGAGGCCTGTTCCGGGTGATCAGCGAGCCAGGCACGGATCGACTGCATGCTGACGCCGCCCTTGGGCAGCGCCTGCCGGTCAAGCAGCACCTTGCCGACCGACGTATAGGCGTGGCCCGACTTCGCGGCGTAGGTAACGCGCAGCATCTCGCCATCCGGCAGGCGCAGGCGCGCCGCACCCTGGATGTGGACGAACAGCGCATCGACGCGATCCGCGAGAAAGGCGAGTTCCAGCCCGCGCCCGGCGAGCGCGCCGCGCTCGATTTCGCCCCGGTCGAAGAACGGTTCGAATCCGCTTCCCGTCCGGCGCGCGAAACGCATGCCGGGCTCAAGACCGGGTGGCGGATTGTGCTCGTCGACTTCGACCAGTTCGGCCGGCGGCGCCAGCAGCGGCACGGTGAAGCCATCCGTCCGGGTTCGCGACGCGGCGACTTCCGGCTCGTAGAAGCCCGTGAAAAAGCCGCGCGCCGGTTCGGCGACAACCTTCATCGGCTGGAAATGCGTCTCGAAGAACGCCCTGGCCTCGTCGCGGCCAAGTTCGGCCGGCATGGCGGCGGCGATCCGGGCGATGCGGGCGAGGGCGGCCCCGTCTATGCCGAGCGCGCGGGTCTTCGGTTCGTGTTCGGCGGCGTAGAGGGCGCTCAGACGATAGGCGCGCCAGGCCTCGGCATGATCATCGTCATGCCAGCCATCGAGCGCGCCAAACGGCACGGGCACAGGCCGGGCGTTTCCATCCGTCGACACGAGCGATTTTCCCGGTCATTCAACGGTTTCGGTGGCGACGAGCAACCAGTTCGGATCGCGGGAGGAGACATCGCGCGCAAAGGTCCAGATGTCCGTGACATCGGCGATATGCACGGGATCGCCGTCGACGATCTCGCCGGCCTTGTCGCGCGTCGCCGAGATCAGCTTGGAGACAAACTTGACCGAGACCTGGGCATTGCCGCCCTTCAGGGCCGCATCGACCATCTCGACCTTCTCAAAGCCGACGAAGTTGAACTCGACCGTCTCGCCGCGCGATTCACGCTCGGTGATGGCGTGGGAAAAGCCGTCGAACACTTCACGGCCGAGCAGCGGCTTCAGCGCCTTCTGGTCGCCCTTGGCGAAGGACGTGACAATCATCTCGTAGGCGGTGCGCGCGCCGTCGATGAACTGCTGCGGATCGAAGCTGCGATCCGCCGCCATGATCTCGCCGACGGCGGCGGCAAGCGGCGTACCGGGGGTCGCGACGGCCGAGATGCGATGATCGACATCCTGGGCGGCAATCGTCGCGGCCGAGACATCCTCACTGGGGCGGCGGGGCAGGGTGACGACCTTGCCATCATTCGCCGCTTCCGGCTCATCCGCCTTGCGGCGGGTGAACGGATCAAAGGGGGGACGCTCATTGCCGGTACGCTGACCGAGCACGCCGCGCAGCTTGAAGAAGATCACCACCGCGAGGACGAGGAAGATCAGCGTATAGATATCGACGAAGCCGTTCATGCCGAAGGCGTCCTGTCCTATTCTGGGGTGTCCATGAGGCCGATTGCGCACGTTCGAGCGATCATAGACCCAATGTGGTAATCGTTGGGCGTCGATCCAAGTCCGTCAAGGACACAATGCCATCCGTGGCGCGCGCATGTCTCCGACGAGCTTGGTACAGCCGCTTGTATCACCGAGACGGAAGTGTTAGCGAGCCCACTTGTTAAGATCAGGCCATTCGGCCGATTGTTCCAGGGGAGCCGCCTTCATGGCCGATGACAACGAAAACGGCGCGGGTCAGCTCGCCCAGCCGAACCTTTCGATCCTGTTGCAATATGTGAAGGATTTGTCCTTCGAAAACCCCGGCGCACCGCGCTCGCTGGGTCCGCGCCGCGCCGCGCCGCAGATCAACATCGGCATCAATGTCGGCGCCAATCCGCTGGAAGGCGACGACTACGAGATCGAGCTGCGCCTGGAAGGCCGCGCCACGGACGGTGACCAGACCCTGTTCGTCGCCGAGCTGGTCTATGCCGGCGTGTTCCGCGTCTCCAACGTGCCGCAGGAAAACCTGGCGCCGATCCTGATGATCGAATGCCCGCGCCTGCTGTTTCCCTTCGCGCGCCAGATCCTGGCCGACATGACCCGCAATGGCGGCTTCCCGCCGCTGCTGGTCGATCCCGTCGATTTCACCCAGCTCTACCGTCAGCGCCTGATGGAAATGGCCGCCGCCCAGCAGGGTTCGCGTCCGAGCTGATCGCCTCCGCGACCGCTTGCATGAAAAAAAGCTCCTGAACCGGCAGTTCAGGAGCTTTTTTATTGGGCGCTGGCTCGCGAGCCGAATTCAGGCCGGCTCGGCCTCTTGCGGCAGATAAGCGTTCCAGAGCGCGCTCTCGCCCATCTTGCCGATGAAGGCGCGATGCGCGGCCTGCTCTTCCGGCGTGACGCGGAACAAGCGCGGCACCGGGCGCTGCTGCGGCGCCGCCACGATGATCAAGCCGCCATCATCATTGACCTCGGCGACCGTATCCGGGACCAGCACGAGATCCGGCTGCCGCCCGCCGATCAGTTCGAGATAGACATCGGCCAGCAGCACGGAGTCGATGAGACCACCATGCACGGTGCGGGAGCTGGTATCGACGCCGTAGCGCGAGCAGAGCGCGTCGAGTGTATTGGCGGCCTTGGGATGCTTGCGGCGCGCCAGGGCGAGCGTGTCGATCACCCGGTCCGGCGGGATCGGCGGCTTGCCGAGACGGGCAAACTCCGCGTTCAGGAAGCCGATGTCGAAATTGGCATTGTGGGCGATCAGGGTCGCGTCGCCGATGAAGTCGAGGAATTCGTCGACGACGGCGCTGAACAACGGCTTGTCGGCGAGAAACTCAGTCGAGAGCCCGTGCACGCGAAACGCCTCGTCCGGCATGGCGCGTTCGGGATTGATGTAGACGTGATAGTGGCGGCCGGTCGGCAGATGGTTGAACAGCTCGACCGCGCCGATTTCCACCAGCCGGTCGCCCTTCAGGGGCTCGAGTCCGGTCGTTTCCGTATCGAAGACGATTTCGCGCAAAGATCTGCTCCCGTTCGTTCCGCTTTTATCGCGGTGCAGGCTGGCGGCGCAAGAATTTCGCGACCGGAGACGTCAGGTCGCGGCCTTCGCCGCCAGCGCCCGCACGATGTCGGCCACGGCATGCGCCGCCGCTTCCTTGCTGCCGCCGGTATCGACGATGAAATGCGCGCGCCGCCGCTTTTCCGCATCCGGCATCTGCCGCGCAAGGATCGCCTCGAGCCGCGCCGGCGTCATGCCGGGACGCTCCAGCACCCGCGCCGCCTGGATCTCGGCCGGGGCGCTGGCGACGACGACCACGTCGACGCGCCGTTCGGCCCCGGTTTCGAGCAGCAGCGGCACGTCGACGACGAACATCGCTCGACCCTCGCGACGCGCCGCTTCCATCCGCTCCGCTTCGACGGCCTGCACCATCGGATGCACGATCGCCTCCAGCGCCGCCAGGCCGTTCGGATCGGCGGCAAGCAGGTTCGACAGCCTGCCGCGGTCGACCGTGTCGTCCAGGATCGCATCGGGAAACCGTTCGGCGACCCGCGGCACGGCGGCGCCACGATAGAGCGCATGCACGACGGCGTCGGCGTCATGCAGCACCGCGCCATGCGCGGCGAACAGCCGGGCCGTGGTCGACTTGCCCATGCCGATCGATCCAGTGACGCCGATGACAATCACGCTGCCGCACCCGCTTCGACGATGCCCATATCGGCCAGGATCAGGCGGCGCAGCTCGGGCGTGACGACCGGCCGGCGGCCGAACCAGCGTTCAAAGCCCGGAACCGCCTGGTGCAGCAGCATGCCGAGACCGTCGACCGTCTGGAGCCCGCGCGACCGCGCCGCCTTCAGCAGCGGCGTTTCGAGCGGGATGTAGACGATATCGGTCACGAGCAGGTCATCGCGCGCGGCTGCGAGGTCGATGTTCAGCGGCGGCTGGCCTTCCATGCCGAGCGAGGTGGTGTTCACCAGCAATCCGGCTTGCGGCAGCAGGGCAGGGAGGTCGTCCCAGTCGGCCGGCCGGATATCCGGGCCGAAACGCTCGGCCATCGCCTCGGCGCGGTCGCGAGTGCGGTTGACGACATGGATCGGCGCAAAGCCGCGCGCCTGCAGCGCCCAGATCACGGCCCTGGCGGCACCGCCCGCGCCCAGCACGATCGCCGCGCCCGGATTGGCATCGAAGCCCGGCGCCAGCTGATCGAGATTGGCAATGAAGCCCTCGGCGTCGGTGTTGGAGCCCATCAATCGGCCGTCTTCGAGCCACACCGTGTTGACCGCGCCCAACGCAGTGGCGACGGCATCGGCATGCGCGACCGAGGCGAAAGCCACTTCCTTGTGCGGGACGGTGACGTTGCAGCCGATGAACGGACCACCGGCGAAATTCGCGAAGAAATCCGCGGCATGCTCCGGCTCGACCGGATGGCGCACATAATCGCCCGTCAGGCCAAGCTCCGCGAGCCAATGGCGGTGGATGATCGGCGAACGCGAATGCTTGACCGGCCAGCCGATGACGCAGGCGGTCGGCACGGCAGAAGCCTGGAGCGAAGAAGGGGTCATGGCGCCTCGTCAGGACGGAAGGACGCCGCGCTGGCGCAGGATTTCGAGAAGCGGCAGCAGCGGCAGGCCGAGAATGCTGAAATAATCGCCCTCGATGGCGGAGAACAACTGGATTCCGACACCCTCGAGCAGATATGCGCCGACGGACCACAGAGCCGAATCTCCGGCCGCGTCGAGATAACGCTCAATTTGCCCCTCATCGAGCGGCCGCATCGTGAGGCTGGCCGTGGTGACGAGTTCCCAGATGATCTCGCCGTCCGCAGCCAGAACGACGGCTGTGCGCAACCGGTGCGTCTTGCCGGCAAGCCTGGCGATCTGGCGCGCCGCGTCGGCGCGATCGGCCGGCTTTACGAAACGCTCGCCATCGAGATCGAGAACCTGGTCACCGCCCAGCACGAGCGCGCCGGGGCCATCGATCGCCAAAGCCTTGGCGCGCGCCAGCGCCAGCGCGATCTCTGTCGGCGATGCGCCGGCTGCCAGCAACGGCGCCTCCAGCGCGCGTTCATCGATGCCCGGTGAAACGGCATCGAAGGGGATACCGGCATTGCGGAGCAGCGCGATGCGGGTCGCGCTGGTCGAAGCGAGGATCAGCTTCATCGCGCAGGCTCGTCCCGGCCCGCGACATCCTTGCCAAGCTTGCCGGTAGTACCCTGCTTGCTGCGAAGAGCGAGAATGGCGGCGGCGGTTTCCTCGATCGACCGGCGCGTCACGTCGATAACCGGCCAGCCATTGCGGGCGCAGATCTTGCGCGTCGCGGCGATCTCGTTGGCAACGGCGGCGCGGTCGACATAGGGATCGTCCTCGCCAAAGCTCGAATTGGAAAGCACGCGGTTCTCGCGCATTTGCACGATGCGGTCCGGCGTCGCCACCAGGGCGACGATCAGCGGTCGGGTAGCTGATTCCAGCTCGACGGGCAGGCCGATGCCCGGAACGATCGGAATGTTGGCGGTGCGCACGCCGCGATTGGCCAGGTAGATGCTTGTCGGCGTCTTCGAGGTGCGGCTGACGCCGATGATGACGATCTCGGCGAGGTCGAGATCCTCCGGCAACTGGCCGTCATCATGCATCATGGTGAAGGTGAGGGCCTCGATGCGGCGGAAATAATCGCCATCCAGCGAGTGCTGCGCACCGACCCGGCCCTGGCTGGGGGCGCCGAGATAGGACTGGAATACCTGAAGCACGGGATCGAGCACGGAGAAGCACGGCACGCCGATGTCGCGGCAGCCCTGCTCCAGCATGGTCGCCATCGATCGGTCCACCAGCGTGAACAGAACGATGCCGGGTTCCTGACCGATTTCAGCAACCAGCCTTTCGATCTGTTTCGGCGCGCGAACCATGGAATGCATGTGCTCAATCACTTCCACGCCGGGATACTGGGCCGAAGCAGCCCTACCGACCGTCAGCAACGTCTCGCCCGTGGCATCTGAAATCAGATGAAGGTGCAGGTGTCGGGCCTCGTTCTTCACACTGTCATCCCCAGGGCTGTGGACAGAACGGGGATAAACTCCCGGTCCGGTCTCGCACGCCCGTCTTGTCCCCGATGGCCGGAAAATCATCAACAGCGGCTGGGCCTGGGGACAAAGATTCAGGGCTGTCGAGGGAATTGCGCGTTAAGAAGTTATTAACCAATACCTTAACGACATATGAACAGCCGAATCCAGATAGCGAAAATTGTAGGCATCGAAAAAATCGAAAATGACTCAAGGAGATAGTGCGAAACAATCGCGCTTGCTCCCCAAATGGATTCACAGCCGGCTGGAATCGGACCTGTTTGCAGCCGGCGTCTCGGTCGCATTGTGGACAGCGCTGAATGACGGTAATCCACCGTCTAAAAGAAGAAGAAACTACAGATAGATCTCTTTCTTTGGTGATGGTGGTGCAGAACAGTTCGACGGGATTGATGACGAAGGCGCGCTTGCTGCACGTGCTGGATGGTGAAGCCATGGCCCAGCCGCCCATGTGGCTGATGCGGCAAGCGGGACGCTATCTGCCGGAATATCGCGCACTGCGGACCAAGGCCGGATCCTTCCTCGATCTCTGCTACACGCCGGAACTGGCCACGGAAGTCACGCTGCAGCCGATCCGTCGCTTTGGCTTCGATGCGGCGATCCTGTTCTCCGACATTCTCGTGATCCCGCATGCGCTCGGCCGAGACGTTCGCTTCGTCGAAGGCGAGGGCCCGCGCCTGGATCCCATCGATGTCGCGGATATCGAGCAGCTGACGACGAACGCTGTCCTCGAACGATTGGCGCCTGTGCTGGAGACGGTCAGCGCGGTTCGCCGTGAGCTCGCTCCCGACAAGGCCCTGATCGGCTTCTGCGGGGCTCCCTGGACGGTTGCGACCTATATGATTGCCGGCAAGGGGACTCCGGATCAGGCGCCCTCTCGTCTTCTGGCGGCACGCGACCCGCAGGCGCTGGATCGCCTGATCGACAAGCTGGTGCAGGCGTCGATCGTCTATCTGGTGGCGCAGCTTCGCGCCGGCGCCGATGCGGTGCAGATTTTCGACAGCTGGTCGCGTGTGCTTTCGCCGGCCGGCTTCGAGCGCTGGTCGGCCGGACCCATCGCCCGGATCGTCGCCGGCGTTCGCGCCGAAATCCCGGATGCGCGCTTCATCGGTTTTCCCAAGGGCGCGGATCGCGGCCTCGTCTCGTTCGTCGAAACCACGGGGGTCAACGCGGTCGGAGTCGACTGGACCGTGCCTCTGGCAACCGTCCGGCAGGAAATCGCCGATCGCGCGGCCATCCAGGGCAATCTGGATCCGATGGTCCTGGTCGCCGGCGGAACCCAGCTCGATGATGCCGTCGATGAAATTCTCGAGGCGATGCGCGGCGGACGACTGATTTTCAATCTGGGTCACGGAATCGTGCCACAAACGCCGATCGAGCATGTCGAGCGTCTCGTTGAACGCGTGCGACGCTAGGGCAGGGGAAGCACATGGCCTATTACGACTGGATCAAGGCTCTGCACGTCATCTCGGTGATTGCATGGATGGCGGGGATCTTCTATCTGCCGCGCCTTTTCGTCTATCACACCGGCGCGGCGGTCGGCTCCGACAAGTCCGAGACGTTCAAGGTGATGGAAGCCAAGCTGCTGCGGCTGATCATGAATCCGGCGATGATCCTGACCTGGATCACGGGCCTCACCATCGTGCGGCTCGGCGGCTGGGAACAGCAGCCCTGGTTCATGGCGAAGTTCGTGCTTGTCATCGTCATGTCGGCTTTCCACATGTGGCTTGCGTCGTGCCGCAAGGCCTTCGCCGCCGATCGGAACACCCGTTCGGAGCGGGCCTATCGCCTCGCCAATGAGATTCCGACGGTGCTGATGGTGCTGATCGTCATCCTGGTCGTGGTCAAGCCGTTCTAGATTTCTGCGAAATTGCGACGTTTCTGCCGCTTGCCGTGGAACCGGCGAGCGATTATGGTGCGCCATCTTGTCGAAGCAGACGGATGCCGGTTGACCTGCCAGGGACGACCGAAGCATCGCGCCGGCGGGCATAGCTCCCGCCAGGCTGAAGTTCTGCCAATCCCCTTTTTCGATACCCTTCGATCCATCCTTTCCTGAATCCCAACGAGATTCACAAAACCCATGCGTGAAATGAAACTACAGGACCTCAAGGCGAAGTCCCCGACGGAGCTGCTGGCCTTCGCCGAGGAACTTGAGGTCGAGAATGCGAGCACCCTGCGCAAGCAGGAGCTGATGTTCGCGATCCTCAAGCAGCTGGCCGACAACGACGTCGAGATCGTCGGGCAAGGCGTTGTCGAAGTGCTGCAGGACGGCTTCGGCTTCCTGCGCTCGCCCGACGCCAATTATCTCGCCGGACCCGACGATATCTATGTCTCTCCCTCGCAGATCCGCCGCTTTTCGCTGCGGACCGGCGATACGGTCGAGGGCTATATCCGCAGTCCCAAGGATGGCGAGCGCTATTTCGCCCTGCTCAAGGTCTCGACGATCAATTTCGAGGATCCCGACAAGGCGCGCCACAAGGTTCACTTCGACAATCTGACGCCGCTCTACCCGAACGAGCGCTTCAAGATGGAGCTCGAGGTTCAGCACGGCAAGGACATGACGCCCCGGATCATCGATCTGGTCGCGCCGCTCGGCAAGGGCCAGCGCGCGCTCGTCACTGCGCCGCCGCGCACGGGTAAGACGGTGTTCCTGCAGAACATCGCCCATTCGATCGCCGAAAATCATCCCGAGTGCTATCTTATCGTCCTGCTGATCGATGAGCGTCCGGAAGAAGTGACGGACATGCAGCGTTCGGTGAAGGGCGAAGTCATCTCCTCGACCTTCGACGAGCCGGCCACCCGCCACGTCGCCGTCGCCGAAATGGTGATCGAGAAGGCCAAGCGCCTGGTCGAACATGGCCGTGACGTCGTCATTCTGCTGGATTCGATCACGCGCCTCGGCCGCGCCTACAACACCGTCGTGCCGTCCTCCGGCAAGGTCTTGACCGGTGGTGTCGACGCCAACGCGCTGCAGCGGCCGAAGCGCTTCTTCGGCGCGGCCCGCAACATCGAGGAAGGCGGCTCGCTGACCATCATCGCGACGGCGCTGATCGATACCGGCAGCCGCATGGACGAAGTCATCTTCGAAGAGTTCAAGGGCACCGGTAACTCGGAAATCATCCTGGACCGCAAGGTGGCCGACAAGCGCACCTTCCCGGCGATCGACATCACCCGGTCGGGCACGCGCAAGGAAGAACTTCTGGTTCCGCCGGACGTGCTCAAGAAGATGTATGTGCTGCGCCGCATCCTCATGCCGATGGGCACGGTCGACGCGATCGAGTTCCTGCTCGACAAGCTCAAGCAGACGAAACACAACTCCGATTTCTTCGATCAGATGAACACCTGATCGATCGGTTCGCGGTTCTTCGGAGCGCGCCTTCGACACAAGAATGGCCGGGCCTTTGCCCGGCCATTTTCGTTTGCGCTGTTAGCCCCGCGGTAACCATCCGTTAGCCATCCGCTCCGAGTAGGGCGATCAGCGCCTCCGGTTCGGTGATCGGGAGCGAGCAGCTCCCTTCGCGACAGACATAGGCGGTCGCCCTCCCGCCCGCCGCCGTCTTGCCATGCGCCGGGTGGCTCGCCGGCAGGGCGCGATCTTCGGGCCGGACGTCGAGCACGAAGGTCGGCCGCCAGTGGTCGAGCACGGCTTGCCGGAGACTTGTGCCGTCGTCATTGGGCGAGGTCAAGATCACGATGGTCCGCACCGCGAGACGAAGGTCGAGGCCAGAGAGCAGGCTCGCCGTTCCGAATACGTTGCGATTGATGAAGGGCGAAGCAGCCTCGAGAACCGCGTCGGCACGGTCGCGGTAGCGATCCTCGCCGGTCAGCGCCCAGAGCCGTACCAGGCTGTCGACGGCGAGGCCATGCGGATTGGGGGCTGCGTCGTCGATCCGCTCGGCCTTGCGCAGGATCAGCGCCTCGGCGTCGTCGGCTGTGAAGAAATAGCCGCCCTCGCCGTCGCCATGATGCGCCTCCAACTGATCAAGGAAGCGGATCGCCGGGTCGAGCCAGGCGGGATCCTGCGTCGCCTGATGCAGCGCGATCGCGGCCTTGGCCATGGCGGCGAGGTCGGACGAGAAGCCGGGGAAAACCATCTGCCCGTGCCGCGCCGCATGGCCGAGCCGGCCCTCGCGCGAAACCGATTCCGCTATGAAACGAAAAGCCTGCGCCGCGAGATCGATCCAGTCGGGCCGGTGCATCAGCATGCCGGCCGTGGCGAGGCCCGCTATGGCGTAGCCGTTCCAGTCGACCAGGATCTTGTCGTCGAGGCCCGGCCGGACCCGGATTGCGCGCCGTTCCAACATGCGGCCGAGTAGCTCGTCCACCCGCGCTTGCTGCGCGGCATCCAGCGGCTCGGGGCTGCGCAATCGATTCGGGATCGAAACGCCTTCCCAATTGCCTTCCGGCCGGATGTCATAGTGGTCAGCAACGAAGGCGGCGTCTTCCGGACCCAGCAATTCGCCCAGTTCGCTGCGGCTCCAGACATAGAACCGGCCTTCATGGCCCTCGCTGTCGGCATCGAGGCTCGCCGAGAACGCGCCGCCGGTGGTCTGCATCTCGCGCTGCAGCCAGCCGATCGTCGTCTCGACCCGGCTGCGATAGATCGCGCCGGCGCCGCTAATGCCGAAGAGCAGGCTCAACTGCTCGATCAGCAGGCCATTGTCGGAAAGCATCTTCTCGAAATGCGGCACCAGCCAGTCGGCATCCGTGCTGTAGCGGGCGAAGCCGCCGCCGACATGATCGAAAATGCCGCCATTGCTCATGCCGAGGAGGGCAGCGTCGACCGCGCGGGCGAAATTGCCATTGCCGGTGCGATGCGCGCTGCGGGCCAGGTAATCGAGAGCGGCGGTGTTGGGAAATTTCGGCGCGCCCTTCGTGCCGCCGCGCTCCAGATCCATGATCGACAGGATCGATCGCGCCGCCTCGTCGAGCAATGTCCGATCGAGCGCGGGCCCTGCGCTTTCCCGGCGCGGCTGCAGATGGGCGGCGATGCGGTCGGCCTGGGCCAGGATCTCGTCGCGGTCGTCGGCATAGAAGGCCGAGATCTGCGTCAGCACGTCGGTAAAGCCGGGGCGGCCATAGCGCGATGTCTTCGGGAAGTAGGTGCCACCCCAGATAGGCTTGCCGTCCGGCGTCAGGAACATGGTCAGCGGCCAGCCGCCCTGGTCGCCCAGCGCATGCAGCGCCGCCATGTAGATCTGGTCGATATCCGGCCGCTCCTCGCGATCCACCTTGATGTTGACGAACAGACGGTTCATCACCGCGGCCGTCGCCGGATCCTCGAACGATTCATGCGCCATGACATGGCACCAGTGGCAGGCGGCATAGCCGATCGACAGCAGGATCGGCACATCGCGGTCGCGTGCTTCCTGCAAGGCGGCCGCGTTCCAGCCGCGCCAGTGCACGGGATTGTCCTGATGCTGCAGCAGATAGGGGCTGGTCTCGAAGCGCAGCAGGTTTTCGGTCATGAGGCTCTCTGGCTTTCCAGGCTTCGGGGCTTCTAGGGTAGGGCGGCGCACGCAGCGCGCCTAGGGCAACGGATTGGATTGGCAATGAGCTCCGAACGCGACGACACGATCTTCGCCCTGTCCAGCGGGGCGGCCCCTTCGGGGGTGGCCGTGATCCGGCTGTCCGGCAAAGGTGTTCGATTCGGACTCGAAACGTTGATCGGCGAAGTGCCGACGCCGCGCATGGCGACTTTGCGCACGCTGCGCGCCCCGGAAACGGCGGAAATCCTCGATCGCGGACTCGTTCTGTTCTTCGCCGGGCCGGCGAGCTTTACCGGCGAGGATGTGGCGGAGCTGCAGGTGCATGGCGGCCGCGCGGTGATCGCCAGCGTGCTGAAGGCGCTGGCGTCCCTGCCGGGCTACCGTCATGCCGAGGCCGGGGAATTCACCCGTCGCGCCTTCGAGAATGGCCGCGCCGATCTGACCGAGATCGAGGGATTGGCCGATCTGGTCGCGGCCGAGACCGAGATGCAGCGTCGTCTCGCCATTCGCCAGGCTGAAGGTGGGCTACGCAAGCTCTATGAGGATTGGCGCCACCGGTTGATCCGCGCCCGCGCGCTGATCGAAGCGGGGCTTGATTTTGTCGACGAGGAAGACGTGCCCGACGATGTAATGGCGCCTGCCTGGAGCGAAGCCGCCGGCGTGGCCCGAGAAATGGCGGCCCATCTGGATGATCAGCATTTTGGCGAGCGCGTGCGCGATGGCTTCGAGGTCGTGCTGCTCGGACCGCCCAATGCCGGCAAGTCAAGCTTGATGAATGCGCTCGTCCGGCGCGAGGCGGCGATCGTTACGCCCGAGCCCGGCACCACGCGCGACCTGATCGAGGTCTCGCTGGATATCGCCGGGCATGCCGTGACGCTGGTCGATACCGCGGGATTGCGGGAGACCGAAAGCGTCGTCGAGCGTGAAGGCATTGCCCGGGCCCGGCGTCGGGCGGGAACGGCCGATCTGGTCCTGGCGCTTTCCGACAACGACTCCTGGACCGAAACGATTCCCGAGGGCGCTGCCTCTTTGCGGGTCCGGACCAAGATCGACCTTCTCGATTCGGACTCGAAACGAGTCTCGGGCGAAGCCGATATCCGCGTTTCCGCGCGCGATGGCTTGGGATTGGATACGCTTGTCCGCGCGATTGGCGAGGCGCTCGATCTGGCCCGGCCGATGCCGACGGCGTTGATCACCCGCTCGCGCCAACGCGAGGGGATCGCTAAGTCCCTAGGCTTCCTGCAGGAGCTGGCACGGGAGGGCAACCGGGCGGTCGAGGTCAAGGCGGAGCTGCTGCGTAGTGCGGCCGATGCGCTCGGGCGTGTCACCGGCAAGGTCGATGTCGAGGACCTGCTGGATGTGATATTCGCTGAGTTCTGCATCGGTAAATAGGATCGTTTCGGGGGCGTGTTCCACGTGAAACAGTTTTCGCCTTTGACGTGGTTCCGGCGAGCGATTACGAAGACCCGATCAACAGGATCGGAAGCATGACCACCGCAGCAGATGCGAGCTTTGACGTCGTCGTGATTGGCGGCGGACACGCGGGAACCGAAGCGGCCGCCGCCTCGGCGCGGCTGGGCGCGCGCACGGCCCTCGTGACCCATTCGCGCGACACCATCGGCGTCATGTCCTGCAACCCGGCCATTGGCGGGCTCGGCAAGGGTCATCTCGTCCGCGAGGTCGATGCGCTGGATGGGCTGATGGGCCGGGTCGCCGACGCCGGCGGCATCCAGTTCCGCATGCTCAATCGGCGCAAGGGTCCGGCGGTGCGCGGGCCCCGCGCCCAAGCGGATCGCAAGCTCTATCGCGAAGCCATGCAGGCCGAGATCGCGTCGACGCCGGGTCTTACCGTTGTCGAAGGCGAGGCGGACGACCTGACCGTGATCGATGGCCGCATTGCCGGCGTGGTGTTGGCCGATGGCCGCCGCATCCCCTGCGGCGCTGTGGTCATCACCACCGGCACCTTCCTGCGCGGCCTGATTCATATTGGCGAGATCAAGATCCCGGCCGGTCGGGTTGGCGAAAAGCCGGCGATGGGGCTTTCCGCCGCGCTTGAGCGGCACGCCTTCAGCCTGGCGCGGTTGAAGACCGGCACGCCGGCGCGACTGGATGGCCGCACCATCAACTTCTCTATCCTCGAGCGGCAGCCGGGCGACGACCAGCCCGAGCCGTTCTCGACGCTGACGGCGAAGATCGAGCGGCAGCAGGTCGATTGCTTCATCACCCGGACGACCGAGGCGACGCGCGAGGTGATCCGCGCCAATCTGCATCGCTCGCCCATGTATTCCGGCCAGATCGAAAGCCGCGGTCCGCGTTACTGCCCGAGCATCGAGGACAAGATCGTCCGCTTTGCCGATCGCGAATCGCACCAGATCTTTCTGGAGCCGGAAGGCCTCGACGATCCGACGATCTATCCAAATGGCATTTCCACCTCGCTTCCCGAGGATGTGCAGAAGGCTCTCATCGCCACCATTCCCGGTCTGGAAAATGCCGTCATCCTGCGTCCTGGCTATGCGATCGAATATGATCATGTCGATCCGCGCGAGCTGACCGCGTCGCTCGAGACCAAGAAGGTCGAGGGCCTGTTCCTGGCTGGCCAGATCAACGGGACCACTGGCTATGAAGAGGCCGCAGCGCAGGGTGTCGTCGCCGGTCTGAACGCGGCGCGCCGCGCCGGCGGCCAGGATGGCGTCGGCTTCAGCCGTTCTGACAGCTATATCGGCGTGATGATCGACGATCTGATCACGCGCGGCGTCACCGAACCCTATCGCATGTTCACCTCGCGCGCCGAATACCGGCTGTCGCTGCGGGCCGACAATGCCGATCAGCGCCTGACGCCGTTCGGCCTCGCGCTCGGCGCCGTTGGCGCACGGCGTGAGGCGGCGTTCACGGCCAAGCTCGGACAGCTGTCCGAAGCACGTGAGGCTTTTGCCGAGCGCAAGCTGACGCCAAATGAGGCGGTGAAAGTCGGGCTAGGGGTCAATCAGGACGGCGTGCGTCGCTCGGCCTTCGAGCTGCTGGCCTATCCGGATATTGACGCGGCGCGGCTTGTCCAGGTCTGGCCGGAACTCGGCAGCTTTGCGCCGGCCATCCTCGACCAGATCGAGGCAGACGCGAAATATGCCGTCTATTTGAATCGGCAGCAAAACGATATCGAATCCGTCAAGCGCGACGAGGCGGTAGCGCTCGACGATATCGACTACGCCAGCATTGACGGGCTTTCGAACGAATTGCGCCAGCGCTTGATCCTGGTACGCCCGGCCACGCTTGGCCAGGCCGGGCGTATCGAAGGCATGACGCCTGCCGCCTTGGCGCTGCTTCTGACCACGGCGCGTCGTCGCCCTCAAGCCATCCGGACCGTTGCATGACCGATACGATCGCGGCCGTCGAGGCCATTCTCCCCGTTTCACGTGAAACACGGGAACGGCTGGAGCGCTATGTGACGCTGCTGCGCAAATGGCAGCCCGCCCAGAATCTCGTCTCGCCGAATACACTGGGCCAGATCTGGACCCGGCATGTCGCGGATTGCGCGCAGTTGGTGGCGATGTTTCCCGATACGCGCAAGTGGCTGGATCTGGGCAGCGGCGCGGGCCTGCCGGGCCTGATCACCGGCATCCTGTTGGCTGATCAGGAGGGCGCCGTGGTCCACTGCGTCGAGGCGAATCAGCGCAAATGCGCCTTCCTCCGCACGGTGATTCGCGAGACCGGCGCCAAGGCTGTGGTGCATGAAGGGCGGATCGAATCGGTTCTGAAACAATGGCACGAGCCTGTCGAGCGCATCAGCGCCCGCGCGCTCGCCTCGTTGACGGCGCTGCTCGATCTGTCGGCGCCGGTTCTGGCCGCCGGTGCCACAGGAACCTTTCATAAAGGTGAAGATTTCGAGGGGGAACTGGCCGAAGCCTCTAAATCTTGGTCCCTCGATCTGATAAGACACAAGAGCATGATCGATGATCGCAGTTCGATCGTCGAGATTTGTCGGGCAGAGCGCCGGACCGTCTGATCGCGCGCTCCATCGAAGAGGCTGTCCATGTCCCACGCCGACACGTTTTCGCCGCCGTCGCTGCTGCCACCCTTGCCGCGCGTCATTGCGCTGGCCAACCAGAAGGGTGGCGTCGGCAAGACGACGACGGCGATCAACCTCGGCACGGCGCTGGCCGCGATCGGGGAGGAAGTGCTGATTGTCGACCTGGATCCGCAGGGTAACGCCTCAACCGGTCTGGGCATCGACCGCAAGAGCCGGTTGCGCTCGACCTATGACGTGCTGGTCGGCGAATCCTCGCTGGCCGAGATCGTCATGGAGACGGCGGTGCCGCGTTTGTCAGTGGCGCCCTCGACGATGGATCTGCTCGGCGTCGAGCTCGAAATCGCAGGCCGGTCCGATCGGGCGTTCAAGTTGCGCCGGGCAATCGCTAGCCACATGCAGCGGCCGGAATCGATTCGAGTCCGAAACTACACCTATGTCCTGGTCGACTGTCCGCCCTCGCTCAATCTGCTGACCATCAATGCACTGTCAGCGGCACATTCGATTCTGGTGCCGCTGCAGTGCGAGTTCTTCGCGCTGGAGGGTCTAAGCCAGCTGCTGCAGACGGTAGACCAGGTCAAGCACGCGCTGAACCCGGAACTGTCGATTCATGGCATCGTGCTGACCATGTTCGACAGCCGCAACAATCTGGCCAGCCAGGTGGTGGCCGATGTGCGCGCGCATATGGGCGATGCCGTCTATGACACGGTAATCCCGCGCAATGTGCGCATCTCGGAAGCACCGTCGCATGGCAAGCCCGTGCTGCTCTACGATTTCAAGAGCACCGGCAGCCAGGCCTATCTCCGGCTCGCCTCGGAAATCATTCAACGTGAGAAGCGCCTGCGCGCAGCCTGATTTTGGCGCCGCGGCGGTTATTGGATTTGCAGGAGTGGACGCTATGAGCATGGAAGACGGATCGCGCCGCAGGCTGGGCCGTGGACTGGCCGCTCTCATCGGCGATGTCGGCCAGGAAAGCGTTGTCACCGACCGCTCGCGCAATTCGCGCCGGGTGCCGATCGAATTCCTGCGGCCCAATCCGCGCAACCCGCGCAAGGCGTTCGAGGAAGACGACCTGGCGGATCTCACCGCCTCCGTGCGCGAGAAGGGGATCATGCAGCCGATCCTCGTCCGCCCGGTTCCGGGTGGCCCGGCCGACGCTTACGAGATCATCGCCGGCGAACGGCGCTGGCGGGCGGCGCAGCGGGCGGCGCTGCACGACGTGCCGATCATCATCCACGACGTCAATGACAAGGAAGCGCTCGAGCTTGCCATCATCGAGAACGTCCAGCGCGCCGATCTCAATGCGCTCGAGGAAGCGCTGGGCTACCAGCAGCTGATCGACGAATTCGATTATAGCCAGACGGCGCTCGCCGACGTCATCGGCAAGAGCCGGCCACATGTCGCCAACACACTGCGACTGCTGAAGCTGCCGCCGGCGGTGCAGACCTATCTGCGCGACGGCAAGCTGACCGCTGGCCATGCCCGCGCGCTCGTGACCGTCGACAATCCGGAAGCGGTGGCGCAGCGCATCGTCGATATGGGCCTGACGGTCCGCGACGCCGAGGCGCTGACGCAGAACGAGCCGAAGAAGGGTGGCGCCCAGCGCGCCGCCAGCAAGGCCGAGAAGGATGCCGATACGCGGGCGCTGGAAAAGCTGCTCGGCGACAGCCTCGGCCTGATGGTGACGATCGACCACAAGTCGAATGGCAGCGGCGAGCTGAAGATCCGCTACAAGTCGCTCGAACAGCTCGATGAAATCTGCCGGCTGTTGAAGCGCGAGTAGGCCTGCTCCAGCCCGTCCGATTCGATTAGCCAGCGTAGCATTATCGCCTCACGCGGGCCATCATCGCGACGGAAAGCAAGGCCTGGCCGATGACTTCGTCGGCTATGTTTGCCTTGAGCCGGCTATCGAAAGTCGCCCGATCGAGCCGGTCAAGCGCCGCCATCAGCCGGTCGGCCGGCCAGATGCGGAGCTGCTGTTCCAGCTTGCCCTTGCGCTGGAAGAAGATGCCGCCGGCATTGCGCTCGATCGCGGTCGAGGCCGGGACGCCGTCCTCGATCGCCGTCTTGATCCGGTGCAGCAGCTGGAAATGGCGCAGCGCCGCATTGGCGACGACGAAGGCCGCAGTGCCCGAACCCAGGATGCGCCGGAACGCCTTGTCGAGCCCGTTGGCGTCGCCCAGCGCCGCGGCATCGACCGCCTCGTCGGTGGCCGAGGCGCCGGCATCGCCCACGACGGCGCGCACCGCCTCGACGTCGATCGAGGCCTCTCCCAGCGCATAAAGGCAGAGCTTGGCCACCTCGGAGCGGCTGGCGAGCCGGTCGGCGCCGAGCAGGCCGCGCAGCAGGGTGCGGGCATCCGGATCCATCTTGAGGCCGGTCGATTGCAGCTCGGAATCGATCATGCGGTCGAGCGCCGCGTCATTGTCGGCATAGCAGGCGAGCGCCGCCGCGCCGCGCGCATTCTCGCAGAGCTTGCGCAGCCCCACGCCCTTCTTGATGTCGCCCGCCTCCAGGATGATCCAGGCATCCTGCGGCGGGTTGGCAAGCACGGCCTCGACGGCGGCCTGGATCGGCCGGTTGCCGGCGACCTTGACCCAGATGGCGCGGGTGCCGCCGAACAGCGCGATGGTGTTGGCCTCGTCGGCCAGGCGGCCGGTGTCGGAGGCGATCTCGGCCGAATCGAGCCGGACCAGAGCGAAGGGATCGTCGCTCTTGCCCAGGATCGTCTTGGCGAAGGCGCTGGCGCGCTCGGAGATGAGGCCGGTGTCGCTGCCATGCAGCAGGACGACGCGGATGCCCGGATCCGGCTTGCTGAGGAAGCGGTCGGCGTCCTGGGGCTTGATCTGGACCATGGTGTTGCCGTCCGGGTGGATTGCCCTCTAGGGACTATGAAGTCTAGGCAGCTTGCGTCGTGGCGCAAAGGCCTCGTGCGGCGATGGGCTGAACGCGAGTGGCCAAAGCCGCGCTCCCGGCTAACGCCGCCCTCACCTTGCCGAGGCAAGCCCCAAACGCGGTTTCGAAAACCGAAGGCCGGAAGGTCTGCGAGGAGAGTGGCCCCAAGGCTCTGCGTCCTTCGAGACGGCTTTCTGCGAAAGCCCCCTCAGGATGTTGAGGATGGGCGGCTGCACGGCCGCTGTAGGCCACCGTGCAGCTTTATCCCGGGAAGCCGGAGCGCGCGCTAGACCTTGGCCTCAGCTCGCCTTGCCGCTGGCGAGGGCTGCGGCGAGGCGGAGCTGGATGTCGTCGGCGACCGATTGCGCGGCGCGGTTCTCGGCGTCGATCTTGGCCCGCTGGTTGGCGAAGGCCTGGTTCGAGCGGTCATAGGAGGCGACGCCGCGGTTGAGCGAGCGCAGGATGACCTTGCCGGTCGCGATTTCCTTGAGTTCGTAGGCGACAGTGACGGTGACCGAATAGGCCGGCGCCGTCTCGTCGCGCTCGAAGCCGAGGCGCGCATCGGCGGAGGTGACCCGCAGCGACAGCTCGTAGCGCGGCGGCGCCGGGTTGCCGCCGCCGGTGAAGCCGAAGATCAGATTGTTGCGGACTTCCTGGCCGACGCGGTCGCTGACGTCCTCGACCTGGACGGCGGAGAGGTCGGCCGCGACATTGGGGCCGTTGGCGATGGTCATGTAGACCGGCTGCACGGTGCAGGCGGAAGCCAGTACGCCGAGCGTCAGGGCGACCAGGCCGCCCCGCACCAGCCGCGACAGGCGCCCGGCACCCGCCGAGGCGCGCGCCAAATCCAGTCCGCGATCAGACGACGACATTGACGATCCTCTTCGGCACGATGACGATCTTGCGGGGTGCGCGGCCTTCGAGCGCCTTGATGACGCCGTCGAGCGCCAGCGCAGCCGCTTCGATCTCAGTTTCCGACGCCGTCGCCGAGATTGTCAATTCGGCGCGCTTCTTGCCGTTGATCTGAATCGGCAGGACGAGCTGATCCTCGACCAGCAGCGCCGGATCAACGGTCGGCCAGGCGGCCTCGGCGGCAAGGCCTTCGCGGCCGAGCACGACCCAGAGTTCCTCGGCTAGATGCGGGATCATCGGGCCGATGGCGGCGACCAGGAATTCGGCCGCTTCGCGCAGTGCGAAGGCGAGATCCGCCGCCGGCTTGCCGCTACCGCGTTCAACCCCATTGCGCGCCGTGCCGATCGCTTCGGCGAAGACGTTGGCAAAGCCGTGGATGCGGGCGACGGCGACGTTGAAGCGCAGCCGGTCGATGTCTTCCTCGACATGGGCGGCGAGCTTGTGCGTGGCGCGGCGCAGCGCATCGGCCTCGGGGCCGAAAGCGTCCGGCCTGGCGACGTCGCCTGCCGAAAGCTCGACCGCCTCGCCGACCAGGCGCCAGAGGCGCTGGGTGAAGCGCCAGGCGCCCTCGATGCCGGCTTCCGTCCATTCGCTGTCGCGCTCGGGCGGGGTGTCGGAGAGCATGAACCAGCGGGCGCAATCGACGCCATAGGTGTCGGCGACGATCTCCGGCGGCACCACGTTCTTCTTCGACTTCGACATCTTCTCCGGCGGGCCGACCGTCACGGGCTCATCGGTGCCGACCTTGACGGACGTGCCGTCGGCGCGCTTCTCGACCTCTTCCGGGAACAGCCACTTGCCGTTCTGGTCCTTGTAGGTCTCGTGCACGATCATGCCCTGGGTGAACAGGCCCGCGAAGGGCTCCTTCACCGAGACGCGACCGGTGTGCTCCAGGGCGCGGGTAAAGAAGCGCGAATAGAGCAGGTGCAGGATCGCGTGCTCGATGCCGCCAATATACTGGTCGACCGGCAGCCAGTGATCGGCCGCTTCCTTGGAAAGCGGCGCCTCGCCGGGTGCGCTGGCGAAGCGGGCGAAATACCAGGACGAATCGACGAACGTATCCATCGTGTCCGTCTCGCGCGTCGCCGCCCCGCCGCATTGCGGGCAGGTGACGTGCTTCCAGGTCGGATGGCGATCGAGCGGATTGCCGGGCTGGTCGAAGGTGACGTCGTCCGGCAGCTTGACCGGCAGATCCGCCTTTGGCACGGCGACCGGGCCGCAGCTCGGGCAATGGATGATCGGGATCGGGCAGCCCCAATAGCGCTGGCGCGAAATGCCCCAGTCGCGCAGGCGGAAATTGACCTGGCGCTTGGCCTGCGGCGCGTTGCCGAGCACTTGGCTCTCCAGGCGCTGCGCCACGGCTTCCTTCGCCTCGGGAATGGTCATGCCGTTCATGAAGTCGGAACGGAACAGCGTGCCGTCATCGGTATAGGCGACGTCGCCGACCTCGAAGGTGAGCGCATCGGCGTCTTCGGGCAGGACGACGGCCTTGACCGGCAGGTCGTATTTGCGGGCGAAGTCGAGATCGCGCTGATCATGCGCCGGGCAGCCGAAGACGGCGCCGGTGCCATAATCCATCAGGATGAAGTTGGCGACATAGACGGGCAGGTACCAGCCCGGCACCAGCGGGTGCTTGGCGCGGATGCCCGTGTCGAAGCCCTTTTTCTCCTGCGTCTCGATCGCCTCGGCCGAGGTGCCGGTGCGGCCGCATTCGACGATGAAATCGGCGAGCGCCGGATTGGTCTCGGCCACCTTGGCGGCGAGCGGATGGTTGGCGGCGATGGCGACGAAGGAGGCGCCATAGAGCGTATCCGGACGGGTCGTGTAGACCTCGATCTCGGTCTCGCCGGTCGGAGCGGAAATCGCGTCTAGGCCGAAGCGGACCATCAGGCCCTCGGAGCGGCCGATCCAGTTCTTCTGCATCAGCCGGACCTTGTCCGGCCAGCGGTCGAGTTCGTCCAAGGCGCCCAGCAGTTCCTCGCCGAACTGGGTGATCTTGAAGAACCACTGCGACAGCTTGCGCCGCTCGACCAGCGCGCCGGAGCGCCAGCCGCGCCCGTCGATCACCTGCTCATTGGCGAGCACGGTGTTGTCGATCGGGTCCCAGTTGACCTCGCTCTCCTTGCGGTAGACGAGGTTGGCCGCGAAGAAGTCGGTGAAGATGCGCTGCTGTTCGGCGTAATAGGAGGGATCGCAGGTGGCGATCTCGCGGCTCCAGTCGAGCGACAGGCCGAGCAGCTTCAGCTGCGCCTTCATCGTCTCGATGTTTTCATACGTCCAGATCTTCGGGTGGCTGTTGCGCTCGATGGCGGCGTTCTCGGCCGGCAGGCCGAAGGCGTCCCAGCCCATCGGGTGCAGGACGTTGAAGCCCTTCATGCGCTTGAAGCGGGCCACCACGTCGCCCATCACATAATTGCGGCCATGGCCGATATGGATGCGTCCCGACGGATAGGGGAACATTTCGAGCACGTAGTATTTCGGACGCGGATCGTCGTTCTTCGTCTCGAAAATGCTCTGTTCGGCCCAGGCACGCTGCCAGCGCGGTTCGGCATCACGAGGGTTGTAGCGTTCTATGGCCATGGTCCGTCGTCGAAAAGAGTGGGAAAAGGGCAGCTTCATGCCGCCGGAACAGGGTGCGACCTTCACCAGAAACGCGCCGCCCGGTCAACCGCTATCGGCGACGCAGGCGCGATCCCGCGCCTTCGCGCCGGCTTCGCTTGGTTGAGCGCCACCGCCGGCCATGCTAGGCGCAGCATCCATCTGCTCCGGAGGCGACATGCCCGTTCCCAAGACCGACGATGTCCAATCCCGACTGGCCTCCGTCCTGGCCCGCATTGCGGCGAAGGAGGAACAGTCCGGCCGCGCGCCCGGCTCGGCCAAGCTGATTGCCGTCTCCAAGACCTTCGAGGTCGACGAGATCCGCCCCGTGATCGCCGCCGGCCAGCGCCGCTTCGGCGAAAACCGGGTGCAGGAGGCGCAGGCCAAGTGGCCGCTGCTGCGCGAGATGGCCGATGATATCGAGCTGCACCTGATCGGGCCGCTGCAATCCAACAAGGCGAAGGAGGCGATCGCGCTGTTTGACGCGATCCATACCGTCGATCGCGACAAGATCGCCGGCGCGCTTGCCGGCGAAATCCAGAAGCAGGGACGGACACCGCAGCTCTTCGTCCAGGTCAATACCGGGCTCGAGCCGCAAAAGGCCGGCATCGCACCGCGCGAGGCGGCCGATTTCGTCGAGCGCTGCCGCACGGTGCATGGGCTCGCGATCCGCGGGTTGATGTGCATTCCCCCGGCGGGCGAGGCAGCCGGGCCGCATTTCGCGCTCTTGGCCAAGATGGCGGCCGAGATCGGCGTCGAATACCTCTCCATGGGAATGAGCGGCGATTTCGAAACCGCCATCGCCTTCGGCGCGACACATGTCCGCGTTGGCGGCGCGATCTTCGGCTCCCGCCCTCCGATCGTGGCGGCGACGCCGGAGCCGGAAGCGCCGGCGGCGGCGCCCGAACGCCCGGGCGAGACGGGCTGAGGCGTCGGCTGCTTGCGCCCGCCTTTCTTCTTTAAGGCAGGTCAGGGCGCCGCCTGCGCCAACCCTCCGGCGTCATCCGGGCTTGACCCGCGATCCATTCAGCGGCGTTGGCGCCGCAGAGGATTCGACGGACGAGCCTGCAGATGCATGGATCCCTGCTTTCCCAGGGATGACGGCGAGGGTGTGTCGTCTTCCTTCGCCATGTGCATGCCGCCAAAATTGCCGCGAGCGCAGTCGAGCTCCCTCTACCGCTTGCGGGAGAGGGTTGGGGTGAGGGTCTTGCTTCGAGCGTCCTTAAGAGATCTCCAGCCGACGTCGGTTCAGTCTCCATCCAAAACCTCGACCCTCATCCTGAGGTGCCCGGCGAAGGCGGGCCTCGAAGGAGGGTCCAGGAATCTGATCTGCGTCATGGAGCCATGCTGGAGCCTCCTTCGAGGCTTCGCTTTCGCGAAGCGCCTCAGGATGATGGCGGAGGGGGTGGAGAAAGTTCACTGGTTTGGGGCCATCCCGCCCCTTCAACAGAACCTAACGCACCTCGATGGCCGCGCCGGGTCTCAGGCGTTGCAGAAGTTTTCGCATGTCCGCCAGGCGGACGGCGACGCAGCCTTCGGTTGGCAGGAAGCCGGGGCGGGCGAGGTGGAAGAAGATGGCGCTGCCGCGGCCCTGGCTGCGGCGCGTCACGTTCCAGTCGAGGATGACCACGACATCATAGAGGCCATCGTCGCGCCACATGGTTTCGGCGCTCTTCGGATAGGGCATCCGCACCGGGCGGTTGTAATTGCGGTCGCCGACGGCGTCGCACCAGCCATCGGTCGGGCGGGAACGCCGGAGCGGCAGGTGGGTGGCGGGACGGGGAATGCGGTCGGCGCGGTAGCGGATGTCGAGGATGCCGAAGCGGCCGGCGGGTGTGGCGCCGTCGCCCTCGCGCTTGTTGCGCGTGACGCCGGAGCGGCCGAGCGCGCACGGGAAGCGGCGATCGCCGAGGCGGAGAATTCCCTTCGTCGGCGCGCCGGGGCGTGGCTGGACGATCAACGCCTGGCGGTTGTGCCGCGATTCCGGACGATTTTGCTTCGGCATCCCTATTTTCCGTACATCGATCCATGGATTTAGTGGTGCGGGGCCCGCCTTGCATCTCGCCCTGAATGAGGTCTAAACCTTAGGCCAGCGATGCAGAAGCGTACTTCGGTTGTTCCCGCAGGAACCGAAGAAACCGTCAGGGGGCAAACGCCATGGCCGCACGGCGAATTCTGGTTGTGGATGATGACGATCTGTTGCGCGAAAGTCTCGTAGAGCAATTGTCGCTCTATGAAGAATTCGAACTGATGGACGAGGCGACGGCGACCAAGGGCGTCCAGCGCGCCCGGGCCGAGCCCACCGATCTGCTGATCATGGATGTCGGCCTGCCGGACATGGATGGCCGCGAGGCGGTGAAGCTGCTGCGCAAGGGCGGCTTCAAGGGTCCGATCATCATGCTGACGGGTCAGGATTCGGAATCCGACACCATTCTGGGCCTCGAGGCCGGCGCCAACGACTATGTCACCAAGCCGTTCCGCTTCGCCGTGCTGCTGGCGCGCATCCGCGCGCAACTGCGCCAGTTCGAGCAGAGCGAGGACGCCACCTTCTCGATCGGCCGCTACACCTTCCGCCCGAGCGCCAAGCTGATGTTGGACGAGCGCGGGCAGAAGATCCGGCTGACCGAAAAGGAGACGTCGATCCTGAAATTCCTGTATCGCGCCGGCGAGAAGGTGGTCGGCCGCGATATCCTGCTGCACGAAGTCTGGGGATATAATTCCGGCGTCACGACGCACACGCTGGAAACCCATATCTATCGTCTCAGGCAGAAGATCGAGCGCGAACCGTCGATTGCGGAACTGCTCGTCACGGAAGCAGGCGGTTACAAGCTGGTTCCGTGATAGAGTCGCCGCGAGGCTGCTTCGTTCGCGGCCAGGGGCAGGAATATCGGCGTGACGCTTGAACAGGATATCGCTCTTCTCTCGACGGTGCCGCTCTTCGCGGAGCTTTCGACGGACCATCTGCGCCTGATCGCCTTCAGCGCGACGCGGCTGGAACTGCCGGCCGGGCGCGTGCTGTTTCGCGCCGACAGCAAGGCGCTGTCCGGCTTCGTCGTGATGTCGGGCGAGATCGAGATGGCCGATGGCCATGGCGAGAACCACAGACGGCTCGGCCTGTTCGGCCCCGGCACGCTTCTGGGCGAAGTGGCGCTGTTCATCGAGACGCGCCGGCCCGCTACGGCAACGGCCACCAGCGACGCGCTTGTCATCGAGATCGACCGCACGCTGATGCGGCGGATCCTGACGGAATATCCGGATGTGGCGGCGCGGATGCACACCCGCATCGCCGACCAGCTGATGGAAACCGTCGGCGCGCTCGGCAGGCTGGAAAGCCGGTTCGAGGGTATCAGCCTTTCCGCGCCGGGCCAGTAGCCGGCCAAGCGCTTTTCCGAAGCGGGTTTCGGTTGGCGTGCAGAAGACGCGAACCGTGAAAGACTTCAGACCGCCAGGCGGGCGATGACCGGCACGTGGTCGGACGGCTTGTTCCAGCCGCGCGCCTCGCTGATCACCTCGATGCCCTGCAGGCGCGCGCGCAGCGGCGGCGTCACCCAGACATGGTCGAGGCGGCGGCCGCGATTGGACGTCTCCCAATCCTTGGCGCGGTAGCTCCACCAGGTGTAGAGCTTCTCGTCCATCGGCACGAACTGGCGCATGGCGTCGATCCAGCCGCCAGCCTCGCGCACCTCTTCCAGCAGCTTCGTCTCGACCGGGGTGTGGCTGACGACGTTCAGCAGCTGCTTGTGCGACCAGACGTCATTCTCATAGGGGGCGATGTTGAGATCGCCGACGAGGATTGCCGGGCCGCTGGTCTCGGCGCCGGTCAGCCAGGTCTTCATCTCCTCAAGAAAACCGAGCTTGTGGGCGAACTTCTCGTTGATCGCGGGGTCCGGCTCGTCGCCGCCGGCCGGAATGTAGAAATTGTGCAGCGTGATCGGCAGGTCGCGGTCGGTCAGCGTCACGGAGATGTGACGTGCATCTTCCTTGCCGAAGAAGCCGCGCCGCTTGGTTTCGATGAAGGGCTTGCGCGAGACGGTGGCAACGCCGTGATAGCCCTTCTGGCCGTGCACGGCCTGGTGGACATAGCCGAGCTTCCTGAATGCGCCGGACGGGAAATTGTCCTCGATGCACTTGATCTCCTGCAGGCAGAGCACGTCGGGACGGTGCGCCTCCAGGAAAGCGGTGACGAGGTCGATCCGGAGACGGACCGAATTAATGTTCCAGGTCGCGATGCTAATGGTCATGTGAGGCCCCGGCGGCAGGAGAACCGCGGCGCCCGCAATACGCAATCGCGCCGGATATCGCCAACGAAAAATCGCGGGGGTCGCTGTGCCGCAAGGTCGGCATGGCCTGGACGAGACACGGAACTGTCGGGATGGAATGCGGGAAGGGCTGGCCCCAAAAAGGAACGCCCAGCTCCGGGGGGGAAGCTGGGCGTTGCGCTTTACAGCGCCTTGCGCCCGTCTATGACGCGGCGCTTCGCGGGACCATCTTCGGCGAGACGGGGGGCACTACCGATCGATGGAATGGCCCGCTGTCTATAGATTTGGTGCGGCCCTGAGCGAATTCAAGTCGGCGTGCCATTTCTATCGCACCTGCACGTTCACAAGCGCGCGAGCGGCCTATTTCAAGCTCTTGTTCGGCAGGTAGTAGTTGATCTTGAAATTCTTCGGGTCGGCCGGCTTGCCGATCTCGACGTCGTAGACGGCGACGGAGGTATCGAGACCCTGCGAATCGGTGACGACCCACTGGCGTAGCTCATAGGTGCGGGTGTCGAAGATCAGCTTCAGGCTGCCGCCGCCAAAGGCCGAGCCCTGTTCCAGCACCAGCGAGATCAGGTCCGGCTCCTCGATCAGCTTGCGCACGATGTTGGAGGAGGTCAGGTCCATCTGGTCGGCAAGAAGATAGCGCAGCGGCGTCTTCTTCAGCGGATAGAGGTCCTGCGTCATCATCTTGTTGTCGCGGATCGCGACCTGATTGCCGTCGGCAACGACGTCCATCTTGACCGGCGGGCTGTAGTTGAAGCGGATCTTGCCGGGACGGGCGAGGAAGAACACGCCTTCCGACTGCTCGCCGCTCGGGCCGAACTGGATGAAGCGGCCCTGCATGGTGCGGATCGAGTTGAAATAGGCGTTGATCTTGCGAAGCGCCGCCATCTGCTGCGCGTTGAAGGCCGCTTCCGCGCGACCGGGCAGGCCGATCGCGCCGAGCGCTACCGTAGCGCCAAGGCCGAGGGTGGTGGCCAAGAAGCGACGCCGGGTCAGGCCGGTCTCCGTATCGATCGTCACGATGGGCATCCTTCGCGTGGTTCGCAGTCTAGCGTCATTCGCGATCATCGTCGCGAGCGTCATGCGGTCGGGGCCGGACAGACCGGCGCTGGAAAACGTCTCGCCTCGCGACCTAGTTCCGCTTGATGGCGATTTCGCGACGTCAGAACCGGCTGGCTTCCTCGCCTTCGACGAGAATTTCGCGCTTTCCGGCATGGTTGGCGGCGCCGACAAGGCCTTCCTTCTCCATGCGCTCGATCAGCGAGGCAGCGCGATTGTAGCCGATCGACAGACGACGCTGGATATAACTGGTGGAGGCCTTGCGGTCGCGCAAGACCACGGCGACGGCCTTGTCATAGAGGTCGTTCGATTCATCGCCGCCGAGCACCGAGCCGCCGGCCTCGCCGCCGCCCGACTCGTCACCCTCGCCATCGTCTTCGGTGATGGCGTCGAGATAATCGGGACGGCCCTGCAGCTTCAGGTGGTTGACGATCTTCTCGACTTCCTCGTCGCTGACGAAGGGTCCGTGCACGCGCTGGATGCGGCCGCCGCCGGCCATGTAGAGCATGTCGCCCTGGCCGAGTAGCTGCTCGGCACCCTGTTCACCGAGAATGGTGCGGCTGTCGATCTTCGACGTGACCTGGAAGGAGATGCGGGTCGGGAAATTGGCCTTGATCGTGCCGGTGATGACGTCGACCGATGGACGCTGCGTCGCCATGATGACGTGGATGCCGGCGGCGCGGGCCATCTGGGCCAGGCGCTGGACGGCGCCTTCGATGTCCTTGCCGGCCACCATCATCAGATCGGCCATCTCGTCGATGATGACGACGATGTAGGGGATCGGATCCAGCGGCAGGTCTTCCTGCTCGTAGATCGCCTCGCCGGTTTCCTTGTCGAAGCCGGTCTGGATCGTGCGGGTCAGGATCTCGCCCTTGGCCTTGGCCTGGCCGACGCGGGCATTGTAGCCGTCGATGTTGCGCACGCCGACCTTCGACATCTTGCGATAGCGGTCCTCCATCTCGCGCACGGTCCATTTCAGGGCGACGACGGCCTTTTTCGGATCGGTGACGACGGGCGTCAGCAGATGCGGGATGCCGTCATAGATGGAAAGTTCGAGCATCTTCGGGTCGATCATGATCAGGCGGCACTCTTCCGGCGTCAGCCGGTAGAGCAGCGACAGGATCATGGTGTTGATGGCGACCGACTTGCCGGAACCGGTGGTGCCGGCGACGAGCAGATGCGGCATGCGCGCCAGGTCGACCACGACCGGCTCGCCGCCGATGGTCTTGCCGAGGCCGATCGGCAGCCGCGCCTTCGACTGCTCGAAATCGTTGGCGGCCAGCATTTCGCGCAGGAACACCATTTCGCGGCGCGCATTCGGCAATTCGATGCCGATGGCGTTCTTGCCGGGGATGACGGCGACGCGGGCGGCGATCGCGCTCATCGAGCGGGCGATGTCGTCGGCGAGGCCGATCACGCGGCTCGACTTGATGCCGGGTGCCGGCTCGAGTTCGTACAGCGTCACGACGGGGCCGGGGCGAACATTGATGATGTCGCCGCGAATGCCGAAATCGTCGAGCACGCCTTCGAGCACGCGGGCGTTCTGCTCCAGCGCCTCGGTGTTGATCTTGGTGCGCGGATCGACGGCGCGCGGGGCGGCCAGGAAGTCGAGGGTCGGCAGTTCGAACACGTCGTTCTGGCCGCGCGTCGGCTGCGCCTCGCGGGTCTGGCGCTTGCCGGGCCGGGCGCGGGCAGCGGGCTGGGCCGTACGGCCCGCCGGCATCGGGGCGGGGATCGGCAGGTCGTCGTCCTCCTCGTCCGCCCAATCGTCGAGATCCGCCTCGACCGGCGCGGTCTTGACGCGGCCGCTGGCCTGGCCGGCGGCCATGCGCGGCTCGACCCGTCCGATGCGGCCCTCGGGGATGTCGGCTGCCGCGGCGCGGCGTTCCGCCTTGTCGGCATTGCCGCGTCCGAAAAGCCGGCCGAGGCTCGCCTTGGCCGAATAGCCGAAATGCGCCAGCGCGCCGAGCGGCACGGTCAGGAAGTTGGAGCGATCCTCCTCGCCCATGATGTCGTCGGTGTCGAAATCCTCGTCGCGGCGCGAACGCTTGGGCGCGGCGCGGGTCGGCTCGCGGACCGGCAAGGCCTCTTCTTCCTCGCGGCCGAAGCGGATGAAGCCGGTCGCATGCAGGAACAGGACGATGGCGAGGAGCGCAAACAGCGCGCCGGCGACAAAGGTGGCGTTGCTGCTGACCGGCGTGCCGACCACGAGCGCGGGCAGGCGGGCGAAGATGTCGCCGATCACGCCGCCCATGCCGGTCGGCAGCGGCCATTTGGCCGTCACCGGCACCAGCGCCAGCAGCGCGGCGGCGAAGGCGCTGGCGCCGAGCCAGGAAAGCAGCATCGTCTTGCGGAAGCGGCGGCCGCCGAACAGGCAGCGCCAGCCCCAGATCACGGCGGGCAGCAGCAGCATCGCCACGGCGAGGCCAAAGAACTGCATCAGCAGATCGGCGATGATCGAGCCTGGCAGGCCCAGCATGTTGGCGGCCGGCTTGGACACCGCATAGGAGAGGGACGGATCGTCGACCGTCCAGGTGGCGAGCGCCGTGGCAATGGCCGCGATGCCGGCGAGAAGCGCCAGCCCGACCAGATGTCCCAGATGGCGGCGGACAAGCCGGCTCATGCCGTCCTCGTCCTCGGAGGGCATGGGCATTGAAACCGATCGTGTCGAACGCATGGTCCGGTCATGTCCTTTGCACGTCTAGCGCGGGGGCGCTTCGTGAGGTCGAAACGGTCCCGCACTGTCTCCGTCGTTGGATCGTCGGAGGGCCGAAGTCGGTTCCCCTCCATGGCGATCCGATTAGCCAAGAACCCGCGCCATGCGGGCCAGTGCTTCCTGCGTCGTCGCCTGGTCCTGGACCATGGCGACGCGGATAAAGGGTGTGCCGGGATTGCTCCCGTCCGGCAGCGGCAGCGACAGATAGGCGCCGGGGATCGTGCGTACGCCCGCCTCGCGCCAGAGCCGCGTTGCCGCCTCGACGCCGTCGCCGACCTCGAGCCAGAGGAAAAATCCGCCTTCCGGCCGCGTGGCGCGGACCCGGGGGCCCAGCGTTGCCAGCGCGGCATCATATTTGGCGTTGTAGAGCGCACGGTTCTCGGCGACGTGGCCTTCATCCGAATAGGCCGCCACCGCCACGGCCTGGATCGGGCCCGGCACCTGCGGCGCCGCGACATTGCGGAAGCGGGTCCAGGTCTCGAGGAAATCCGGGTCGCCGGCGACGAAGCCGCAGCGCAGGCCCGGCAGGTTCGAGCGCTTCGACAGCGAATGGAAGGTCAGGATGTTGGCGTAGCCCGCGCCGAGACGGTCGGCCGCCTGCAGCACGCCGGGCGGCGGCGTCTCGCGGTAGATCTCGGAATAGCACTCGTCGGCGAAGATCATGAAGTCATGCGCGCGGGCGATCTGGATGACGCGGGTCCAGTCCTCCAGCGTCGCGACGTCGCCCTGCGGCGCGGTCGGCGAGGCGATGTAGACGGCGATGGTGCGCGTGAGCACCTCGGCGGGCACCTGGCCCAGATCCGGGAAGGAACCCTCCCGGCCGGAGCCGAGCAGGACCACTTCGGCGCCGGCGACTTCCGCGCCGGCGGCATAGGCCTGGTAGAACGGGTTGGGCAGCAGCACGACTGGCTTTTCGAGGCGGGGCTTGCGCTGGCGGGCGGTGAGGGCGGCCAGCGTCAGTCCCTCGCGCGAGCCGTTCAGCGGCAGCACCATGCGCTCGGGGTCGATGGTCGCCTGGAGGCCATAGCGCCTGTCGAGCCAGCGCGCGATCGTCTGTCGGAAGGCATCGGTGCCGCGAATGGGCGGATAGCGGCCGAACAGCGCGACGTTCTCCGCGATCACCGGCGCCACGAAGGCCGGGATCGGATGCTGCGGCTCGCCGATGGTGAGGTTGATCGCGGGCAAGCCGGGTTCGACGCCTGCCAGAAGGCTGTTCAGGCGGGCGAAGGGAGAGGTCTCTTTCTTGGCGCTGGTCGTCACGCTTGCCTTCACACTGGCTGGGTCGCTCGGCGGGCGGAGTCCCACCCGGGTCTGGATTGCAGAAGAGCAACCGTAGCGGCCGTTGGTTAAGCCGGCTTTAACCATGGCGACGGAGGCCAAAAAAAGACCCCGGCGCGAAGGCCGGGGTCTTTCCACTCTGGAAGGCTTGTTTTTGGGGTGGGCGCCCGGGGGCGCCCGCCGATGCTAGTTGTGGTAGGCGCGTTCGCCGTGCTCGACGATGTCGAGGCCTTCGCTCTCGACTTCCTTGCGGACGCGGAGACCGATGATGACATCGACGATCTTGTAGAGGATCGCCGAACCGACGCCGGACCAGACGACCGTGAACAGCACGCCTTCGATCTGGACCCAGAGCTGGTGGCCCATCGCGTAGTCGGCGACGCCCGTGCCGCCCAGCGACGGGCTGACGAGGATGCCGGTGGCGATGGCGCCGACGATGCCGCCGACACCATGGATGCCGAAGACGTCGAGGCTGTCGTCATAGCCGAAGCTGTTCTTCACCGTGGTGACGAAGAAGAAGCAGACGATGGCGGCGCCGAAGCCGAGCACGATGGCGCCGACCGGGCCGATGAAGCCGGCAGCCGGGGTGACCGCGACCAGGCCGGTGACGACGCCCGAGATGCCGCCGAGCATGGAGGGCTTGCCGCGGACGATCCATTCGATCAGCGACCAGCCGATGGCGGCGCCCGCCGTGGCGACGAAGGTGTTGATGGTGGCGAGACCGGCGACCGAGCCGGCCGAGAGAGCCGAACCGGCGTTGAAGCCGAACCAGCCGACCCAGAGCATCGCAGCGCCGACCATGGAGAGGGTCAGCGAATGGGGAGGCATCAGATCCTTGCCGAGGCCGGTACGCTTGCCGATGATCAGGGCGCCGACCAGGCCGGCGATACCGGCGTTGATGTGGACGACCGTGCCGCCGGCGAAATCAAGCGCGCCGCGCTTGAACAGCCAGCCCGTCGACTGCCAGACCGAGTGGGCGATCGGCAGATAGACGACCGTGATCCAGAGGATCATGAACAGGATGACGGCGGCGAACTTCGTGCGCTCAGCGAACGAGCCGACGATCAGCGTGGCGGTGATCGCCGCGAAGGTCATCTGGAACGACAGGAAGACGTATTCCGGAATGGTGCCGGAGAGCGTGTCCGGCGTGATGCCGGCGAGGAAGGCCTTCGACAGGCCGCCGATCAGCGCGCCGCCATCGGTGAAGGCGAGGCTGTAGCCGTAGAACACCCAGATGATCATCGCGACGCAGGCGATCAGGAGAACCTGCATCAGCACCGACAGCATGTTCTTGGTGCGGACGAGGCCGCCGTAGAACAGCGCGACGCCGGGGACGATCATTGCAAGCACCAGGATGGTCGAAACCAGCATCCAGGCGGTATCGCCGGAATTCAGCGTCGGCACCGCGGCGGTGACCGCCTCGACGGCCGGCTCGGTGGCGTCCTGCGCGAAGGCGGCGACCGCCGATGCCAGCAGCGCGCCTCCCGCCGCAGCCAGAGAGAAGGGAGCATTTCGAAGGTTCATTGCAGTTCTCCTGTCGGACCGGCGTTGCCGCCGGTTGCCTGCGCCCGGGGCGAAGCCCTTCTCGCAGCTGTTTTTCGATGGGATGGCGGGTCGACTTGAAGGGTGTGCCACCCGCTGGAGCCAGCGAACGGCGCGAGGCGGAAGGCGCTAGAGCGCGTCGGTGTCGGTCTCGCCCGTGCGGATGCGGACGGCCTGCTCGATCTGGTAGACGAAGATCTTGCCGTCGCCGATCTGGCCGGTCTTGGCGGCGGCGGCGATGGCCTCGACGACCTTGTCGACGGCTTCGCTGGCCACGGCGACTTCGATCTTGAGCTTGGGCAGGAAGCTGACGGCGTATTCGGCGCCGCGATAGATCTCGGTGTGGCCCTTCTGGCGGCCATAGCCCTTGACCTCGGTAACGGTCAGGCCCTGCACGCCGATGCTGGTCAAGGCGTCGCGCACCTCATCCAGCTTGAACGGCTTGATAATCGCCATCACGATTTGCATGTGTTCGGATCCCATTTCTCTCTGCGTCTGGTGGACGGCGGACCTCGATCGCTCGGGGCCCTCAGTAACGGTCGCGGACAAGCGAACGCCTTCGCTGGCAAACACCAATCAAGGTCCGTGCCAACTCTGACGATTGTGCCGAAAAAAATGTGAACAGCGCAAAAGGGCGGCACGCCGCCTGTCAAAACGCAGGCGTCGCCGCGATCTCGCCGCAAATTCTGATCGCGGCATGAGCAAATTTCGAATTTTGCCCAATTAATGGGCTGTGGTGTACGCAATGCCTGGCCAACGGGCGAAAGCGGTAGACGCGACGCTCACCGGCTGACCGGCCGGACCAGTCCTTCCTGCGCCACCGAGGCGACCAGCACGCCCTGGCGGTCGAACAGGCTGCCGCGGTTGAAGCCGCGCGCGCCATGCGCCGAGGGGCTGTCCTCGACATAAAGCAGCCAGTCGTCCATCCGGAACGGCCGGTGGAACCACATGGCATGGTCGAGGCTGGCGACCTGCAGGCCCGGCTCGAACACCGACCTTCCATGCGCCAGAAGCGTGGTATCGAGCAGCGTCAGGTCGGAGGCATAGGCGAGTATGCAGCTGTTGAGCACGGGATCGTCGCCGATCGCGATCTTGGCGCGAATCCAGATGGCGTGGCTGTGGCGCGGCTCGTCGCGCCGGAAATAGGCCTTCTGGTCGACCGGGCGCAATTCGATCGGACGCAGCCGCTCCCAGTATCGGCGGACGCCCGCCGGGGCGCCGTCGAGCAGGGCCGCGCCGATCTCGCCATCGACCGGCAGGTCTTCCGGTCCCGGCACGTCGGGCATGGATATCTGGTGCTCCAGCCCGTCCTCGCGGATGTGGAAGGAAGCCGACATGATGAAGATCGTCTGGCCATGCTGGATCGCGACGACCCGGCGGGTCGAGAAGCTGCCGCCATCGCGCACCCGCTCGACCTCGTAGACGATCGGCGCGGACGGATCGCCCGGGCGCAGGAAATAGCCGTGCAGCGAATGCACCAGCCGGTCCGTGACAGTTCGCGACGCGGCCACCAGCGCCTGGCCGATCACCTGGCCGCCGAAAACGCGCTGCCAGCCGGGATCGAAGCTGCGACCCCGGAACAGATTGTGTTCCAGCGGCTCCAGATCGAGTATCGAGAGAAGGTCGTTGATCATGCTTGCATCGGTCGCGTTCGGAAAATCGGGATCGGCGGACGTCGCTCAGTTGCGGCCGCCCACCCACCAAGTCAAGCGGCCACCGGGCGTGGCGGCGCATAGCCGGAAGGAATGAGTTCATGGCAGCAGGGATGGAGACGGGTTCGGCCATCGACGTCCTGATCGCCGGCGGCGGCTATGTCGGCCTCTGCACGGCGCTGGCGCTGAAGCAGGGCGCGCCCTCGCTTGCCGTCGCAGTCGTGGATCCGGCCCCGGCCGGCGCCGGCTCGCGCGACGGCCGCGCCTCGGCGATCGCCGCGGCGGCGAAGCGGATGCTGGAGACGCTGGGCATCTGGCAGCAGATCGAGGCGACCAGCCAGCCGATCACCGAGATGATCGTCACCGACAGTCGCCTGCGCGACGCCGTGCGCCCGATCTTCCTCACCTTCTCCGGCTCGGTCGAGAATGGCGAGCCCTTCGCGCATATGGTGCCGAACGGGGCGCTGGTCGGCGCGCTGTCGGAGGCCTGCCGCATCGCCGGCGTCGAGCTGATCTCAGGCGATTCGGTCGCCGATTTCACCACGCGCGCGGCCTCGGTCGAGGCGAAGCTTGCCAGCGGCGGCACGATCACCGCGCGCCTGCTGGTCGCCGCCGATGGCGCGAAGTCGCGCCTGCGCGATCTCGCCGGCATCCGCACGGTCGGCTGGTCCTATGGCCAATCGGGCATCGTCACGACGGTGCAGCACGAGCGGCCCCACCACGGCCGGGCCGAGGAACATTTCCTGCCGGCGGGTCCGTTCGCCATCCTGCCCTTGCCGGGCAACCGCTCGTCGCTGGTCTGGTCGGAGCGCACAGAGCATGCGGACCGGTTGGTCCAGGCGGACGAGTTCACCTTCCAGCTCGAGCTCGAGCGGCGCTTCGGCCATCATCTGGGACCAATCGAGGCGATCGGCCCGCGGCGCGCCTATCCGATCGGGTTGAAGCTCGCGCGTTCCTTCATCGCGCCGCGCGTGGCGCTGGTCGGCGACGCCGCGCATGCGATCCATCCGATCGCCGGTCAGGGCCTCAATCTCGGCTTCAAGGATGCGGCCGCCCTGGCCGAGACGGTGGTGGACGCCGCCCGCCTCGGGCTCGACCCCGGCACGCTCGACATACTGGAGCGCTACGAGCGCTGGCGCCGCTTCGACACGGTGCAGATGGGCATCGTCACGGACGGGCTGACGCGGCTGTTCTCGAACGACAATCCGGCGCTGCGCATCCTGCGCGATGTCGGCCTCGGGCTGGTCGACCGCCTGCCGCGCCTCAAGGAAAGTTTTATCGGCGCTGCGTCCGATGTCGGCCAGGCCGGCCCGCGCCTGCTGCGCGGCGAAGTGATCTGAGGGAGGCTTCCCTGTCCTTTCCAGCCTATCACCCCGCACTGCCATCATCCTGAGGCGCTTCGCGACAGCAAAGCCTCGAAGGATGATTCAGCGGAAGAAATCCGCGCGGCGGTCCCGATTGCGGGTGTTCCCTGGACCCTCCTTCGAGGCCCGGCTTTGCCGGGCACCTCAGGATGATGGTCGCGTTTTGGGGACGCGGCCTTTGGGTCTGTTGCGCCGACCGGCTTCGCCTGTCGGACGTTGCGATCCGGATCATCGTTCCGCCGCGGTCGGCGGAGGAACGGAATTTTCTCAGAACGGCCGGGCTTCGTCCGGGAGCATGATCGGGATGCCGCTGCGGATCGGATAGGCGAGACGCGCGGCGCGGCTCACCAGTTCCTGGCGCTCGGGATCATATTCGAGCGTCGTCTTGGTCAGCGGGCAGACCAGCAGCTCCAGCAGCTTGGGATCGACCCGGCTTTCCTCGCGTTCGGCATGCGCCATCGCCCGGCTCCTATTGCAGCTGCGACGAGGCGTTGCCGTCGCCGCGGCGGGCGAGCGAGATCTCCGTCAGCGCGATCAGCGTCTCGGCCCGGGTGCGCAGGTCCGGTGCTTCGAGCAGCGCCTGCTTCTCCGCCATGCCATAGGGGCTCATCATCGACAGCGCATTGACCAGCGTCTCGTTCGACGCCTTCTCGATGCTGTCCCAGTCGGCTTCGAGCTGGTTGGCGTCGAGATAGAGGCGGAACGTATCGAGCAGATGGCTGCGATCGACGGTGTCGGAACCGGCGTCCTCGACGAAGTCGGACGGGAAATCGATCGCCGTGACGCGGCAGCGGCGGAAGCCCGATTCGGGCTCGACCTCTTCCAGGATGCGGAAGCGGCTGATGCCGGTCAGGCAGATCATGTAGCGGCCGTCGCCCGTCTCCGAATAGGAGGTGATGCGACCGGCGCAGCCGACCGCGAACAGCTCCGCCGCGTCCTCGCCGTCTTCCGTCACCGTCATCGGCTGAACCATGCCGATGATGCGGTCGCCCGCCATCGCATGGTCGACCATGGCCATGTAGCGCGGCTCGAAGATGTTGAGGGGCATCTGGCCGCGCGGCAAGAGCAGCGCTTCGGGGAGCGGAAAGACCGGAATCAGATCGGGAAGATCGTCCGGGGCTTCATAGATGGCATTGCCTGCCTGCATGCGAATGGCGCCTTACGAGAACAGAAGCGAGGAAAGACGGCGGCGCCCGTACAGCGTCACCTCGTCCATCGGGCCCCAGGCCTCGAAGAACTGAACGAGCTGCTTGCGGGCCTTGTCATCCTCCCAACTGCGATTGAGGCGGAAGATGTCAAGGAGCTGGTCTGCGGCATCCTCGCGCTGGTCCTTGGCATTGAGCAGCAGGGCCAAGTCGAATCGGGCGTCAAAATCCTTGGGATTGCTTTCGATCCGCGCGCGAAGCTCGCCTTCCTCGCCGAGATCAGCCGACTGGTCGGCCAGCGCGATCTGGGCGCGGACGGCGGTGACGCCCGGGTCGTTCGCCTTTTCGGGCGGAAGCGAATCGAGCAGCTCGCGCGCCGCCTCGACATTGCCGGTCGCGACGTCGCAGCGGGCAAGGCCCACCAGCGCCTTGAAGGTGTCGGGCTCGGCGGCCAGGATCGCGGCGTAGACGTCGGCGGCCTGGGCGAACTGGCCCTGCTCGACCAGCGCGTCGGCTTCCGCCAGCGCCGCTTCGACTTCGGCGCCGCCGGCGGGACCCGCGACCCGCTCGATGAATTCCTTGATCTGGCTTTCCGGCAGCGCGCCCATGAAGCCGTCGACCGGCCGGCCGTCGACAAAGGCGATCACCGCCGGAATCGACTGGATGCCGAGCTGGCCGGCGATCTGCGGATGGTCGTCAATGTTCATCTTGACGAGACGGACCGTGCCGCGCGCCTGCTGGACGACCTTCTCGATCACCGGCGTCAGCTGCTTGCATGGGCCGCACCAGGGCGCCCAGAAATCGACGAGCACCGGCTGGCGGCGCGATTCCTCGAGAACGTCCTTGGCGAAATTGTTGGTGGTCGTGTCCTTGATCAGCGTGTCGGCGCCATTGGCAGCCTGGGTCGCGGCGCTGTCGCCGATGCTGAAGCTGGGCTGGTTCATGCGGATTGCCTCGATCATCAAAGGCCGGCTCCCGCGCCGGCGCGTCGCGGAGAACATGGCGCTTCGAACCCGGTTTTACAAATCCGGACTGGCCGCGGCTTGCGAAAAAGACAGGAGCAGCGGCTCGTGGCCGGTGGCGCGCAGGAAGGCGAGCAGGTCGGCGGCGGCGATCGTCGTGGTCGCGGTATTGACGAGCGGATGGAAATTGACGGCGCCCGCGGTGGCGAGCGCCTCGTCGAGCACGACGGTCAACCGGGCCGGCTGGTCGTTGATCACGCCGAACGGCGTCACCGAACCCGGCAGCACGCCGAGCAGGCTCTGCATCAGCTCGGCCGAGCCGAACGAAACGCGGCCCGAGGCGCCGATCCGCTCATGCAGCCGCTTCAGGTCGATCGCGGCATTTTCCTCGGCGACCACGAGGAAGAGCGCGCCCTTCTTGTCCTTCAGGAACAGGTTCTTGCTGTGCAGCCCGTCAATCGCCCCGCGCAGCGCCTGCGATTCCTCGACCGTGTAGAGCGGCGGATGGGTGACGGTGGTCGTCTCGATGCCGAGGCTTTCGAGAAAGGCGAACAGTTCGTCCTGGCTTGCCGGCATGCGTTTCCCCCCCCAGTGGCTGATTTTCGTTCCGCACCCCTGCGCTAAAACCGTCGTCGGGTCTCGCGGGGCAGGTCTTTCCTGAAGCATGCCGCGCTGGGGGCGGCAAGCGCGGAGGCGCAGGCGGACAAAAAGAAAGCCCGGCGCGGGCCGGGCTTTCTCGTCGTCGCAGGCGCGAGGGATCAGAACTTGAAGTTCAGGCCCGCGGTGACCGCATGGGCGGTGACGCCGCCATTCACGACCGGATCGAAATTGCCGATGTCCTTCTTGCCGAGGTCGACATAGTCGTATTCCAGGCGGCCGGTCAGGTTCCTGGTGAAGGCGTATTCGACGCCGGCGCCGGCGGTCCAGCCAACGGCCCACTGGCTCTCGTCGGCATATTTCAGATCGCCATAGGCGACGCCGCCCTTAGCGTAGAGCAGGAAGTTGTCCCAGGCATAGCCGGCGCGAACCGTCGTCTTGCCGAGCCAGTCGAGCTCCGCCACGTCCTTCAGCGAGGTGTAGGCGATGTCGGTTTCGACGCCGATCACCCAATGGTCCATCTGGTAGTTGTAGCCGGCCTGGGCGCCGACAAGGCCGCCTGTGCCGCTCAGGCCGTCAAGATCGCCGGTGAAATCGCCGAACAGCGCGCCGCCATGCACACCGACATAGAAGCCGGTCCAGTCAAAGGCGGCTTCGGTGACGATCGGAGCCGGGGCCGGAGCGGGCTCATAGGTCAGATCGGCGGCGGAAGCGGCGCCGGTCAGCGCGATCAGGGCGGCGCCGGCGAGAAAAAGCTTGGTCATTGGTACCTCAAGAGATGCGAGCCCGGGCCAATACGCACCCGAAACTCCGTCTCTCAGCCACCCCTGGCTTACCCGTGGCGAGGGCTTAGCACCGGCTTCTGGACAGAACGATGGCAGCGACGGCGCGCCCCGTCCCAGGCCCGGATTCCCGACTGGGCTGCGCCAAAAAGGTCGCTCATCGTGGCGGGGCGGTGGCGGCTTTCTGGCGCAAATCGGCGCGAAAAAACTCTCTTGCAATCGATTCCGGCTTCGGCCATAAGGTGCGCACGCCGGCACCGCCGGGGTTTAAGCGGGTGTAGCTCAGGGGTAGAGCATAACCTTGCCAAGGTTAGGGTCGAGCGTTCGAATCGCTTCACCCGCTCCAATATCTCCGGTCACCCACCGGAGTTTCAAAAAGGCCACGGTTTTCCGTGGCCTTTTTGCTTTTCGGGATCGTTTTTCGCCTTCCGTTACATCCGCCTTCCGAGCGTCGTCGATCCTTTTCCGCGTCGCGCCGGGCTGTGGAGAACGGGCAGGAAGGCACGCCGGCCTCGCTTGCAATCGATCCGGGCTTGCGCCATAAGGTGCGCATGCCGGCGCGAGCCGGGGTTAAGCGGGTGTAGCTCAGGGGTAGAGCATAACCTTGCCAAGGTTAGGGTCGAGCGTTCGAATCGCTTCACCCGCTCCAATATCTCCGGTCACCCACCGGAGCTTCAAAAAGGCCACGGTTTTCCGTGGCCTTTTTGCTTTTTCGGCCACCGAGCCGCGTTCGGCCCACCGCCTGGGAGGCGGTCTGCGCCGCGCCTGCCGCTCCTTGTCGCGCACCCTCGAAACGCTGCGGCGACACCCTATCTTGCCCGATGTGCAAGCGGCTTCGCGGCCTGCCACCCGGGTCGGCCGCAGGCAAAGGCACGCTCCCGTCCCGCGCTGTGACGCCGGCCGGGCAGGGTGGGAGCTTTCGGCGCAGCTGGCGGACCCAGCAAGAGGAGAAGCACCATGGCACGTCATTCCCTCGTTCCCTTCGGCGGCAGCCCCCTGATCGGCGGCGACCCGTTCGTCTCGCTCCAGCGCGGCATGAATCGTCTGATGGAAGACGTGTTCCGCAACGCTGGCATGCCGGCGGGCGGCGCGGAGGGGCATGAAGTTGGCCTGCTGATGCCGCAGATCAACGTCTCCGAGACGGAATCCGAGGTGCGCATCACGGCGGAGCTGCCGGGCGTGGCCGAGAAGGACGTCGATGTCACGTTGGACGACGACGTGCTGACCATCCGCGGCGAGAAGCGGATGGAGCAGAAGGAAGACAAGGAGAACTATCACTTCGTCGAGCGGTCGTTCGGCCGCTTCATGCGCTCGATCCGTCTGCCGCAATCGGTCAACCGCGACCAGGTCAAAGCGAATGTCGAGAACGGCGTGCTGACCATCGTCCTGCCGAAGAACGCGGCGCAGGAAAAGACCCGCCACATCCCGGTGAAAAGCGGCCAGAGCACGGGCCGCGACACCAGCCACTGAGCACCCTTGCACCCGACGCCGCCCGATCCGGGGCGGCGCCGGGATTCTGGGACACTACCCGATGCGGTTGCCGGAGTCGGGGTCGAAAAGGCTGATCGAATCCGGCTGGATCGACAGGCCCAGCGTTTGGCCGGTCGCGACCGTCAGCTTCGGGCCGAGGCGGGCGGTGATGGTCTGGCTGCCCAGCGCCAGCACCACCAGCGTGTCCGGTCCCGTCGGCTCGACCACGTCGATCGTGCCGGTCAGGTCCGGCGTGGTGATCTCGGCCGAGAAGGATTCCGGCCGGACGCCGAGCACCACCTTGCGCCCGAGCAGGGCGTCCAGATTGGCGGCGACGCGGGGCAGGCGGATCGTCGCCGGATTGTTGCCATCGGTCGTGAGCGCGACATGCTCGCCGTCGCGGGCCAGCGTGCCGGTGATGAAATTCATCGAGGGCGAGCCGATGAAGCCGGCGACGAACATGTTGGCCGGCTTCTCATAGGTCGTCATCGGATCGGCGAGCTGCTGGATGACGCCGCCCTTCATCACGGCGATGCGGGTGCCGAGCGTCATCGCCTCGATCTGGTCGTGCGTCACATAGACGACCGTGGTGCCGAGGCGGTTGTGCAGGCGCTTGATCTCGGTCCGCATTTCGGCGCGCAGTTTTGCGTCGAGGTTGGAGAGCGGCTCGTCGAACAGGAACAGTTCCGGCTCGCGCACGATGGCGCGGCCCATGGCGACGCGCTGGCGCTGGCCGCCGGAGAGCTGGCCGGGCTTCCTGTCGAGCAGGTGGTCGACCTGCAGCATGCGCGCCGCGCCATCCACCGCGCGCTTGCGCGTGTCCGTCTCGACGCCGCGCATTTCCAGGCCGAAGCCGATGTTCCGCTCGACCGGCATGGTCGGATAGAGCGCGTAGGACTGGAACACCATGGCGATGTTGCGGTTCTTCGGATGGACGTCGTTGACCCGCTTGTCGCCGATCAGGATGTCGCCGGCGGTGGGCGTCTCCAGCCCGGCGATGATGTTGAGCAGGGTGGACTTGCCGCAGCCCGACGGCCCCAGCAGCACCAGGAACTCGCCGTCTTCCAGCTTCAGGTCGATGCTCTGCAGCACATCGAGGGCGCCGAAGCTCTTGCGTACGCCGTTCAGCGTCAGTGTCGACATGGTGGTGTCCTCAACCCTTGACCGCGCCGGCGGTGATTCCGTGGACCATGGTCCGCTGCACGATGGCGAACAGGATCATGACGGGGATGATGCTGATGATGCCGCCGGCGGCGAGCACGCCCCAGGGCAACTGGAATTCGCCGACCATCAGCTGCAGGCCGACCGGCCAGGTGCGCGAGCCCTGGCTGGTGGTCAGCATCAGGGCGAACAGGAATTCGTTCCAGGCCGCGATGGCGACGAAGACGGAGGTAGCGACCAAGCCGTTGCGGGCGAGCGGCAGCACGATGCGGATCATGGCGCCGAGCCGGGTGCAGCCGTCGATGCGGGCGGCACTTTCCAGCTCCTTCGGCGCCGCGTCGAAGAAGCCCTTCAGCATCCAGACGAAGAGCGGCAGCAGGAAGCTCGTATAGGCGAGCGCCAGGCCGAAGCGGCTGTCGAGCAGGCCGACGCCGCGCATCAGGATGAAGAGCGGGATGATCATCAGCACGGCCGGGAACATGCGGATGACCAGATAGCCGAGCATCAGCGCGCCGCGGCCGGGATAATGGAAGCGCGAGAAGGAATAGGCGGCGAGCGTGCCGGTGATCAGGCAGAGCACGACGGTGGTGGCGGTGACGACGAAGGAATTGAACACCAGCGTCGGGAAGCCGGACTGGGTCCAGATCGTGACGTAGTTCTCGAAGGTGATGCGCCTGGGGATGTACTGCATCGTCTGGGTGACGATGTCGGCCTCGTATTTGAGGGAGGTCAGCAGCGTCCAGAGCAGCGGGAAGATGCAGAAGGTCGTCAGGATCAGCAGCACCGCATAGGTGGCGATGTTCCAGCCGAGACGTGCGCGACGGCTTGTCGTGATCATGGGCTGGTCCTCAGTCCTGGTTCACTTTGGAGACGCGCACATAGGCCCAGGCGAACAGCATGAGCAGCACGAACATCACGACCGAAAGCGCGCCGGCATAGCCGAAGTTGAAGTCCTTGTAGGCCTTCTGGAACGCATAGAGCGACAGCACCTGGGTCGACTGGCCCGGCCCGCCGCCGGTCAGGATCAGCAGCAGGTCCGGCGAGTTGACCAGGCCGATGACGCGCAGGATCACGGCGGCGGCGATGACGGAGCGCAGCATCGGCAGCGTGATCAGCCGCAATTGCCGGATCGGGCCGGCGCCATCGACGGAGGCCGCCTTGTAGAGATCGTCCGGCACGCCCTTCAAACCCGCGAGCAGCAGCAGCGCGAAGAAGGGGAAGCCATGCCAGGCCTCGACGAGGATGGCGGCGCCGAGCGCGGTCGAGGGATCGGCGAACCAGGCCTTGTAGGTTTCGAGGAAGCCGAGGCGGACCAGGATGTCGTTGATGACGCCGAGGCGCGGGTCGAGCAGCAGCGCCCACATATGGCCCGCGACGACATTGGGCAGGAAGAAGGGCAGCAGGATCAGCACGCCCATGATCTTGGTGCCGGGCAGGTTGCGGTTAAGCGCCAGCGCTGCGAGCAGGCCGAGCCCGAATTCGATGACGACGGCGAACGTCACCCAGACGGCGGTATTGCGCAGCGACAGCCAGAAGACCTTGTCGTTCCACATGGCGACATAGTGCTTGAAGCCGACGAAGCCGGTGCCGAGATCCGGCCGGTTCAGCCGCATCTGGCGGAACGAGAGCTGGAAGCCGTAGACGGTCGGGTAGAGCACGACGGCGAGGATCAGGATCGCGCTTGGGACCAGCAGCAGATACATCCAGTACCGGGTTTCGGAGAGACGGCCGAGCGCCGCCGCCGGATCGAGCCGCCGCCAGACGGAGGGGGGATGCTGCGACAGGGCTGACATGCGTTCGGCCATCGGTCTTGTTTCCTCAGACGATCGCGAGCGCGGTGCGCTCGAGATGGTTCCAGTCCGGCTCGAAGCCGAGGCCCGGCGTCTCCGGCACCGTGATGAAGCCATCGACGACAGGCAGTTCCGCCATGGTGGCGAGGCCCTGGATCTGGGCGCTCGACATGACGAGCTGCTCGTAGAAATCATTGTTCGGGATGGCGCCGCAGATATGTGCGTTGGCGACGCCCATGCCGTGCACCTGGGCCCGCATGCCATGCGATTCCGCCAGATGCGCCACCTTCATCGCGCCGGTGATGCCGCCCTTGTAGAAAGAGGAGGTGCGCATCATGTCGAGCGCGCCCATGTCGATCCAGGTGGCGGCGTTCCAGTGGCAGCCATCCGAGGTCTCGGCGGCGAGCACGGGAATTTCGAGCTGCTCGGTCAGCTTCACATAGCTGCGCAGGTCAAATTCGCGCATCGGCTCCTCGTACCAGAGGAAGCCGGCATCCTCGAGCTGGCGGCCAAACCAGAGCGAGGTGACGAAGTCCCAGCCGGCCGAGCCGTCGAACATCAGCTGCGCGTCGTCGCCGGTCCATTTGCGCAGGTTGTGGCTGAGCTTGGCGTCCTCTTTGGCATCGCCCCAGGCATGCAGCTTGAAGGCGGTGAAGCCGACATCCATGCATTCCTTGATGTAGCGCTCATACTCTTCCATCGTGTCCCAGGTGACCGTGGACGCGTAGGCCTGGATGCGGTTGGAATTGCCGCCGAGCAGCTGGTAGAGCGGCAGGCCGGCCTTCTTGGCCTTGATGTCCCAGGCGAGCTGATCGATCAGGCCGAGGTTGCGCATGTGCAGCTCCTCGATCCGGTCGATTTCCCAGATCTTGGTCCACAGCCGCTCGGTCATCAGCGGGTTTTCGCCGATCAGCGACTTGAGGCGGCGTCGGGTCAGGCTGGCGATCGCCTCGCCATCGCCGATCTTGATCGCGCCGGTGATGCCTTCGTCGGTATCCATGCGCAGGATCGCCGATTTCGGGCGCTGGTCGAGCGGCGTGCCGTCGCCAGAGCCGGCCAGGCCCGTGCGCCAGCGGAACGGATATTGCGGGTGATCGTCCTCGACGATGTAGGCGCGGATGTCGGTGATTTTCACGAGGGACTCCCGGCGTGATCGGCACGCCACGTTCGATGTCCGGAGGGGAGGGCGGGCGACGGCGTGCGCCGAGGCAGCCAGCCGCTATACGCGGCCGGCTGCGTTTCGATCGGAGGACCTACTTGGTCTCTTCGAGACCGGCGATCATCTCGTCGACGGCATCTTCCGCCGTCATCTGGCCGATCAGCACCTTCTGGAAGGCGGCGAGCACCGTGTGCTCGGACCAGCCGGCAATGCCGACGAAATTGGCCGGCAGGCGGCCGAAGGCGAGCGTCTCGACGGCGGGCGCATAGAGCGGATTGCCGGTGATGCGTTCGTCCTTGACGACGGCCGCATTGGCCGGGAAGTAGCCGGTCTTTTCGAGGAAGGCGATGGCCGGCTCGGCCTGACCCCAATAGGAGATCCAGTCCCAGGACGCGTCGGCGTTCTCTTCCTTCATCAGCCCGTTATAGAGATAGGCGAGGCGGGCGACGCGGGCGGCTGGACCGGCGGGGATCGCGAAGGTCTTGAACTCGACGCCCGGCTTGAGGGCAGCCGAGATTTCCTGGAACGAGCCGGTATGGTGCCACACCATCGCCGTCTGGCCGGTGCGGAACGCTTCCATGATCTGGCGATAGCCGTCGCCCGGTGCGCTTGGCGGCACGACCTTCTCGGTGGTGAACAGGCCGGCATAGAACTTGACCGCCTCGATCGCCTTGTCGCGGTCGAGGCCGATATTGCCCTCGGCGTCGACCACCGGCGCGCCGAAGGATTCCATCATGTCGAGCACGTATTTCTGGCCGCCGGCGCCGCCGCGCATGCCGAAGCCGAAGCGGCCCTTGGTCGGGTCGGTCAGCTTCTTCGCGATGTCGACGAATTCGGCATAGGTGGTTGGCGGGCCGGCGATGCCGGCTTCCTCGAACCAGTCGGAGCGGTAGTAGCCCCAGTCGACGAAGGCGAAGGCGGGCACGCCGTAGATCTTGCCTTCCTTCGAGATGCCGGCCCAGCGATCGGCTGGGAAATTCGCCTTTTCCGGCCAGCCGTCGACGCGGGCCGTGATGTCGACCAGGCCTTCCATGGCCAGCATGTCGGCCAGGCGCTCCGCCGTCACCATGGTGGTGTCGGGCCGGCTGCCGGAAACCACGGCGGCGGTGAACTTGGCCATGAATTCCGGATTCGGGATGTTTTCCTGCGTCACCACGATCTCGGGATTGGCCTTGGCGAAGGCCTCCATCACCGCCTTCAGGCCGGCGAATTCCGCCTGGCTGGTGAAGTGGTGCCAGTAGTTGATGTTGGTGGCGGCAAGCGCGCGCATCGGCGCGAGGGCGGCTGCGGCGGCCAGGGCGGCGCTGCCGGCCATCAGGCTGCGGCGGGTGATGTTGGCGATCATTGGTTCCTCCCAGATCGGCACGTCATATCGGTGAGATTGGCCGCCTCTCCCGCAACCAAAATCCAGAACTGATTATTCACATAGCCACTCTGATAGCAACAGGGTGCCTGTTTCATATATGAAGAACGTGCTATGGATGTCGTCGCAGGAGGATTTCGAGTTATGGCGCAGGCGGCGGAAGCTCCCACCAAATTGAGTCAGATCGCGTATCAGCGCTTCAAGGAGGCGCTGTTCTCGCGCCAGATCCCGATCGGCGCGACGGTCTCGCAGGGCGAGCTGGCGGAGCTTCTGCAGGTCCAGACCGGCGCGCTGCGCGAGGCGATGCAGCTTCTGGAGAAGGAGGGCTTCCTCACCGTCCTGCCCCGCTCCGGCATTCGCATCGTCAAGCCGGACATGAGCCATCTGAAGGACTGCTTCCAGATGCGGCGCGCGCTGGAGGGGGAGGCGGTCCGCCGCTTCGCCGAGCGCGTCACGATGGGGGAACTCGCCGACTGGCGGGCCCGGCATGAGCGGATCATCGATCTTGCGCATGGCGGCACGGTCGAGTCGGCGCTGATCGAGCGCTCCACCGAGGTCGACCAGGCGTTTCACACCGCCCTGTCCGAAAGTACGCGCAACCCGCTGATGATTTCCGCCCATGTGCACATGATGGAGCAGATCGGCGTCATCCGGCTCGACAACATGTACATGCTGTCCTCGCTCGCGATCATCCAGACGATGCAGGAGCATCTGGCCGTCCTGGCCGCGCTCGAGGCGCATGATGCGGATGGCGCCGCCGCCGCCATGGACGCGCATCTCGCCCGCGCCATGCACCGCGCGATGGGCCTCTAGGCCGGGCGGCCGCTCGCAGGGCCTTTTCGCGCGGTTCCGCGTGTCGGGGCATAGCGGATCGGCGGTTCGATCCCTTTATGCGGTCGAGCGACGTCTCCATGGCACCCCGGCAGGCTGTTTCCGCCGAATCCGCAAGAGACAAGAAAGGATTGTGCGCTAGCGTCCACCCTGGCCGATGGCGTGGTGCGACCTTGCTCCTGCGCTTCCGATCTTCAGCCGGCAGCCGGCGAGACCGCATCGTCCCTTGATGTGTGCTTCCAGGACGGAATCCAGCGCGATGAATAATCTGACCATACGCCAACGCATCCTCGGGAGCTTCGCCGCCGTCCTGGCCGTGATGTCGATCATGGCGGCGCTGTCCTTCCTCTCGCTGGTCCGCACCGCCAACGAGGCAGCCACCATCGAGACCAACACCATGCCGGGCCTGTTCTACAGCCTGCGCATGCGCGCCGGATGGTTCGAGGCGCAGGCGCTGGTCCAGGATCTGGCGCTGTCCGACAGTGATGCGGGCCGGGACGCGGCGGTGACGAAGATTTCCGCCAATGAGGAAAAGCTGCGCGGCTTCATGGTCTCCTATGAGGCGTCCGTCGATTCGCCCCAGGACCGCGCCAATCTCGACGATGTGAAGCGCCTGTCCGAGGCGGTCTTCGCGAAACGCGCCGATCTCGTCGCCATGACGCGGGACGGCCTTTCCGAGGAGGCGCTCGTGCGGCAGCGCGCGCTGATCAAGACCGATATCGAGCCGGCCATTTTCACGGTGCAGGACGCCGTGCGCAAGATGGTCGATTACAACAAGGACGAAAGCGACCGGGCCACGCAGGCGATCAGCGCCAGCGCCGAGACCGGCAAGCTGATCCTGATCGTCAGCTTCGTCGTCGCCGTCGCCCTGTCGCTGCTGTTTGCCTATCTGCTGTTCCGCGCCGTGATGGGCCCGCTCGGCAAGCTGGTGGCGGCGGTCGAGGTCATGCGGCGCGGCGACTTCAGCCAGCGCGTCTCGTTGACCCGCCGCGACGAATTCACGACGCTCGCCGACGGCTTCAACGCCATGATCGACGACCTGACGAGCCTGATCGGCCAGGTGCAGAAGTCGGGCATCCAGGTCAACACCTCGATCACCGAAGTCGCCGCCACCTCGAAGCAGCAGCAGGCGACCGCCAACGAGATCGCCACGACGACGACGGAGATCGGCGCCACCGCCAAGGAGATCTCCGCGACGTCGAACGAGCTCGTGCGCACGATGAACGAGGTGTCGACGGTGGCGGAGCAGACGGCGGGGCTCGCCAATGGCGGCCAGGCCGGGCTGCAGCGGATGGAAGCGACCATGCGCCACGTCATGGATGCGGCGGCCGCGATCAACGCCAAGCTGGCAATCCTCAGCGAGAAGGCGGGCAACATCAACCAGGTCGTCACCACCATCACCAAGGTGGCCGATCAGACCAACCTGCTGTCGCTCAACGCGGCGATCGAGGCGGAAAAGGCCGGCCAGTACGGTCGCGGCTTCGCGGTGGTGGCGACCGAGATCCGCCGCCTGGCCGATCAGACGGCCGTCTCGACCTATGACATCGAGCAGATGGTCAAGGACATCCAGTCCGCCGTCGCCGCCGGCGTCATGGGCATGGACAAGTTCTCCGAGGAAGTGCGCCGCGGCATGACGGAAGTGCAGCAGGTCGGCGGCCAGCTGTCGGATATCATCGAGCAGGTGCAGGGCCTGGTGCCACGCTTCGAGATCGCCAATGAGGGCATGCAGGCGCAGGCGACCGGCGCCGGTCAGATCAGCGATGCGCTGTCGCAACTGAGCGAGGCGGCGCAGCAGACGGTCGAATCGCTGCAGCAGTCGTCGATCGCCATCGACGAGCTCAATCAGGTGTCGAGCGGGCTGCGCAACAGCATCACACGGTTCAAGCTGCGCGCCTGACGGCAGAAACGGCGGGGTCTGACACGATGCTGTTTCTGATGTTCCGGCTCGGCGCGGACCGTTACGTCCTCGATGTCGAGCATGTCGAGGAGGTGCTGCCCTTCCTCGAGCCGACGCTGCTGCCGGGGGCGCCGCATGGCGTCGTCGGCGCGATCAACTATCGCGGGCAGGGCGTGCCGCTGCTCGATCTGAGCCTGCTGGCGCTGGGCCGGCCTTCGGCGGCGGTGATCAGTACCCGCGTGATCCTGATCCGCTATCCCGTCGAGGGTGGGGAGACTCGCCGGCTCGGCCTGATCGCCGAGCGGGTGATCGAGACGGTGTCGCGTGATCCCAACGACTTCGTGCCGTCCGGCGTCGATGCCGGCATGCCGCCTTATCTCGGTCCCGTCGCGTCGGACGCCGAGGGGTTGATCCAGCTGGTCCGGGCCGAGGCGCTGCTGCCGCCCCAGCTTCGCGAAATCCTGTTTCGCAAGCTTCAGGCGGATTCCTGATGCTGGGCGCCATCGAACAGCTGCTCAAAGACGAGATCGGCCTCAACAGCCAGTCGGTCGGCCTCTCGGTCATCCGGCATGCGCTCAAGGAGCGGATGACCGCGACCGGCATCGGCGACCTGCATGAATACTGGTCCGTGGTCACCCGCTCGCGCAGCGAGCTGCAGCAGCTGATCAACGCCGTCATCGTGCCGGAGACCTGGTTTTTTCGCGATCGCGACGCCTTTTCCGGCATGACCGGCTATGCCCGCGCCCACATCACGCGGCGTCGCCCGATCCGGCTCCTAAGCCTGCCGTGCTCGACGGGTGAGGAGGCCTATACGATGGCCATGGCGATGTTCGACGCCGGTTATGGCGCCGACGACTTCACCATCGAGGCGCGCGACATCAGCTCGCGCAATCTGGAACAGGCGCAGCTCGCGCTCTATGGCCGCAACTCGTTTCGCGGCACCGATCTCGCCTTTCGCGATCGCTATTTCGAGCCGGTCGAAGAGGGCGGCTATCGGCCGAACGCGGCGGTGCTCGGGCGCGTCCATTTCAAGCTCGCCAATCTGCTCGATCCGCCCGAGGCGGCCGAACTGGGAGGCTACGACATCGTCTTCTGCCGCAACCTGCTGATCTATTTCGATCGTCCGACGCAGGACCGCGCGCTTGACCGGCTGGAGCAATTCCTGGCGCCGGGCGGTTTGCTGCTGGTGGGCCCGGCGGAATCGGCGCTGCCGATCGCGCGCGGCTTCGCCTCGGCGCGGCTGCCCATGGCCTTTGCCTTCGTCCGCGCGCCGAAGACCCAACCGGTTGAACCGCCTCGCGCGGTGACCCCGGCAGCCCCGCCTGCCAAGCCGGTCGCACGACCCGCCGCCCCGATGCGTCCGGCGCCGCCTAAAAAGCCGCCGGCGGTGAGCCGGCCCTTGCAGCCGAAGGAAAGCCCCGCGCCGGATCCGCGGGCGGCCAGCCTGGCGTCGATCGAGCGGGCCGCGAATGGCGGCCGGCTGGCCGAGGCGCGCGAGGCGGCGCTGGCGCATCTGGCGCAATTCGGCCCCTCCGCCGATGCCTTCTATCATCTGGGCCTGGTGCAGGATGCCGACGGCCATCCGGCCGAGGCGATCCAGAACTATCGCAAGGCGATCTATCTGGCGCCCGACCATCGCGAGGCGCTGGCGCAGCTGGCGCTGCTGCTGCAGCGGCAGGGCGATGGGGCCGGGGCCAGGGCGTTGAACAGCCGGCTTGACCGGATGGCGAACAGGAGCGGCAGCTGATGTCGGACGCTTCCGATCCGAAGGCGGACGAGGCCGGGATTGCGCATCCGCGCCGGCGCGACCGAAAGGCCTATGAGGAAATCGCGCGCACCCTGCTCGATCGCCCGCTGCCGCCCGAATACCGAGCCGAATGGGCCCGCCACTTCGCCGGCGAGAAGCCGATCGAGACGGGCGTGGAGGAAGAGCGCGCCGCCGCCGTGATCTTCCGGATCGGCGAGGAATGGCTGGCCCTTTCGACCGCCGTGTTCAAGGAAGTGGCGGAACCGCGCCGGGTCCATACCCTGCCGCACCGTCGCAACGGCATCGTGCGCGGCATCGCCAATGTGCGTGGCGAGCTGCTGGTCTGCATCTCCTTCGCGACCCTGCTCGGCATCGACAAGAACGCCGCCACGGAGCGCGGCGACCGCAGCCTGCATTTCGAGCGCATGGTGGTGATCGGGCGCGCCAATGGCCGCATCGCCTTCAGCGTGCACGAGGTGCACGGCATTCATCGCTATGAAAGCGGCGCGCTGACCCCGGTGCCCGGCACGGTCGGGCAGGCGGGATCGTCCTTCACCAGCGCCATGCTGGCCTGGGAGGGACGCAGGGTCGGCCTGCTGGACGACGCCAGGCTTCTCGACGCCATCGATCGGAACATTGCATGAGCGGCGAGGATTTCAGCCAGTTTTCCATGCTCGACCTGTTCAAGGCCGAACTCGAGACGCAATCCGAGGCGCTGACGACGGGCCTGCTGGCGCTGGAGCGGAACCCGGTCGCCGCCGATCACCTCGAAGCCTGCATGCGCGCCGCCCATTCGCTGAAGGGCGCGGCTCGCATCATCGACCTGACGCCCGCCGTCGAAGTCGCGCATGCGATGGAAGAGTGCCTCGTGGCGGCGCAGCGCGGCAAGATCACCCTTCGCCATGACCATATCGATGCGCTGCTCAGGGGTGTCGACCTGCTGGTGGCGATCGCGCTTTCCGAAAATCCGGAGGCTCCGCGCGTCAAGGCGGATGTCGCCCAGTTCCAGCGGACGCTTGAGGCTGCGGTGGCGGCGACCAGCGAACCGGCCGCGCCGCCTGCCGCCGCTCCCGCTCCCAACCCGGTCGAGCCGGCGTCGATCGAGCGTCCGCTTATCATCGCCGCTGCGGCCGAGCCGGTGCCAGGTTCAGGGTCCGCGGGAGCCGATCGCATGGTGCGGGTGACGGCCGAGAGCCTCAATCGCCTGCTCGGGCTTGCCGGCGAATCGCTGATGGAGGCGCGCCGGCTCCGCCCATTCAACGACAGCCTGCTTCGCCTGAAGCGCTTGCAGGCGGATGCCGCGCGCGCCTTCGAGGATCTGCGCGCCGCGCTGGACAACGCTTCCGAGGAGCGGACGAAGCTAGCCTTCGAGGAGGCGCATCAGCGGCTTCTTGCGAGCCACGCCTTTCTCGCCGCGCGGCTGGATGAGATGGATTCGATCGACCGGCGCGCCACCGATCTTGCCAACCGGCTCTATGACGAGACGCTGGAGAGCCGGATGCGGCCGTTCGAGGATGGCGTACGCCATTTCTCGCGCACGGTGCGGGATCTGGCGCGCAGCCTCGGCAAGCAGGCGCGGCTGGAGATCATCGGCGGCTCGACCTCGATCGATCGCGATATTCTCGAACAGCTGGAAGCCCCGCTCGGCCATCTGCTGCGCAATGCGGTCGATCATGGCATCGAAATGCCGGAAGAGCGTCTCGCCGCCGGCAAGCCCGCCGAGGCAGTCGTCCGCGTCGAGGCCTGGCACAAGGCCGGCCTGCTGCAGATCGTCGTCGCCGACGATGGACGCGGCATCGATCTGGAACAGATCCGTGCGGCGGTTCTCGCCCGCAATCTGACGACGCCGGAGACGGCGGCCGATCTCAGCGAGGCGGAACTGCTCGAATTTCTATTCCTGCCCGGCTTCTCGATGAAGGCGGATGTCAGTCATATCTCCGGCCGGGGCGTCGGGCTGGATGCCGTCCAGGCGATGGCGAAGCAGGTGCGCGGCCTGGCCAGCGTTGCCTCGCAACTCGGCAGCGGCACCCAGTTCCAGCTGCAATTGCCGCTGACCCTTTCGGTGATGCGCACGCTGCTGGTCGAGGTCGACGGCGAACCCTACGCCTTTCCGCTGGCCGGCATCGTCCGCACCCTGGCGCTCGCGCGCGATGCGATCGAGCTGCTGGAGGGCCGGCCGCATTTCCGTTTCGACAACCGGCAACTCGGTCTGCTGACCACACACGAAGTGCTCGGGCGCGGCGAATCGCATCCGCAGGAGGGCGACCTGCCCGTGGTGGTGGTCGGCGATCGCGGCGAGATGTACGGCATGATCGTTGACCGTTTTCTCGGCGAGCGCGAACTGGTCGTCCGGCCGCTCGATCCGCGGCTTGCCAAGGTCAAGGATATCAGCGCCGCGGCGTTGATGGAGGATGGCTCGCCGGTGCTGATCCTCGATGTCGCCGATCTCGTGCGCTCGGCCGAAAAGCTGGCGGCGGTCGGCGGCCTGCGCACGCTGGAGCGTCGCGGCGCCAGCACCGACGCCCGCCGCCGCAAGCGCATCCTCGTCGTCGACGATTCGCTCACCGTGCGGGAGTTGGAGCGCAAGCTGCTCGACTATAACGGCTATGAGGTCGACGTCGCCGTTGACGGCATGGATGGCTGGAACGCCGTCCGCTCCGACAATTTCGATCTGGTCGTCACCGATATCGACATGCCGCGCATGGACGGAATCGAATTGGTGACGCTGATCAAGAAGGATGTCAGGCTGCGCAGCCTGCCCGTCATGATCGTTTCCTACAAGGATCGCGAGGAGGACCGTGTCCGGGGTCTCGATGCCGGCGCGGACTATTATCTCACCAAGGGCAGCTTCCACGACGAGACGCTGCTCAACGCGGTCAGGGACCTGATCGGAGAGGCGACGGAATGAACGCCGACGGCGGGTTACGGCCATGAGGATCGGCATCGTCAACGACCTGCCGATCGCCGTCGAGATCTTGCGGCGCATCCTCGTCGGCACCGGAGAACACCAGCTTGCCTGGGTCGCCATGAACGGCGCCGAGGCGGTGGCGCAATGCCGGCTAGACCTCCCGGATCTGATCCTGATGGATCTCACCATGCCGGTGATGGACGGCATCGAGGCGACGCGGCAGATCATGCTGGCGACGCCCTGTCCGATCCTGCTGGTGACGGCGAGCGTCGACGACAACGTGCCGGGCGTCTATGAGGCGATGGGCCATGGCGCGCTCGACGCCGTCGACCTTCCTTCCGTCAGCCTCCGCACGGATGGCTCGGTTCGCGCCTCGCCGCTTCTGGTCAAGATCGCCACCCTCGGCCGGCTGATGCGGGACCATACCGCATCGCGCCCGTCCCGGATTGCTGTCCGTCCCAGGGCGGGTTCGTCGCCGGCGCTGGTCGCGATCGGCGCCTCGGCCGGTGGCCCCGCCGCTGTCGCCGCCGTGCTCAGCAAGTTGCCGGCGGATTTCCCGGCGGCGCTGGTGCTCGTGCAGCATCTCGACGCGCAGTTCGTCGCCGGCCTCGCCGATTGGCTGGGCCAGCAAACGAAACTGCCAGTACGGGCCGCGCGCGAGGGCGAGCCGCCGCAGCCGGGAACCGTCCTCGTCGCGTCGACCAGCGACCACCTGGTTTTCAAGACGCGCAGTGAACTCGGTTATAGCGCCGAGCCGCGCGATCAGCTTTATCGACCTTCCGTGGATGTTTTTTTTGAAAGCGCCGCACGGTGGTGGCAGGATGCGCTGGTTGGCGTGCTGCTGACTGGGATGGGGCGGGATGGAGCCATTGGCCTCAAGAAGCTGCGCGACCGTGGGCATTTGACGCTGGCGCAGGATCAGGCGACAAGCGCGGTCTACGGCATGCCCAAGGCGGCCGCCGCGCTGGGCGCCGCCGTTGAAATCCTCCCCCTCGATTCGATCGCGCCGCGTCTGGTCGACGTGTGCATGCGAAGCAATACTGAAAAGGCGACCCCATGAAGGGCGAACAGGACCCCGCTCCGCAATCGACGCCGCCGCCCGCCGACAACTACATGGCGCTGGTGCTGCTGGTCGATGATCAGGTGATGATCTGCGAGGCGGTCCGGCGCATGCTGGCCAGCCAGTCGGACATCGATTTCCACTACTGCACCGATCCCATGGAGGCGCTGCGGGTGGCCGACCGGGTCAAGCCGACGGTGATCCTGCAGGATCTGGTGATGCCCGGCATCGACGGCATGGAGCTGGTCCGCCATTACCGGCAGAACGCCCAGACCCATTCGGTGCCGGTTATCGTGCTCTCGACCAAGGACGATCCCGCCATCAAGAGCGAGGCCTTCCAGGCCGGCGCCAACGACTATCTCGTCAAGCTGCCGGACCGCGTCGAGCTGATCGCCCGCATCCGCTATCACACCCGCGCCTATCTCGATCACGTCCAGCGCGACGAGGCCTATCGCGCGCTGCGCGAGAGCCAGCGCCAGCTGATGCGCGTCAATCTCGAGCTGGAGCGGCTGACGCGGATCGACGGGCTGACCGGCCTCGGCAACCGGCGCTATTTCGACGAATATCTCGCCGCAGAATGGAAGCGCGGCCTGCGCAACCGCGCCGCCATCTCGGTGCTGATGATCGATGTCGACAATTTCAAGCGCTACAACGACGCCTATGGCCATCTCGCCGGCGACGAGGTGCTGAAGCAGGTATCGTCGGTGCTGCAGGCCGGCGCCAACCGCTCGACCGACCTGGCGGCGCGCTATGGCGGCGAGGAATTCGTCATCGTGCTGACGGACGTGACGCTGGCCGGGGCGAGCGTGGTGGCCGAGCGTATCTCGCAGGGCGTGCGCGATCTCGCCATTCCGCATGGCGAAGGCCGGGTGACGGTCAGCATCGGGGTTGCGACAATGATCCCCGGCGTCGATCCGGACGAGATCGTCAATGCCGCCGATCTCGCGCTCTTCCGCGCCAAGGCGGCCGGGCGTGACTGCGTCGTGCTGCACGAGCCATCCGCCGATCCCGGAAGCGCGGATCCGCAGTCCCAGCGGGAAGCCTAGCCGGCGTATTTCCGGCGGGGCGATGCGGAATGGTCTCGCCAACACCTTGCGCGGGGCCGCAAAATTCTTTTTCCTGTCGGCAAAGAGCGCCTTCGCTCCGACGGGATCCTTTTCATGGCCTTTGACTACATCATCGCCGGCGGCGGTTCGTCCGCCTGCGTCGCCGCGACCCGCCTGGTTCGCGACCATGGCGCCCGCGTCCTGCTGATCGAGCGCGGCCCGTCGCACTATGCGAAGCTGATGCAGATGCCGGCCGGCTACATGAAATATCTCGGCCGCGAGGACTTCCTCGAAATGCACCACACGGTCGAGCAGCCGCGCCTTGGCGGCCGCGGTCCGATCGTGCCCCAAGCCAAGGTTCTGGGCGGCGGCAGCTCGGTCAACGCCATGGTCTATATGCGCGGCCAGCGCGACGACTACGACCATTGGGATGCGTTTCTCGGCGGCAATACCGGCTGGAGCTATGCCGACCTGCTGCCGCACTTCAAGGCGCTGGAAAAGAACCAGAAGTTCAACGACGCCTATCATGGCATCGATGGCAGCCTGCTGGTGTCCGATCCGGGCCAGCTCTGCGAGATGACGCGAGACTACATCCTCGCCGCTCAGGGCGCCGGCATTCCCTACAATCCCGATTTCAACGGCGCCCGCCAAAACGGCGTCGGCGTCATGCAGCACACGATGGGCGTGGTCGACGGCAAGATGCGCCGCAGCGACGCGGTGTTTTCCTTCCTGTCGCAGGTGATGAACGACAAGAGACTGACCGTCGTCACCGAGGCGCTGGTGACGCGGATCCTCACCGAGGGCAGCCGCGCCGTCGGCGTCGAATATGTGAAGGACGGCAAGCGCCTCGAGGCGCGGGCGGAGCAGGAAGTGCTGGTCGCGACCGGCACCTACAACACCGCCAAGCTGCTCATGCTGTCCGGCCTCGGCCCCGCGGCGCATCTGAAGGAGCACGGCATCGCCGTCCATACCGACCTGCCCGGCGTCGGCCAGAACCTGCAGGATCACCACGAGGTGCCTGTCATCGCCACGACGAAGCGCGCGAGCGGCTATTTCGGCGAGGACAAGGGCTGGCCGATGCTGCGCAACGGCCTGCAATATGTGCTGTTCGGCACGGGACCGGTGACGACGACGGGCATCGAATCCTGCCTGTTCTACGATCCCGACGGCGGCGACCGCCCGACCGTGCAGCTCTATTGCGCGCCGATCGTCTATCTCGACCGCGACGTCACCGACATGCAGCCGACCCATGGCGTCACGCTGACCTCCTGCCTGCTGCGGCCCAAGGCGCGCGGCTCGGTCAAGCTGCGCTCGGCCGATCCGGCCGCCAAGCCGGTGGTCGATTCCAACTTCTTCGGCGATCCCGATGATCTGCGCCTGACCATCGCCTCGATGCGCTTTGCCCGCGAGCTGCTCAAGACCGAGCCGGTCGGCTCCAACATCAAGGGCGAGTTGCTGCCGGGCGCCGACAAGCTCAGCGACGCGGAGCTTTCCGCCTTCTGTGCCAAGACGGTGAAAACCAATTATCACCCCTCCGGCTCGGCCCGCATGGGCCGCGACGACGACCCGATGGCGGTGCTCGACACCCAGCTGCGCGTGCGCGGCGTCGAGGGGCTGCGCGTCATCGACTGCGCGGCGATCCCGTTCATCCCGTCCGCCAATACCAACGCGATCGCGCTGGCGCTCGGCAACAAGGCGGTGTCGATCCTGATGAACGAGACGGTCGCGCCCGCGGTGCTCGATCGTTAGCGGAAATTCTGCGCATGCCGAGTCGCCTGCTGGCCCGTTCGATCGACGCGTCGCTCCATGCCACGCATCGCAAGGCGACCCGCGCCTTTCGCGCCGAGATCGGCCAGCTGCCCCGCGTCGCGCTGCCGGTCAGCTATAGCGACAAGATGTTCTGGCGCCGGGTATTCGACCGCAACCCGGCCTTCATAGCCCATTGCGACAAGCTGCAGGCCAAGCGCCTGTTCCAGCAGCAGGACGTCGCGGTGGCGGAAGTGCTGTGGCAAGGCACGGATCCTGCCGATCTGCCTGCCTCGCTGCGGGATGCGGAGGTTGTCGTGAAGATGAACGCCGCCTGCGACCGCAACTGGTTCTTCCGCCATCGGCGCGGCGACGCGGCCCTCTTCCTCGCCACCTGCCAGGGCTGGCTGGAGCAGACCTTTGGCGTCGAGGCGCTCGAATGGGCCTATGGCATGGCGCCGAAGCGTCTGTTTGCCGAACGCGCCATCGCTCCGGATCCGCGCGCCATCGACGAGATCAAGGTCCATCTCTTTTCCGGCGAGGTGTTCTACGCACTGATTTATCGGGGCGAGAAGACGGAGGATGGCCGGTCGGGCATCTTCGATGCGGCGGGACGCCGGCTGCGCGTCACCAACTCCACCGTCGCGAAGGATCCCGGCCGCGCGCTGCCAGCGCAGTACCGCGTGCCGGATTGCTATTCTCGCGCGATCGCGGTCGCGCGGCGGCTGGCGGAGGGGACGGACTATCTGCGCGTCGACTTCATGGTGGTCGACGGCAAGCTCTATGGCGGCGAGATCACGCCCTATCCCTCGGCCGGGTTGATGACCAATTCGGATCCCGCCGTGCTGGCGCAGATGGGGCGTTGCTGGGATCTCCGGCAGTCGTGGTTCCTCGCCACGCCGCAAACGGGCTGGCGCGCCCTCTACCAGGCGATGCTGCGCCGGCATGTCGAACGGCTGGGTGTCGATCCGATTCCGGAGCTCGCCTGAGCGATCTGCGGCGTCCTCGTCCGGGAGCCGCAACGACCGCTTGATCGGCGGCGCGACTTCCGCTTGAACGGTAGCGGCGCTGCTCGGGCGGCGGCCGGAATCGCCCGGATTCCGGCGATGAGAATTCGGGGAAGCAATGCGCATAGTCGTGCTCGGCGCCGGCGTGATCGGCGTGACGACGGCCTGGTATCTGGCCGAGGCCGGCCATCAGGTCACGGTGATCGAGAAGAACCCCTCGGCCGGGCACGGCACCAGCTATGCCAATGCGGCGCAGATCTCGCCGGCGCTTTCCTCGCCCTGGGCCTTTCCGGGCCTGATCGGCAAGGCGGCGTCTTGGATCTTCGCCAAGCATGCGCCGCTGATCGTCAGCCGCATGCCGGATCTCGCCATGAGCCAGTTTCTCTGGCGGATGTGGCGCGCCTCCAGCCTCGAGCAATATCTCGCCGCCAAGCGCAACATGGTGCGGCTCGCCGAATATTCGCGCGACTGCACCGACGCCATGCGGGCCGAGATCGGCATCGAATATGACGGTCGCCAGAAAGGGCTGATCGTCGCTTTCCGCGAGGCGGCGCAGGCGGAGGGCTACCGGCGCGACCTCGCCGTGCTCGACGAGCTCGGCGTTCCCCATCGCAGCCTCGGCCGCGACGACCTGCTTTCGCTGGAGCCCAACATCGATCCCGCCAGCGGGGTGGTGGGCGGCGTGCTGCTGGAAACCGATCAGACCGGCGACTGCTTCCTGTTCACCCAGGCGCTGGCGGAGCGATGCGCGGAACGGGGCGTCAGTTTCCTCTACGGCCAGGCCGCCGAAAAGCTGGTCATCGAACGAGAAAAGGTCATCGGCGTCGTTGCCGGGGGCAAGACGATCGAGGCGGATGCCGTGGTCGTGGCGCTCGGCATCTGGTCGAAGGGCCTGCTGGAGCCGCATGGCGTCAAGGTGCCGATCTATCCGGTGAAGGGCTATTCGCTCACCATCGACGCGCATTCGGATGCGGTCGGCCCGGTCAGCACCGTCTCGGACGAATCGATGAAGGTAGGCCACACCAATCTGGAGAACCGCATCCGCGTCGGCGGCACGGCGGAACTCGCCGGCTATGATTTCTCCCGGCCGGAGAAGCGCTATGAGGGGCTGATCGCTTCGCTCCGCATGCTGTTTCCCAAGGTGCCGCAGGCGGCGATCGATGCGGCCGAGCGCTGGTCCGGCCTGCGTCCCGTCACGCCGGATGGCCCGCCGCGCATTGGCGCCTGCCGTTATCCCAATCTCTATCTGAACAGCGGCCACGGCACGCTGGGCTGGACCATGGCCTGCGGCTCCGGCAAGGCGCTCGCCGACCAGATCTCGGGCCAGCGCCCCGAGGTCGATATCGCCTCCTTCGCGCCGCGCTAATGCCGACATTTCTCCCGCAGGCGCCGTTCGGCTCGGACGCCGCCTGTCGGGGACCTTATGGTGCTGTCTGCGAGCCGGCCGGGAAGCCGTGCCGGTGTTTCACGTGTGACACTCGCCGGGTTTGACTTTCCTGCCAGTGTGCTTATGTCTTGAGCACCATGCTGAGCCATTCGACCTTTCGCCGTTTCCTGCACCACGCAGGTCTTCTGATCGCGGGACACTAGCCCCGGGTTCGGCGTGCGCCTTCGCCCCGGACACGGGGCTGCTGCCAGCATGACTGCTCATTCAATCCATTCCATCCGACTCGATCGCCATGCATGATTGCGCAAGGAGATCCTGGGAAGCCGCTACCGCCCTTCGCCGCCGAGCGCTGCGGGAGGGGCGGGCTCTGCATCGGATTATTCCCGGGACGATCGCCGCTTCAGCGCGAGCCGTCCCCGACCAAACCTTGGAGACCATCGCCATGACCACCCGCAGCGCCAGCCGCGCGAAGCCCCGGATCACCATCCTCGCTGCCGATCACGAGCGGCTTTCGACGCTCGCCCGCGCGGCCACGCACACGGTTCCCGATGTCGCGGCGGTACTGACGGAGGAACTCGACCGTGCGCGGATCGTCGCCGATGGCAAGCGGGCCCATCCCTTCGTGCGAATGGGCCATGAGGTCGAGTTCCGCGACGATACGGCCGGTACCGTGCGCAAGGTGACGCTGGTCTATCCGGAAGACGCCGATATCGGCCAGGGCCGCATCTCCGTTCTGACCCCGATCGGCGCGGCGCTGATCGGCGTCGGCGTCGGTGAATCGATCAGCTGGGAAACCCGCAATGGCGACATCAAACGCCTGACCGTCCTCCAGATCGGCAACACCGAGGCTGCCGCCTGATGCAGTGCCGGGCCCATCCAGGTCGCGGCCGGACGCTGTCATGAACGATTGGCTGCAGTCCTTCATCGACCTGGTTGCCCAGCACCCGCATTGGGCGGGCCTGCTCGTCTTCGTTACCGCCATGGCCGAATCGATCGCGGTCATCGGCATGTTCGTGCCAGGAACGGCGATCCTGATCGCCATCGGGGCGGTGGTCGGCCTGGGGGATCTGCCGCTTTGGCCGGTCCTGCTCTGGGCGACGCTCGGCGCGATCGCCGGCGATGGCGTCTCCTACTGGCTTGGCCATCGCTACAAGGAGCGGATCCGCGCCACCTGGCCGCTCCGCGAGCGACCCGAGCTGTTCGACAAGGGCGAGGCGTTCTTTCATCGCTTCGGCGCGATGAGCGTGGCGATCGGCCGGTTCGTGCCCGGCGTTCGCGCCATCATTCCGGTGGTGGCCGGAGTCGTCGGCATGAAGCCTCTGCGCTTCTATGTCGTCAATATTCTCTCGGCCCTTGTCTGGGCGCCGGCCCATATCCTGCCCGGCGCCGGCATGGGACTGGCGCTCGGCGTGCTCGGGTCGATCGCCGGACGGCTGGTCGCCCTCGTCGTCGGCGCGCTGATTCTGGCGGGCCTCGCCATCTGGGCGCTCCATCTCGCCATACGCTGGATCGCCCCCAGCCTCGCGCGGCGCTATCGCCATTTCGTCGTCGGCTGCAAGCGGCGCGGCACATGGCTCGACCGCGCCGTCGTCTATGTCCTCGATCCCGACGATCCCGGCACCTCGACGCTGATCGTCATGGGCATCGCTGCGATCGCGCTGGCGCGTGCCTTTGTCGGTCTCGCCGAAGACGTCTTCATGCGCGAGCCGATCACCCGCATGGATGCCGCGATCTCGACGCTGGTACAGGGCTGGCGCACGCCGGCGTTCGACAAGGCGATGATCGCCATCACCAGCGTCGGCGACGGCGTCGTCATCACCGCCGTGCTGGCCGCGGCCGCGCTCTGGATCCTGTCGCATGGCAAGCGAAAGCTGGCCGGCGGGCTGGTCGTGACCCTGGCGCTGGCGGCGCTGTCGGTCCCGCTCCTGAAAAGCGTGCTGCTCATTCCCCGGCCGATCGATCTCTATTCCGGGGCCGATGCCTTCAGCTTCCCGAGCGGCCACGCCACGTCCACCGCCGCGCTTTATGCCTCGATCGCCTGGCTGGCGACGCATCATGCAGCCCTGCGCTGGAAGATCGTCGGCTTCGGGCTGGCCGGGCTGCTGATCGCGGCGGTCGCCGCCTCGCGCGTCTATCTCGCCGCGCACTGGCCATCCGATGTGCTGGCCGGCCTAATGCTGGGATCGGCGCTGGCGGCGATCTACGCGCTGGTGTTCCGCCGCACCGATATCCGCGCCATGCAGCCCTGGCGGTTCGCCGCCGTCGTCGTGGTGGCGCTCGCCGTTGCGGGCGGCGTGCGGATCTACCTGCATTTCCCGACCGCGCTCGAGGCCTACCGGCCGCGCATGCCCGAAACGACCTTGGTCGAGGCCAACTGGCTCGACGGCGGCTGGAGCACGCTTCCGGCGCAGCGCTGGGAGCTGGACGGCTCCGAGGGCGGCGCGCTGCCGCTGCAGGCCGATGTCGATGTCGTGGCGTTGCGTGCCGCGCTGGTCGGCGCCGGCTGGCAGGAAGCCCCCTCGGGGGATGCCGTCGCCATGGCGCGGTTCCTGTCGCCGGATGCGACGCTGGCGCAATTGCCGCCCTTGCCGCTCACCCATGTCGGCCGCTTCGCGGCACTGACTTTGGTGCGCCCGCTCGGCCCCGACAGCCGGCTGGTGCTGCGCTTCTGGCCAACGACGAATCTCGCCGTCGATGACGCGGCCCGGCACCCAATCCATCTCGGCGCGGTGACGCGGGAGACGATCCGCCACCCGCTGCGCCTCGTCACGTTGCTGCATGACGAGGAAGTTCCGCCCGCGGAGCAGCTGGCTGCCGTGGGCGAGCTTGCCGGCATCGACGCCCAGCCGCACAGCCTCGGCGACCGGCGGGTCGTGCTCCTGACCCTGCCGGCGCCGGTCGCGCCTATGCCCCGCGGAGAATCGTCTGGCGGTACAACGCCTTGAAGCGCTCGGCATCGACCTCGGTGCAGATCTTGTGCGAAGGCCGGTTGTCCCAGTCGCCGGGCGGGAAGGCGTAGCCATCCGGCTTCTGGATGGTCTGGCCGATCGCCATGCCCTCGGTGATGACCCGGATCGCGCCGCTTCGCGTCGTGAACAGGGTGGGATCGATCAGATAGGCCACGGCGGAGGAATCGTGCACGAACATGTTCGGCACGCCGGCCGCGTGGTGGAAGGCGACATAGAAGCGGGTGATGTCCCAGATGAACTGGCCGGCTTCGCCGCCGTCGCGTGCCAGCGCTTCCAGATATTCGGTCGTGAGCTGCGTGCGCTGGGTGACGTCGAGTCCGACCATGGTGATCGGCCAGCTGCCGCCCGTCACCTCGTCGGCGGCGAGCGGATCGCCGATGATGTTGGCCTCGGCTGCCGGCGTGACATTGCCGTGGTTGCCATGGAAGCCGAAGGCGCCGCCCATGATGACGACCTGTTTCACGAGGCCGGCGATCTCCGGGTCCTCGCGCAGCGCCAGAGCCAGATTGGTCATGCGGCCGACCGCGACGATGGCGATCTCGCCCGGGCTTTCCCGCACGAGGTCGATGATCAGCCGGTGCGCCGGGCGCGGGTCGACCGTCTTGGCGATGGTATCGGGCAGCGGGATATCGCCCAGCGCGTTATGGCCATGGACGTAATGCGGCGGCTCGCCGGCCGGGCCGACCAGCGGTGTGGCCGGGCCCTGCGCGACCGGAACGTCGATGCCGAAGCGCTCGGCCAGGTAGAGCGCGTTGCGGGTGGTCGTCTCGATCGTGCCGTTGCCCAGCGTCGTCGTGATGCCGACCAGCTCGATTTCCGGCGCGTGGTGCAGGAAGAGCAGCGCCATGGCGTCGTCGACGCCGGGATCGGTGTCGAAGATGACCTTGGTCTTGTTCATGCGGAGAATTTCCTTTGGCTGTCGGTCCCGTCCGGCCGGGATACGGCGGTCGGGCAAGAAGGGAAGGGGTGGCGCCTTCGCCGGGGAATCACGCCCGCGCCAGCTGGCGCTGGCGGCGGCGGGCGTGGACGACGAGGGCGATGACGGGGACAAGATAGGGCACGGTCTGCATCAGCTCGCTGGGCAGGCCGGCGCCCTGCAGCGCGATCGACGCCGCCTCGGCGAGGCCGAGCAGCAGCGAGGCGAACATCGTGCCCGACGCGCTGCCATGGCCCATCACCTCAGCGGCGAGTGCGATGAAGCCGCGGCCGGCGCTCATGTTCTGCGAGAACCAGCTGACATAGCCCATCGACAGGAACGCGCCGGCCGCGCCGGCGAAGACGCCGGACGTGACCAGCGCGCCGATCTGCACGCGGCGGACATTGATGCCGGCAATGGCCGCCGATTCCGGATTTTCGCCGACCGCGCGCAGCCGGAGACCCATCGGCGTGCGCATCAGGAACAGGCCGACGCCCGGCACCGCCAGGAAGGCGGCATAGGTCAAAATGTGATGGCCGGATAGCAGCGTGCCGAGCACCGGAATGCCGGCGATGACGGGGATGGTGAGATGGGGCAGCACCTTGCTCGACAGCGAGCCCGACATCCCCTTGTCGCCCGTCAGCATGAAGAGCAGCAGCGTCGTGCCAGCGGCGGCCGCCATGTTGAGGGCGATGCCGGACAGGATCAGGTCGGATTTCAGCACATGCACGGCGAAGGAGAGAAGGGCGCCGAGCAGCCCGCCGGCTATCAGCGCGGCGAGGAAGCCGAGCGACGCGCTGCCGGTCGCGGCGCTGACCACGACGCCGGCAAAGGCGCCGGTGAGCATCATGCCCTCGACGCCGATATTGAGCACGCCGGCGCGCTCGGAGATCAGCACGCCAAGGGCTGCGAGCAGGATCGGCGTGGTGACGCGCAGGATGGCCGGGATGAAGGTGATGAGGGAAGCGAGATCGAAATCGGTCATGCGACGCTTCCCTCGACGGCCTTGGTTTCCTGGGCCGGGCTGGCGGCCGGCTTCTTGCCCGCGACGAGGCGGATCAGGCGTGGGTTGCGCATGATCGCCTGGGCGGTGACGACGATCAGGACCAGCGCCTGGATCAACCCGACCGCCTCGCTCGGCACGTCGAAATTGCGGGCGATCAGGTCGCCGCCGACCTGCAGGTAGGAGAGGAACAGCGCGGCCGGGATCAGCAGGATCGGGTTGTCGCGGGCGAGGATCGCCACGACGACGCCGGTCCAGCCATTGCCGGGCAGCGACTGCCAGGAGAAGCGCTGGTAGAGGCCGAGCATCTCGATGCCCCCTGCGCCGGCGGCGATCAGGCCGCCGATCACCTGCGAACGCAGCAGGATCGAGCGGATCGGCAGGCCGAGATGGGCGGCGAAGCTCGGATTGGAGCCGACGATGCGCGCCTCGAAGCCGGCCCGCGTCATGAACAGGTACACGGCGCCGAGGCCACAGGCGGCGAGCGCGATCAGCGTGCCGAGATGGATGCGTGTGCCGGTGATGAGCTTCGGCAGCTTGGCCTCGGCCGGGATCTTGAACGACACCATGGCGCCGGCGGCGGGATCGCGCAGGAAGTAGTTGACGACGAACAGGCCGATGAACAGGGCGGCGAAGTTCAACATCAGCGACGAGACCAGTTCGGACGCGTCATAGCGCGCGCGCAGATAGCCCGGCACGGCGCAGACGCTGGACCCGACGACGGCGCCGACGAGAATGCCGACCGGCGCCATGGCGAAGGCGGGCAGCGGCACCAGCAGCACGGTGGCGACCGTGGCGAGGCCGCCGAGGAAGAACGCGCCTTCGACGCCGAGATTGAACATGCCGGCCCGGAACATCACGGCGACGGCGAGCCCGCACATCATCGCCGGCGTCGCCATCTCGATGATGTTGCCCGTATGGCGCGGATTGCGGAACGGGCCGAACACGAAGGTATCGAGCACGGCGAGCGGATCGGGAAGGCTCATGGCGATCGGCACGAGCACGATGCCGACGACTAGAACCAGCAGGATGGCGGTGATGACGAAGGACGCAAAAGCGGAGCGGATCATGCGGCGCTCTCCAGCCCGAGCATGTAGGGGCCGAGCCGTTCCGGCGTCAGGCCGGGTTCGTTCTCCAGCCGGGCGACGATACGGCCGGCATAGAGGATGACGATGCGGTCGGAGAGGGTCAGCAGTTCGTCGAGATCGGCGGTGATCAGCAGTACCGCGCCGCCCTTGGCCGCGAGCTCGGCGAGCCGCTCATGCAGGAAGGCGGCGGCGGCGACGTCGATGCCGCGCGTCGGCTGGTCGGCGATCATGAAATGCGGCTCGGTGGCGAATTCGCGTGCCGCGATCAGCTTCTGCGCATTGCCGCCAGAAAGCGCAGAGAGCGGCGCGTTCGGGCCCGGGCAGCGCACCTTGTAGCGCGCGATCATCTCCTCCGTCCGCGTCTCCATCGCGCGGCGCTTCAGGAAAGGGCCGGTCGAAAAGGCGGCAAGGCGGTGGGCGCCGGCCATGGCGTTCTCGACCAGCGTCATGCGCTTCGAGCCACCATCCTGGAACCGGTCGGCCGGCAGGTGGGCGAGGCCAAGCCGGCGCAACGCCGCCGTGCCGAGGCCGGCGGACGGCTTGCCCTCATAGGTGATGGCGCCGGTCGTCGGCTGGGCGCGGCCGGTCAGCAGCGAGACGAGGCCGCGCTGGCCGCTGCCATCGACGCCGGCGACCCCGAGGATTTCGCCGGCATGCACGGTCAGGTCGATGCCCTCCACGCGGTCATTGGCGTCGCGGGCCTTCAGATGAACGCCGGTGACGACGACGCGTGGCGCGCCGGAGGACCGGCCGCCGCGCTTCAGCGCCGGGCCTGCCGCCTGGCCCATGACGAGCCGGGCGATCGCCTCGTCGTCGATGGCGGCCAGCGGCGCGTCGCCGACAAGCTTTCCCGCGCGCAGCACGGTGACATGGCTGGCTAAGGCGCGGACCTCGCGCAGCTTGTGCGAGATGAAGAGGATGGTGAGGCCCGCGGCGCGCATGTCGCGCAGCCGGTCGAACAATTCCTCGGTCTCGGGCGGGGTCAGCACGGCCGTCGGCTCGTCGAGGATCAGCACGCGGACGTCACGCGACAGCGCCTTGAGGATTTCGACCTTCTGCTGCGCGGCGACGGAGAGCGTGCGTACCGTCGCGTCCGGGTCGACGGCGAGATTGTAGCGCCGGGACAATTCCTCGACCCGGCGGCGTGCGGCCACCCGGTCGAGAAACGCACCCCGGCGCGGCTCTTGGCCCAGAACGATGTTCTCGGCGACGGAGAGCGAGGGCACCAGCGAGAAATGCTGGTGAACCATGCCGATGCCCCTTTCGGCGGCGACGCGGGGCGAGGCGATCGCCACCGCCTCGCCATCCAGCTGAATCGAACCCGATGAGGGCTGCTCGAGGCCGAACAGGATCTTCATCAGGGTCGATTTGCCGGCGCCATTTTCGCCGCAGACGGCATGGATGACGCCGGGCCGGATCGCGAACGACACGTCGTCGAGCGCGAGGGTGCCGTTGCCATAGGTCTTGGAGATGCCGGCAAAGGCGATAAGGGGCCGATCGGTCATGCGACCTCCAGGGCTATCGGGCAGGGCTTCGGAAACGAAGGCTCAGGGGCGAACGCTGTCGCGCAGCGCGTTGAGCTTGTCCGTCTCCAGGCCGAAGGCCGAGGTGACCTTGATCGAACCGTCGATGATGCCGGCGCGGGCCGTCTCGATCTGCTTCTTCAGATCGTCCGAGGCGAGCGTCTTCATGTTGCCGGTCTCGACCAGGCCGACGGCATTTTCCGCCAGGCCAATGGCTTCCACCTTGCCGACCGGCAGCTTTCCTTCCAGGAACAGGTCGTAGGTGCGCAGGATCGAGACGTCGATGTTCTTGACCATCGAGGTCGCCACCTTGGCGGCCATGGCCGGGTCGCTCTCCTTGAAGATCGCTTCCTGGTCGGAATTGACGCCGAGCGCCCATTTGCCGACATCCTTGGCGGCGGCGAGCTGGCCGAGGCCGGTCAAGCCGGCGACGTTGAAGCCGATCGCCGTGCCGGTGCGGTACTGCGCCAGTGCCAGTTCCTTGCCCTTGGCGGCGTCGTTGAACGAGCCGGCATAGGAGATCGCCACCTTGATGTCCGGATTGACCGACTTCGCGCCTTCGACATAGCCGGTGAGGAAATCGTTGATGACGGGGATGTCCATGCCGCCGAGGAAGCCGATCGACGTGCCCTGGTCGGCGGGAATGGTGCCGTCCTTCAGCAGGCCGGCGGCGAGGATGCCGGCGAGGTAGGAGCCCTCATTCTGCTTGAAGACGACGGAATAGACGTTGTCATAGCCGCCCTTCTCATAGGGCATGACGCCATCGACGAGCACATAAGTCTGGTCGGGATGGTTCGGCGCGACCTCGCTCAGGATGTCGGCGATCTCGAAGGTCGACGAGACGATCAGGTCAAAACCCTGCTCCGAGACGTCCTCGAAGGTCGGCAGCCACTTGGTCTGGTCGGTGCCCATCTCGATGACCTTGGTCTCGACCGCGTCACCGTATTTCGCCTTGATCTGCTTCATGCCGGCGGCGCCGAGATCGAAGAAGGACTTGTCGCCGAGATTGCCGTTGACGAGGAAGACCACCTTCTTCGGGCCATCGGCCAGGGCAGCCCCGGTCGAGGCGGCGAGGCCGAGCGTCGCGGTCGCGACGGAGGCGAGAAGAAGGGTGGAAAGGCCCCTGCGGGTGATATGCGCCATGATCTGGGTTGTCCCTGCTCGTTGTTCGCTCTGGTTCGGGCGGATTTTCTTGGCCGGTCGCCACGGCCCGGATGACGACCGAATTGAAATCAGTTAAACGTTTTCCATGAGCTTAATCGAGGTTGTCGGCGCGTCAAGACGATTTCTCAGGCGAACATCGCCGAAGAAGCGGGCAGGGAAGGATGCGACGATGCGTGCCTCGGTGGCCAAGGGACTGGACAGGCGGCGACGAGACGGCATGATCGCGCGAATGGGGTGGCGGGCATGAGCACGATCAAGGATGTAGCGGCGCTGGCGGGCGTATCGATCGCCACGGTCTCGCACTACATGAACAAGACCAAGGCGGTCAGCGAAGCGACGGCGGAGCGCATCGGCAAGGCGATCGCCGATCTCGACTACAGCAAGGATTCGATGGCCGCTTGGTTCAAGACGGCCCAGGTCCCGGTCATCTTCCTGGCGGCGCCGCACGCCGATACCTCGTTTTTCGACGACGTTTCGGCGGCGATCGAGGCGCGTTTCGAGCGGCACGATCTGAGCGTGTTGCGGGTGCAGATCGCGACGCTGGAAAAGATGCGGCGCGGCGGCGCCCTGGCCTCGCTGCTGCAGCGCGCGGCCGGCGTCGTCGTGCTCGGCCATTCCGATGAATGGATCGAGGACGAGGCGACGCTGGCGGCGCAATTGCCCTGCGTGATGCTGAACTGGGACCGATTGGCCGAGTTTCGCGAGCAGGGCCTGGTCGAGCATCTCGACCTCGGCGCCGAGATGGCGCTGACCTATCTGGCCGAGCGCGGCCACCGCGACATCGGCCTGATGACCGGCCCGAGCCTGCCGCGCGCGCAGGGATTGCTGGCCGGTTCGCGCAAGGCCGCCGCACGCCTCGGCCTCAATCTCGACCCGCGCTGGATGGTCGAGACGGGCTATGATTTTCCCGATGCGCGCGACCGGGCGCGGGCGATGCTGGAGAAATCGCCCCGGCCGACGGCCGTCTTCACCTATGGCACACAGTTTGGTTTCGGCGTGCTGCAGGCCGCCTACCAGCTCGGCATCAACGTGCCCGGCGATCTCTCGGTGCTGAGCTATATCGACTGCAAGCAGACGGAGCAGTGCGCACCGCGCCTCACCACCGTATCGCCCTCGATTCCGCAGATCGCCACCCATGTCGTGGCGCGGATTCTCACCCTGATGACCGATCCCGAGGCGAGCGACGTCACCTCGCTCGACGTCGAGCTGACCGAGCGCGACAGCGTGCGCGCGATCTGACGGGCGCCAGGATAGGGGCGGGCCATTCGGACTGACCCCTATCCCGCGAGCCTGGAGCTCTATTTGACGCCGAGCTGGCGCAGGCGCTCGTCCATGTAGGATTCGGCCGTGTAGCGCTCCGACAGCACCACGTCCGGGCGCGGCTGCAAAAACAGCGGAATCGAGACGCGCGAGCGGCGGGCGCCGTCGCCGGAGGGGTTCACCACGCGGTGCGTCGTCGATTTGTAGAAGCCGCCGGAAGCCTCCTGCAGCATGTCGCCGACATTGATCACCAGCGTGCCGAAATCGGACGGCACGTCGGCCCATTCGCCGGTCGCGGTCCGTAACTGCAGGCCGCGTTCGTTCGACGCCGGCAGCACGGTCAGCAGGTTGATGTCCTCATGCGCCGCCGCCCGCACGGCGCCGGGCTCTTCCTCGCCGGTCAGCGGCGGATAGCGCAGGATGCGCAGCAGGGTCGCCGGACTGTCCTCGATCATCTTGGCAAGTGGCATGGAGAATTTGGCGCTGACTTCCGGCGGCGTATGCGCCTCGACCCAGGAGAGCAGCTCGCCGGCGAATTCGCTGGCCAGCGCATAATAGCGTCGCGCCGCATCCGAGACCTCGGCCGGATAGCGCCCCCAGGGGAAGACGTGGAAAAATTCCTTGAGGTCGCGCTTGGTATTGCCCTTGGCCGTTTCCGAAACCGCCGAGGAAAAGAAGCCGTCATGCTTGGCCTTGTCGAAGGCATAGGCGTGCTTGGCGTCGCCGTTAAAGAAGTCGAGCCATTCGGCATAGACCTCCTCGACGAGGGCCTGCGGAATCGGATGGTCGCGAACGACGCCAAAGCCGGTGCGGTGCAGCGAATCGGTAAACAGAGCCGGCGCGGCGGGATCCTTGTAGGAGACAGCGGCGACGCCCTCCTGGCTGGCCGTCGGGTCGATCGTATCCATGCGCGAGATCCCTCCTGGATAAACGTTTAACTCTTCGGCTCCACGCCGATTTCATCAGCTTGCGTCGGCTCTCTCGTTTCGACAAGCGGGAAAATCGGGCCGGCATTTTCCCGCAATGCCGCGCTGGCCTCCGGGCCTGTTCAACAGCCGCTTCCCGCCGGCGTTGCGACGCCTGTCGGGCAGCCCTGTGGACCCCGTGCAACAGCGGCCCCGAATGGTGGATTGTCGGTCCGGCTCAAACCATTCGTTAACGCTGTTCTTCGTATTCCTGAGCGACCAGCAACGGTCGGCCAGACCGCGTACCAGGGTCAGCGACAAACATGCGTTCTTCCAATCGGCCTCCCAATCCTCTCGCCTTCATTCCCGCCGAACCGGCCGTGCCGAATTCGATGGATCGGGAGGCGCCCCGCTATGCCACTTCGTCCCGCGCGCCGGTAGCGCCCCCAGTTCCGCCGGCGCACCAGCCCGCGCCGGCCGCGCCCCGCGATGCGCCGGTGCTCGGCCCCGATGGCGAGCCGCTGCCCTCCTGGCTGCAGCCCTTCACCGCCGGCATGAACGCCCGCTTCACCCGCACGCCCGACTATCTGCGTCGCCCGCGCGGCTCCGCATCCGAGGGCGAAGGCGCGGATGGTGACGCGCCCGAGGCAGCGGCCCCGGTTGAAGCCATTCCCGAAGTAGTTGAAGTGGCCGTCCCCGAGGTGGTCGAGCCGATCGCAGCGTCGGTCGAAGCGCTGGTCGAACTGGCGCCGCCCCCGCCGCCGGCCGAGACGCCGGTTTCCGACGCCGACGCGCATCAGGCCGAGATCGTTGCCGCCGCGCGGCCTTCCAACATTCGCCGGCTCGAGCGCCTGATCCAGGTCGGCCGCGCCGTGCCGCCGCCGCGTGTCATCGGGCTCGAAGAGGCGCCCGTCGCCGCGCCGCGCATTCCGGCCGCCGACCTTGCCCCGGGCCGGGTTTCCCGTCCGGTCCGTCCGGAGCCCAAGGCAGAGGCGCCGGCAGCGCCCGCCATCGCCGAGGCGAAGCCCGAAGCGGTCGCGGCTCCGGTCTCAACCGTGCCGCAGATCATCGCCCCGGTGCTGCGCACGCCCGAAACCCTGCTGCCCGGTTTCGTCCAGGCCTCGATTCAGGTTTGGTTCGAATGGCCGATCTGGGTCACGCCGGCGCAAAGCCTGAGCGCCCGTTCACGGGAGCAGCGCCGCCTGCGCCGCGAGAGCTTCCTCGACTCCGTCGCCAGCGAGCCGGTGGAAGCGGCGGCGCCCCAGCCCGCTGCTGCAGCTCCCGTCGAAGTCGTTGCCGAGGCCCAGCCCGCGCCGGTTCGCGCCGAGACGGTGGTCAGCTTCCATGCCGGCGAGTACGAGTTGCCGCCGCTCGAGCTGCTGGCCGAGCCGCCCGTCACCGAGCCGCCCTTCGAGCTCTCGGCCGAATATCTCGACCAGAACTCGACGTTCCTGCAGCAGACGCTGCGCGATTTCGGCGTTCGCGGCGAGATCATCGACGCCAATCCCGGCCCGGTCGTCACGCTCTATGAGCTGGAGCCGGCGCCCGGCACCAAGTCGAGCCGCGTCATCGGCCTGTCCGGCGATATCGCCCGTTCGATGAGCGCGGTATCCGCGCGCGTCGCCGTGGTCGAAGGCCGCAACGTCATCGGCATCGAGCTGCCCAACCAGACCCGAGAAACGGTCTGGCTGCGCGAATTGATGGCCAGCCAGGATTTCGCCGAAGCCAAGGCCAAGCTCGGCCTCTGCCTCGGGAAGACCATCGGCGGCGAACCGGTGATTGCCGATCTCGCCCGCATGCCGCATCTCCTCGTCGCCGGCACCACCGGCTCCGGCAAGTCGGTCGCGATCAACACCATGATCCTGTCGCTGCTCTACCGGCACCGCCCGGAAGAATGCCGCCTGATCATGATCGATCCGAAGATGCTGGAGCTCTCGGTTTATGAGGGTATCCCGCATCTTCTGACCCCCGTCGTCACCGACCCGAAGAAGGCGGTCACCGCCCTGAAATGGGCCGTGCGCGAGATGGAGGAGCGCTACAAGAAGATGTCGCGCCTCGGCGTGCGCAACATTGACGGCTTCAACGTCCGCGTCGCCGAGGCTCGCGCCAATGGCGAGGTCATCACCCGCACGATCGATACCGGTTTCGACCGGACGACGGGCGAGATGACCCAGGAAGAGCAGGTGATGGACCTGACCCATCTGCCGTTCATCGTCGTGATCATCGACGAGATGGCGGATCTGATGATGGTCGCCGGCAAGGAGATCGAAAGCGCCGTGCAGCGTTTGGCGCAGATGGCCCGCGCCGCCGGCATCCATCTGGTGATGGCGACGCAGCGTCCCTCGGTCGATGTCATCACCGGCACGATCAAGGCCAACTTCCCGACCCGCATCTCCTTCCAGGTGACGTCGAAGATCGACAGCCGCACTATCCTCGGCGAGATGGGCGCCGAACAGCTGCTCGGCCAGGGCGACATGCTTTACATGGCCGGCGGCGGCCGCATCACCCGCGTGCACGGCCCGTTCGTGAGCGATCTCGAGGTCGAGCACGTTGTGGCGCATCTGAAGCGGCAGGGCCGTCCGGAATATCTCGACGCCGTCACCGCCAGCGACGAGGAGGCTGATGAGGCCGCCCCGGTCGAGGAAGACGTCGCCGTGTTCGACAAGAGTTCGATGGGCGAGGAAGGCGGCGACGCCTATGAGCAGGCGGTGGCCGTGGTGCTGCGCGACCGCAAGGCTTCCACGTCCTACATCCAGCGCCGCTTGCAGGTCGGCTACAACCGCGCCGCCTCGATCATGGAGCGGATGGAGCAGGAAGGCATTGTCGGCCCCGCCAACCACGCGGGCAAACGCGAGATCTTCATGGAGCGCTAGGGGCAGCGTGCTCTCCTGAGTCTCTGTACGCACACCTTCAAACGGCGGCCTTCGGGCCGCCGTTTCTGTTTCGCGGCATCCTTTTCTCAATCACCCCTTATGGGGGGCCGGTGGCCCACCCTCTGCATCATCCGGAGGTCCCGCCGCAGCCGGCCTCGAAGGACGCACGATCCTGGCATCAGCTGCCTTGCAAGGCAGGAGCCGGAAGTTCGCTCCTCGGTCTCCGGCTTCGGGTGCCGTTGATCCAGTCAATAGAGCGGTCCCGTATCGGCGGCCTCTGGCCTGCCCATCAACTCTCAACGAACGTTAATCTTTTCAGTCGCTTAGCTGTAAGCGGCGGGATCCCTAGGTTTCTCGTGGATCTGGCCGTGCCTTGTCCACAGGCGGCATTGCGGCTTTCGGAATGTGTTTCGGAAGGTTCGGATTTGGGTTGACGGTTGTTGGGTTGGGGCCTATAACCCGGCTCAAGAACGCGGGCGGCACCGCTGCCGGCGAACGGAAAACTCGTCTCTGAGTTTTGTTATTTGGGTGCTTGACGGGTTGTCTTTGGATGACTAG